>CANFME010000005.1 GCA_947448305.1 Burkholderiaceae bacterium
AGTCGTTGCATACTGTAATTATATACAGTATTTATTATTTTAACAAGATAGAAACGTCAAGGACAGACAGGCTGTCCGTGCTATTCATCCTCGCCCTGAACGGCGAGGTTTTCCGCACGATTGGATAAACTCGTTTTCTCATGAAGATTGCTCAAGCATCTCTATCGCTTGTTTAACCACTAAACCACGATAAATCAAATAAAAACTAACGATTGTAAAAGCGGTGACAACGACCTGTTCAATGAGCATCGGCGATTTCATCACATAAAAATAAACATAAATACTAAGAATAAAAAATACGATCCCAGCCAGGATATTAGCCCACCAAACAGAACTGTTTTGAGATAGATTTTGACTGTAGTTTTTAAAACTTACAACATTTAACTGACCATTTTTTTCTTCGCCGCAAACCGAAATCTGATCACCGTTATTGATCATCACTGATTTCGGAAATTCCGCGTTGATTTGTTTTTCTCCCAGTCGAAATTGAGCAACATAAGTAGTCCTTGTATTCTCTTTTATCAACTGTTGATGAGGATCACCATCTTTACGAATCTCAATGGTTTGCTGAAAGTTTTCAACTATCCCAGAATAAACTGAAAGGGATTTCCCTGAAAAAATTTGTGGATTAATAAAGTTCACAATCACTCCTAACATGAGGAAAAACAGAATCAAAACAATCGCAAAGGTTGATTTGGATAAGCCGATACTCATTTTTTAAACTTCAAGGGCTGACTGTTTTAATTGCTGTACTCGCTAATTTGGCGATCTCTCTTGCACGGTCAGTATCATTCGCACTCGCTAATGTCACACCCATACGACGCTTAAGAAATGCTTCAGGCTTACCAAATAATCGAACAGCTACGCCCGGCAATGCTAAAGCTTTTTCTAGCCCAGTAAAACCAATTCCTTTAACATCCATACCACCATAAATAACAGAACTAGCGGCAGGGGTTTTTAAAGAAACATCCACTGGCAGACCCAATATAGCCTTAGCATGCAGTTCAAACTCACTCTGAGTTTGACTTGCTAATGTTACAAGTCCAGTGTCATGAGGCCTAGGACTCACCTCAGAGAACCAAACTTCATCCCCTTTAACAAATAACTCAACGCCAAAAATCCCTCTTCCACCGAGATTGTCTGTTACTTTTTTTGCAATTTCTTGTGATTTTTTTCTAGCCAACTCAGTCATCTGCATCGGCTGCCAACTTTCAACATAATCACCATTTTTTTGGACATGACCAATCGGTTCACAAAAAGCGGTAATAGGCTCACCCTCGGCATCAAGGGTTCTCACAGTCAGTTGCGTAATCTCATAATCAAAATCAATTAAACCCTCAACAATGACTTTACCCGCATCAACTCGCCCACCAGAGGCGGCATATTCCCACGCCTTTGAAACATCTTGTGGGCCGTCGAGCTTAGATTGCCCCTTACCAGATGAAGACATAACTGGTTTGACAAAACATGGGTAACCAATACCTTGATCAATGGCTTGTTGCAACTCTTCTAGACTGGAAGCAAATTTAAATGGTGAGGTCGGCAACCCCAATTCTTCCGCCGCAAGTCTTCGAATACCTTCTCGATTCATCGTTAAAAAAGTTGCGCGTGCTTTTGGTATCACTTCGACGATACCCTCAGCTTCTAACTCCATGAGGGTTTGAGTAGCAATTGCCTCAATTTCAGGCACTATTAAATGTGGCTTCTCTTTTAAGACCAAGGCTCTTATCGCATTGCCATCTGTCATGTCTATTACATGTGAGCGATGCGCTACTTGATGGCCTGGCGCATTTGGATAACGATCCACTGCGATCACCTCTATACCAAGTCGTTGCAACTCAATAATCACTTCTTTACCTAGTTCACCGCAACCTAACATCATGACTCTGATGGCATTTTCAGTTAAAGGGGTTCCAATGATTGGAAAACGTGGGTAGGAAAATGTAGACATAATGTTTCTCAAAAAAAAAGACATGGTCTATTTTCCCATGTCTTTGATTGCTACCTACAAATTTCAAAAAAATTGCGTTATTTAATCACATAACATATCTTATTTTTTTCTTACCGGTGGTAAGTCTGTGCATGAACCATGGGCGACTTCAGCAGCTAATCCAACCGATTCACCTAAAGTAGGATGAGGATGTATTGTTTTACCAATATCTACAGCATCTGCACCCATTTCAATCGCCAAACAGATTTCACCAATTAAATCACCCGCATTGGTACCGACGATGCCACCACCAATAATACGGTGAGTCGTCTCATCAAATAGAAGTTTAGTGAATCCTTCACTTCGGCCATTAGCAATTGCACGACCACTTGCAGCCCAAGGAAATAGACCCTTAGTATAAGCAATGCCTTTTTCTTTACATTGCTCTTCAGTAAGTCCAGCCCAAGCAACTTCAGGATCGGTATAAGCGACCGATGGGATTTGTTTTACATCAAAGTAAGACTTTTCTCCATTCGCCACTTCTGCAGCAACATGTCCCTCATGCACTGCTTTATGGGCCAACATCGGCTGACCAACAAGATCACCAATCGCAAAAATATGTTGAACATTGGTTCTCATTTGCTGATCTACTGGAATAAAGCCACGCTCATCCACCATCACCCCAGCTTGATTTGCTGCAACTTTCTTACCATTTGGAGTTCTGCCAACAGCAACTAATACTAAGTCATAACATTGTGCATCTGTTGGCGCCTTATCCCCTTTAAACTCTACCCAGATACCATCTTCTTTAGCTGTGGCAGATGCAGCGCTCGTTTTTAACATGACCTTGTTAAAACGTGGCAAGTTCATTTTTTCCCAAACTTTTACTAAATCTCTGTCTGCACCAGCCATCAGGGTATTTGATAGCTCCACAATATCAATTTGTGAGCCTAAAGAACTATAGACGGTGGCCATTTCTAAACCAATAATTCCTCCACCAATAACTAGCATGCGTTTGGGAATAGTTGCTAGTTTTAGTGCACCGGTACTGTCTACAATGCGGGGATCAACTGGTAAGAATGGTAGTACCACGGACTGGCTACCCGCGGCAATAATCGCTTTTTCAAACTTAATGACCTCTTTCTTAGCGGTCATATCCCAGCCAGTTCCTTCTGTGTGAGTGACTTCTAAATGATGAGCATCTAAGAAAACACCAACGCCGCGGATTATTTGAACTTTACGAGCCTTAGCCATTCCTGCAAGTCCAGTCGTTAACTGACCAATCACACCATCTTTATGCGTCCTCAATGCGTCTAAATCAACTTGAGGTTGACCGTAACTGATACCGTGCTTGGCCATGGACTTTACTTCCTCCATGACAGCTGCTGTGTGTAAAAGCGCTTTAGAAGGTATGCAACCGACATTTAAACAAACACCTCCCAAAGTTGCATAACGCTCTACCATGATCGTTTTCATTCCAAGGTCAGCACCTCTGAAAGCAGCACTATAACCACCAGGACCTGAACCCAAGACTAATAACTGACATTCATGTTGGACACTACCTTGGTAAGCTCCAGCTTGAGGAGTTAAAGTAATCGGTTTAGTAGGTTCTGCTTGCTTAGGAGTTACCGAAGCGCTAGCAGTTGCTGAACTGGTGGTTAGCAATGGTTCAACATGGGCAACAATCGAGCCCATACTAATTAAATCTCCCATCTTCACTTCGATAGATAAAACGGTTCCATCCACATCACTCGGAACTTCCATTGTGGCTTTATCCGATTCAAGAACAATTAAAGGCTGTTCTTTTTTAATCACATCCCCAACTTTTACTAATATTTCAATCACGGGTATTTCAGAGAAATCTCCGATATCAGGTACTTTAATGGCTAAAGATTCCATCAACACTCCTTATAAGGTAACACGACGGAAGTCACTTAACAGCTCAGCGATATAAACGTTAAAGCGTGTCGCGAGAGCTCCATCTATGACCCGATGATCCGCCGTCAATGACAGAGGGCAAATTAACTTCGGATTAAATTGTTTACCGTCCCAAATCGGTTTCATTGCAGCCTTACTAACACCTAAAATTGCAACCTCTGGAGCATTAATAATAGGTGCAAAATAAGTTCCACCGATGCCACCAACAGAAGAAATAGTAAAACAAGCACCCTGCATTTGATCTGGCTTTAACTTACCATCTCTTGCTAATTTAGCGAGCTCACTTGTTTCCTGAGCAATTTGCATGACACCTTTTTTATCAACATCTTTAATCACCGGCACAACTAATCCATTTGGTGTGTCTGCTGCAAAACCTAAATGAAAATATTTCTTAAGGATCAACTCCTCACCATCCAGTGAACTATTAAACTCCGGATACTTTTTGAGCGCCTGAACGCAAGCTTTCATTAAAAATGCCAAAAGTGTTACTTTCAATCCAGATTTTTCATTGAGCTTATTAGTCTCTACACGGAAGCTTTCCAAAAGAGTAATATCAGCATCTTCATGATAGGTTACCGCAGGGATCATTGCCCAATTTCTGGAAAGATTTGCCGCAGAAATTTTTTGGATGCGAGATAGGGGTTTAGTCTCAATTTCACCAAACTTCTTAAAGTCTACCTTTGGCCATGGTAATAAATTTAGGCCGCCACCACTATTTACCGCCGCAGCAGATGATGTGGTTTTTGGTGCAGTCAAAGCTTGTTTAATGAAATTTCTCACGTCATCTTGGGTAATTCTTCCTTTTGGTCCCGTGCCGTTAATTTGTCGAATATCAGCACCCAACTCCCTTGCATACTTTCGTACTGTGGGACTTGCATGACTAACTGCCGAACTTACCTCAGGCATTGATGTAACGGCCGTTGTATTCGATTGCACCAAACTACTTACTGCAACTTGTGGAACCGGAGTCGGTATTGCGACTTGTGGTGAGGGCACAACTGTATTTTGAGCTGGCGAATTGGTCTTAGCAACATTAGCATTAGATGAACTGGCAACTTCTAAAAGAACAACCATACTCCCTTGAGATACTAAATCACCTAAATTCACCCTCACTTCTTTCACAATACCAGAGGCAGAGCTTGGTACATCCATCGTTGCTTTATCAGATTCCAATGTAATCAAAGATTGCTCAGCTTTAACAAGATCACCAACCTGGACATGAATCTCAATCACTGGTATTTCTTTATAGTCACCAATATCGGGCACCGAAACTTCAATGATTTGCGAGGCAGTAGCAACTTCAGGGACTGGAGCTACTGGTGCTGAGATTTGATTACTAGCCTTGGGAGTAGATTCAACTCCAGTAGAATTGTCGACCTCTGCCAACACTAATACAACAGACCCTTCAGAAACATTATCACCTAGTTTGACACGAAGTTCTTTAACAACTCCAGCTCCTGAACTAGGTACATCCATCGTTGCTTTATCTGACTCCAAAGTGACAATAGATTGCTCTGCCTTGACGGTATCACCCACCTTGACATGAATTTCGATTACAGGAATCTCTTTGTAGTCGCCAATGTCAGGTACTTTAATTTCTATTAAATTCGTCATGACTTTCACTCCTTAAACGGACATTGGATTTGGTTTACTAGGATCTAACTCATATTTAGCAATTGCTTGTGCAACGACTTTAGCTTCTAATTTGCCCTCATCAACTAAGGCCTTTAAGGCAGCAACTGTAATCCAACGACGATCTACTTCAAAGAAATGTCTCAAGTTCTCACGGGTATCTGACCTACCAAACCCATCAGTACCCAGCACTGTATATCGTTTGCCAGCTTGCTGAATCGCTGGTCGGATTTGCTCTGCAAATGCACGAATATAGTCAGTCGCGGCAATGACCGGGCCGGCATGATCCTTTAAGCATGATTCAACATGAGATAAGACACTTGGCTGCGTTGGGTTTAATAAATTCGTTCTAGCAACTCTCTGAATATCTCTGCCTAACTCTGTAAAGCTAGGACATCCCCAAATATCAGCAGCAACTCCCCATTCTTCGAGAAGCATCTCCGAGGCAAATATTACCTCTCTAAAAATCGTACCACTTCCTAATAATTGAACTTTTAATTTTGCCTTTGGAGTACCAGTACTGGATAAGTAATACATCCCTTTCAGAATATCTTTTTCAGCACCTTTAGGCATTGCAGGATGAGCGTAATTCTCATTCATCAGAGTAATGTAATAGTAAACATCCTCTTGTTCCGTTAACATTCTGCGCATACCCTCTTGAATGACAACAGCGAGTTCAAAGCTAAAGCTTGGGTCATAACTTACACAGTTAGGAATTGTTGCACTCCATAAATGACTATGACCATCCTCATGTTGCAAACCTTCACCATTGAGAGTAGTTCTACCGGCAGTAGCACCCAGTAAGAATCCACGAGAGCGCATATCTGCAGCAGCCCAAGCTAAATCACCAATTCTCTGAAACCCAAACATTGAGTAGAAAATATAAAAAGGCAACATTGGGACGCCGTGGGTAGAGTAAGACGTTGCGGCAGCAATCCAATCACACATAGCGCCTGCTTCATTAATACCCTCTTGCAAAATTTGACCCGTTTTATCTTCTTTATAAAACATTAATTGATCACGGTCTTGAGGCTCATATAACTGTCCAATATGACTCCAAATACCTAATTGACGGAACATCCCTTCCATACCAAATGTTCTTGATTCATCAGGAACAATTGGAACTACCCGCTGGCCAATCTCTTTATCTTTGATAATCATATTGAGCATACGAACAAAAGCCATCGTAGTAGAAATCTCGCGCCCTTCTACAGTTGCTTCACAAAGTGCCGAGAAGGTTTCTAATTTAGGCACATTCATGGCAGCAGCCTTTGAACGACGTTGAGGTAAATATCCACCCAACTCCATTCGACGCGAACGCATGTACTCTAACTCAGGACTACCCTCAGCAAATTTAAGATAAGGGACGTTTTCTAAGTCCTCATCCTTGACCGGTAACTTGAAACGATCACGGAAAGCTTTCACATCATCCATACCCATTTTTTTCTGTTGATGAGCGATGTTCATCGCCTCACCGGAGCTACCCATACCGTAACCTTTAATCGTCTTAGCTAAAATTAAAGTAGGTTGACCTTGGTGATTTGCTGCAGAGTGAAAAGCTGCATAGACCTTGTGTGGATCATGTCCACCGCGGTTTAAGTTCCAGATATCTTCATCTGACCAATCGGCTACTAACTCAGCGAGCTCTGGGGTATTGAATACTTTAGCCCTAACATAGGCTCCATCTTTGGATTTAAGTGTTTGATACTCGCCATCAACAATTTCACCCAGCCTTTTCATTAAGATGCCTTTTTTATCTCTGGCAAAGAGTGCATCCCAATGAGTACCCCAAATTACTTTGATGACGTTCCAGCCTGATCCTCTAAACTCTCTCTCTAATTCCTGAATAATGCTACTGTTACCACGCACAGGACCATCAAGTCTTTGTAAATTACAGTTAATTACAAAAATCAAGTTATCTAAGTGTTCACGTCCAGCCATTCCAATCGCGCCTAATGATTCAGGTTCATCTGTTTCACCATCACCTAAAAAAGCCCAAACTTTACGACCACTAGTTTTAGCGAGTCCGCGATCATCCATATACTTCATAAACCTAGCTTGATAAATCGCCATAATAGGACCTAGTCCCATTGAAACAGTTGGGAACTGCCAAAAATCTGGCATTAACCAAGGGTGTGGATAACTAGAAATACCCTTACCGCCAACTTCCTGTCGAAAATTATCGAGTTGTTCTTCTGTTAAACGTCCCAACATAAATGCTCTGGCATAGACCCCAGGCGCAGAGTGACCTTGGACAAAGATCAAATCACCACCGTGCTCCTCTGATGGTGCATGCCAAAAATGGTTGTAACCCACATCATAAAGAGTGGCTGCAGACTGAAATGAAGAAATGTGTCCGCCAACGTTTGTGGACTTATTTGCACGTAATACCATAGCCATCGCGTTCCAACGTGTATAGGAACGAATTGTATGTTCAACTTCTTGATCGCCCGGAATCCGAGCCTGTCTCACTACAGGAATCGTATTGATATAGGGAGTTTCAGCGTGAAAAGGCTGATCTACGCCGTTGGTCCTAGCATAGGAAATTTGTTGGTCAATCAGATAAGCAGCTCTATCAGTACCTACTGCCTGAATAACGCCTTGCAGAGCCTCTAACCACTCTTTTGTTTCTAATGGATCAATGTCAACCGATTGATTATTATTTACACTTATCTGCACTGGAACAGTTGCCATTTTTTTCTCCATATTAAGTTATTGTTAAGTCTAAGATTTGATATAAAAAATTACAAGCACTTTTTCATATTCTGAATTAATATTTTACATTATGAAAAATCAAGCTTATCTAACAATTTATCAGAAAAAACTATTACGGAAATCACTAATGAAGCAAAATATCAATCATGATATTTAAAAAGAAAAAAATACTGCGATTCAAATCGTGGCTCAAGCGACGGGACTCGACGCAAATTTTCTCGAATCAGTCGGTAGATTATCTTTACACTCCCATTATTGCAAGCATGCTTTTCATGGTTGCTATGTTCACTATTTTGTGGACCCTCAATAATCAAGAAACCAAACAAGCAGAAATTACATTATTTCGGGATATTGATTATTCAGAGCAAAGAATCCTAGTGAACTTTGATGAAAATGAAGAAGAGTTTTTAATCCTCAGTAAAGTATTCACAGAAAATATCTCTAACTCTACTATTGAGTTTTACCAACGGACCGGAGATTTATTATCTCGACATAATGAGATTTTACAAATTAGGGCCATCTCTACTGATACTATTAGCACCCTAAGATATCCTATTAATGGTGCAGATGATTGGACCAATGTTCCGGAACTCAAAGACAGTATTCAAAGAAATTATCAAGAGACACTTCAAGACGCATTAAAATCAGGTAATGGGCAATATGGACATTTGTTTAATTTAGAGCCTATAGGCACCAATCAATCAATTAATCGTAACCGTTCTTTGGTATTTTGGTACGTGCAACCCGCTACGGTTTTTAGCTCGACAAACCACCACATCGCAGTCCTATATTCGATGCCCGCATTGTTGTCAAAAATCATTCCAAAAGATATTTTGAGTCGACATCGCTTTTCTATCATTAATGAAAATGGGCGGTCTATTTATAGCCTATCAGAGAAAAATCTTAACAAGGTACACGCAACTCACCAGATCCGCTTAACCAAGTTTCCCGAGAATCTTTCTCTGCAGGCCGAAAGTTACCCATCTCCAAGTAATATCAATTATCAAATGCTGTATTGGCTTGTGATTGGTTTAAGTGCTTATGTTATTTGGAGTTTTTGGTCAATATGGCGGCAAATGAAATCTCGTCAAGATATTCAAAAGAACCTCATTCAAGAAACAAATTTTCGGCGGGCAATTGAAGAATCGAATCCAGTAGGATTACGAGTGCATGACATGGATGGAAAAATTAATTACGTCAACCCTGCCTTTTGCAAAATGGTCGGATGGACTGCGGATGAATTATCAGGTAAGTACCCGCCCTTTCCATTTTGGTCAAGTGAAGAGGAAGTGACCAATAATATGCTCAAACTTGATAATGCCTTTAAAAATAAAACCGGCTCAATCGTCGGTATAGAGGCAACGATTACGACCAAATTGGGTAAAAAAATCTCGGTAAGAAACTTTGTATCTCCAATGATTGATGCAAGAAACCGACAAACTGGATGGATTAATTCATTAATTGATATTTCTGAGCCTCAAAGAATTCGTGAAGAGTTGGCAATTTCTCAGCAGCGTTTTATAACAGTTCTAGAAGGGCTTGATGCAGCGATCTCAGTTATCAACCCTAAAAACGGAGAATTACTATTCACGAATGGTTTATATCGTGAAATGTTTGGAAATTCTTCTGTAGCACACCTACAATTGATTGGTAATAAATCAGGATTTGTTTCTGAAGAATTAACAAAAGATGATAGTGTTGATGACTACGCGGGATTGCCATCTGCTATGCTTTTGCCGATCGCTAGTGACTCAGAAGAGGTTCAATTACCAAAGCCTAATGAAAACTGGTATGAAGTACGCCGAAGATATATCCCATGGACAGATGGTGGATTAGCTCAGCTTTTGATCACAACAGATATCACATCAAGAAAACTAGCCGATGAGAACTTAAGAAATCAAGAGGAAAAACTGCAATTTTCGAGTCGTTTAACAACCATGGGAGAAATGGCCTCGTCAATTGCCCATGAATTAAATCAACCACTTGCCGCCATTAATAATTACTGCATGGGTGTCATTACTAGAGTAAAAAATTATTCGGACCCAGTCTTTCAATCTGAAATATTACCAGCCCTTGAAAAAGCTTCGGCCCAAGCACTTCGTGCTGGAACAATTATTCAACGAATTAGGAACTTCGTAAAAAGAAGTGCCCCGCAAAGGATTATTTGTCGGATTGAGGATATCATTCAACAATCAGTCGAACTTGCCGAAATTGATGCAAAAAGATACAGCTTAGAAATTAGGTCACTCGTACCCAGCAATCTACCGGACTGTTATCTTGACCCAGTCTTAATAGAACAAGTCATCGTTAATTTGCTGAAGAATGGAATTGACTCCATGCGAAGTTCAACTCCACTCCACCTGAGATCACTTGTGATCCCAATGCATTTAATTGTTGATTTAGATGAAACATCAGGCACTGAAATGTTACGAATTAGAATTATCGATAGTGGTCTAGGGATTAAGCCAGCCTCAATTCCCCAAATTTTTGAACCGTTTTACAGTACAAAGGCAGAAGGGATGGGGATGGGCTTAAACATTTGTCGATCAGTTATAGAGTCTCATCAGGGGCGTCTATATGTGGTGAATAATTCTGACAAAGCAATTGAGGAAATAAACACTGAAACGTTTTTACCAAATGAGAAAGGCTGTACTTTTGTTGTACTGCTCCCAATAGGCGCTGACAATTAAGCACATAAGTTATAACTATGGCAAATTTATGTCATGTCAATCACTTGGATGGTTATTTTTCTACCCAATTTTGAAAATCGTTTTAAACTAAGGATAAATTTACTTTATATCCCTATAAATATGCCAACAATTGAAAAATCTCGTGAAATCATTTATGTTGTAGATGATGATGAAGCTGTTCGTGATTCCCTTAGCTGGTTGCTCGAAAGCAATGGTTATTTTGTTAAATGCTTTGGTAGTGCCGAACGTTTTTTACAAACCGTGATTGGCAATGATAGAGAAGTCACATCCTGTGCAATCCTTGATGTCAGAATGCCTGGAATGTCTGGTCTCGAATTACAAGAACATTTATTGGCTGAATCCATTCCGATGCCGATCGCCTTCATTACTGGTCATGGGGATGTGACAATGGCAGTTTCGACAATGAAAAAAGGTGCGATTGACTTCATTGAAAAACCATTCAATGAGAACGAGTTGCATACTTTAGTCGAAAAAATGTTAGTTCAAGCTCGGTTATCTTATAAAAATGCAAATTTACAAAAGAATAATCAAAATTTATTGAGTAAACTCACTAGTCGAGAAAGACAAGTATTAGAAAGAATCGTGGCGGGTAGATTAAATAAGCAAATTGCGGATGACTTGACCATTTCCATCAAAACAGTTGAGGCACATCGAGCCAATATCATGGAAAAATTAAATGTAAATACTGTCGCTGACTTACTTCGATTAGCCCTATCTGAGAAAACCTAAAAATAGTTAAAGTATGCCTGCAAAAATTTTAGATGGAACTGCCTTATCAAAACAACTTCGAACCCAAATTGCTACAAACTCAGCAATCTTATCTGCTAAAGGAACTAAACCCGGATTAGCGGTAGTACTTGTGGGAACAAATCCTGCTAGTCAAATTTACGTTAGAAATAAAATTAAGGCATGTCATGATGCCAATATTCACTCTGAGTTAATTTCCCTAGGTGAAAATGCTAGCCAAGAAGAATTGCTTACTGTGATTCACGGACTCAACGAAAATCCATCAATTCATGGCATTCTTGTGCAGTTACCACTCCCCTCTCAGATTGATTCTCACGCAGTTCTAGAATCGATTGATCCGGAAAAAGATGTAGATGGTTTTCATGTGGCCAATGCTGGGGCTTTAATGACCGGAAAACCATTATTTATTCCATGTACACCATACGGTTGTATGAAAATGTTGGAAAGTATTGGATATCCTATTCGCGGGGCAAGAGCAGTTATTGTTGGTGCATCTAATATCGTAGGTAAACCAATGGCAATGCTTCTTCTTCAAGCAGGTGCCACAGTAACCATCTGTAATAGCAAAACAAAAGATTTATCCGCTCACACTAGAGAAGCAGATATTCTAGTAGTTGCTACCGGCAAACCAAAAATGATTCATGCACAAATGGTAAAGCCTGGAGCAGTCGTCATTGATGTTGGCATCAATCGCCTGCCGGATGGTAAGCTGTGTGGCGACGTAGATTATGATGAAGTGAAATATGTAGCTAACTGGATCTCCCCTGTCCCAGGTGGAGTTGGCCCAATGACCATTACTATGCTTTTACAAAATACACTCGAAGCCGCTCAACATTTCCACCAAAAGAAATAATCCCTATGCAAAACCCGTTACTATCAATGGGGCGGGATGTACCTGCCTATAATCAAATCCTACCTGAGCATATTCAGCCTGCGATTAATGCGTTACTGACTAAGGCCTACGATGTTTTAAAGGATGTAGAAAATCTTCAAGGCACTCCCAGTTGGGCAAATTTAATCGAACCTTTGGAAGAAGTCAACGAATCTCTCGGGAGAGCATGGGGTGTTGTAAATCATTTAACCAGCGTCATTGACTCCCCAGAACTACGATCTGCTCACGCAACAATGATTCCAGAGGTAACTGCATTTAGTAGTTACTTCTCGCAAAATTTAAATATTTTCGAAAAAGTTAAAACCCTCAAACTCTCCTCTGAATGGCAGACACTCAGTAAGGCGCAACAAAAAAGTGTTAATAATACGATCCGAGATTTCCAGTTAGGCGGTGCAGAATTACCGGATGATTTAAAACCTTTATTTGCAAAAAACTCAGAAGATCAAGCGAATGCTTGTAAGGATTTTTCAGACCATGTCTTAGATGCAACCGATCAATTTATTCATTTAGTCAACAACAAAGATGAGCTTTCAGGTTTACCTGAGGATATATTAGCTGCCGCTAAAGAACTTGCCACTGAGAAAGGATTAGAGGGGTGGGCTTTTAGCCTTAAATTTCCCTCATATTTTCCAGTACAACAGCTCGCTAAATACCGCCCTCTTCGTCAAACACTTTATCAAGCCTTTGTGACAAGAGCTTCGGAGTTAGGTGCTAAGTATGGCCAAGGTAAGGCCGAATGGGATAACACTCAATTAATGTTGAAAATATTGAGCTTACGTCAAGAAGAAGCAAAACTTCTTGGCTACCCGAACTACGCTGCATTGAGCTTGGTTCCTAAAATGGCTCAAGATGTTGAGCAGGTCAGAAAGTTCCTCAATGAATTTGCCACACGAGCCCATCCTAAAGCACTTTCGGACCTCGAAGAATTGTCAGAGTTTGCTAAATCAAAATTAAATATAGAGACCTTAGAGCCTTGGGATATTACCTTTGTTTCAGAGGCCTTAAAAGAAGAAAAGTATTTATTCTCTGAAAATGAAGTGAAACAATACTTCCCAATTGATCAAGTTCTAACTGGACTTTTTAACGTGATCGAAACTGTTTTACAAATTAGGATAGAACCTTTCGAGTTACCGAAATGGCATGAAGATGTTAAATCCTTTCAAGTTCGGAATGAGCAAGGGGAAATTGTTGCCTACTTTTACTTAGACGCTTACGCCAGAACGGGTAAGCGTGGCGGTGCATGGATGGATGATGCTAGAGGTCGCAAACTGATGGCTAATGGCGCAATTCAAACCCCGATTGCCTACTTAGTCTGTAATTTTCCAGCACCTTTAAAATCGGCAGATGGTGAAATTAAACCAGCAACAATATCTCATGATGATGTCATTACTCTGTTCCATGAATTCGGCCATGGACTTCATCATATGCTGACACAAGTTGATACGTTGGGTGTTTCAGGTATTAACGGCGTCGAATGGGATGCTGTTGAGTTACCTAGCCAGTTCATGGAAAATTTTTGTTGGGATTATGAGGTTATCTCTAAACTTTCCAAGCATGTGCAAACAGGTGAAAAATTACCTAAAGACTTATTTGCGAAAATGTACTCCGCAAAAAACTTTCAGAATGGTTTATTTACACTCAGACAAATGGTGTTCGCATTATTTGACTGGGAGTTGCACGCAACCTTTGACCCAAGTCAGCAAAATGCATCTGATATCTTAGCCTTGTCAAAAGACATCAATTCTCGAATACATGTCATACCCCAATCAGATTTATCAAGATGGCCTAATACTTTTAGCCATATTTTTTCTGGCGGATATGCAGCAGGCTATTATAGTTACAAATGGGCGGAGGTTTTATCCGCTGACGCATTTGCAGCGTTTGAAGAACAAGAATCAACTTTTGGCTCTGTGTTGAATTCTGAAGTTGGTATTCGTTACCGCCATGAAATTTTAGAAGTTGGCGGGAGTCGTTCCGCTACTGAGTCCTTTGCGGCTTTCCGTGGAAGAGAACCCTCGATAGATGCCCTTTTACGCCATGGTGGCTTAATTTCTTTAAATGAGGGATTACCACGTTGAATCAATATCGAATCGCCACTTGGAATGTGAATTCAATCAAGGTGAGACTACCTCATCTTTTAAATTGGCTTTCCCAACAAGCGGCAAAAAATGAACCCATTGATATTATTGGGCTGCAAGAACTGAAGTTGACCGAGGATAAGTTTCCATTTGGTGAGTTAGAGAAAGCCGGTTATTACAGTCTTGTAGCAGGTCAAAAAACCTATAATGGAGTTGCTGTTCTCGTTCGTAAAGAAGCACTATCTCTTGTCACTCAAGATCCTGAGACTGCGTTCTTAGATTTTCAAAAAAACATCCCTGGATTTGTTGATGAACAACAAAGGTTAATTGCTACAACTATTCATTTAAAAAATACCCAGCCATTGCGATTTATCTGCGGTTACTTCCCAAATGGAGAAGCTGTTGGATCAGAGAAATTTAGTTATAAATTAAGTTGGCTAGAAGCACTAGAGAATTATTTACAGAGTCAATTAAAAGCTTACGACAGACTATTATTAGTTGGTGACTACAACATCGCTCCGAAAGATCAAGATGTCCACGATCCAGCAGCATGGGTTGGTCAAAACTTAGTTTCTGATGAAGAGCGAAAATATTTTTTTAATATGGAAGCGATGGGGCTAATCGATAGTTACCGGCTATTTGAGCAAGCCCCGAAATCTTTCAGTTGGTGGGACTATCGAATGATGGGGTTTCGTCGTAATGCAGGAATGCGAATTGACCACATTCTCATCAGCCCAGCATTAAAAGAGAAGGCTGCATTGTGCACTATTGATAAGACGCCTAGAACGTGGGAACAGCCATCCGATCACGCTCCAGTGATTATTACGATTAATAAGTAGTCTGACTAGGATACATTCAATTAAAAATTACCGCACAAGAGGCGGTAATTTTTTGGTAATCTACTAAGCTATACTAATCCACTTATAAGAGCGGTTGTATTTTAGGTCAAAAATATCAACTCTAATCAATATTTAACTCTTGAACCTTTCGAGTAATGGTATTGCGACCAATTCCTAAACGTTCTGCTGCTTCCACTTTTCTACCTCGCGTAACTTCAAGAGCAGTTTCAATCAAGGATTTTTCGAATTTATTCAACAACTCCTGATAAACACCTTCGTTATTTGCCTCTAACATTTTTTTTGCAATTAACTTTAAGCCACTTTCCCAAGAGGAGCTATTCTGATTAATGGCAGGCAAAGGCGTAGGCGCTACAGAGATATTTTTTTCAGGATTGACATACTCTGGGGCATTTACAATGGTAGGTGGCGAGCTAAATTGATGAAAATCCTTGGGCAAGTCTTTCGGCATAATTTCTTGAGCAGAAACCATCACCGTTAAACGATGACAAATATTTTGAAGCTCTCGAACGTTTCCAGGAAGTTGCATCATAGAAAGAATATCTAAGGTTAGAGGATTTAAAATCTTCGGTTTAACGTTTAATTCTCTAGCACTCATCATTAAGAAATGTTGCGTCAAAATTGGAATATCTTCTTTTCGATCGCGTAAAGCTGGCAAACGAAGGCGGATTACGTTTAGACGATGAAACAAGTCCTCCCTAAACTGACCACTGGCAACTAAGGCCTCTAAATTTTTAAAACTAGAGGCAATAAATCGGACATTACACTTGAATTCTTGCTGACCACCAATTCGGTAAAATCTGCCATCTTCAATTAGTCTTAATAACGTGCCTTGCAACTCAAGCGGCAAATCCCCTACTTCATCTAAAAAGAGAGTACCACCATCTGCTTGTTCAAAACAACCACGCTTCATCGTTGGAGCATTGGCAAAAGCACCACGTTCATATCCAAATAATTCAGCTTCAATTAAATCTTTCGAAATTTTAGCTAAATTAAATTCAATAAATGGCGCTGAAGAACGATCACCGTGACGATGTAATGCTCTCGCAACTAACTCTTTACCAGTCCCAGATTCACCAGTGATCAAAATACTGGCATTCGACTGAGCTAGTCTACCAACTGCTCTGAAAATCTCTTGCATCGAAGGTGCTTGTCCAATCAGTTCGGGTGGCATTGAGCCACTCGCCACCATATTTGGAGCAAATTGCGTTTTCACTACTTCTAAACTAATACTTTCATTTACTGCTCGGGTAATGATCGCAATCACATCGCCAATATCAAAGGGCTTAGTAATATATTCAAATGCACCACCTTGAAATGCAGAAACAGCTGACTCCATATCCGAGAAGGCCGTCATAATAATAACGGGGATCTTAGGAAAGTCCTGTTTTATCTGTTGTAGCAAAGTAATACCGCTGCCCTTAGGCATACGAATATCTGAAATGATTACCTGGGGCTTTTCTTTTTCTAGTAGATCTAGAACATCATCTGGGTTAGAAAAACTTTTGAAGGGAATTCCTTCTCTGGCTAAAGCCTTTTCTAAAACCCAACGGATAGATTGATCATCATCTACAATCCAGACGGCTCTCATTGTGAACTCCTTGAATCAATACTTGTTATAAAATCTGCAGAGGTATACGGAATTTGTATATGAAATTCGGTCCTACCTGGAACACTTTGAACGCTAATAAACCCTCCATGCATCTGGACAAATGATTGGGCAAGAGTGAGACCTAAACCGCTTCCAGAGGCTCTACCGGATACTAAAGGTAGAAAAACATGATCAATAATTTCTGGCGCTATACCAGGACCGTTATCGATAATGAGGATATTTAGTGCAAGCTTAAAACGTTTTTTTGCAATCGTAATATTTCTGGAAATACTAGATTGAAGCTCAATCAATGCATCCCCATTTCTTATTCGATCTTCAAGTATTTGAGCAGCATTATGAACAATATTCAGAACTGCTTGAATCAATAATTCTTTATCGCCAATGAAGTCCGGCATACTAACATCATAGAAACGCGTAATTTGTAAGCCTTTAGGAAACTCTGCAAGCACAATACTTCGAACTCGTTCTAACACCTCATGAATATTGACTTCGCTAACTTGTTTTTGTTTTTTTTGAGGTGCTAACAGCCGTTCAACTAAGAGTTGTAAGCGGTCAACCTCTTTAATCATGACCTTGGTATATTCTTTTAAAGAAGGATCTGGTAATTCATAATCTAGCAACTGGGCAGCACCCTTGATCCCACCTAGTGGATTTTTAATTTCGTGAGCCAGATTCCTCATTAGATCTTTGTTCGCTCTTGCTTGCATCATTAAACGCTCTTCCCGAGCACTTTTGTTGCGTTGATCAATTTCGAACCATTCCATTAAAAACAAATCAGCCCCCTCTAAATTAGAAAGGATAAGATAAGCTAAACATTCCTTTTGGTCTAAACGAAGAGAACCAATATCTAATAAAATATCAACGCGTTGCGTAATACCCGTTCTCTGAAACAACTCGAGCGATTGATAAAATGCGCCCTCATCGCCAAACAAATCTTTCAATTCATATCCAACAAATGACTTTCTCGATAATTTGAAAAAGACTTCAGCTGCCGTATTCGCATAAAGCACTTCCAAGGTACTCTTATCAACGATAAGAACCGAGTTTGGCATCTGATCAAGTGCCTCTTGAGGATTAAAAAGGGCAGCCGAAGCTGCCCTAGTCGGTATCATGCGCATGGGCGCTTTTTTCTTTAATTAGAGTGAATAGTACATTTCAAACTCAACTGGATGAGTTGTCATACGGAAACGTGTGACTTCTTCCATTTTGAGAGCAATGTAAGCATCAATCATTGAGTCTGTAAACACACCACCACGAGTTAAGAACTCACGATCCTTGTCAAGATGCTCTAAAGCTTGATCTAGACTGCTACAAACCGTTGGGATTAATGCATCTTCTTCTGGTGGCAAGTCATACAAGTTTTTATCAGCAGCTTCGCCTGGATGAATCTTGTTTTGAACACCATCAAGACCAGCCATTAATAATGCTGAGAAAGCCAAGTATGGGTTTGCAAGTGGATCTGGGAAACGTGTTTCAATACGACGGCCCTTAGGATTTGCAACATAAGGGATACGAATTGAAGCTGAACGATTACGAGCAGAGTAAGCAAGTTTAACTGGAGCTTCGAAACCTGGCACTAAACGCTTATAAGAGTTTGTACCTGGGTTAGTGATTGCGTTCAATGCGCGAGCATGTTTGATGATGCCGCCAATGTAATACAAAGCAAACTCAGACAAGCCAGCGTAACCATTGCCAGCAAAAAGATTAATGCCATCTTTCCATACTGACTGGTGAACGTGCATACCTGAACCATTATCACCAACTACGGGTTTTGGCATGAATGTAGCGGTTTTACCGTACTGATGAGCAACGTTATGAACAATATATTTTTGGAGAATTGTCCAGTCAGCACGTTGTACTAAAGTACTGAATTTAGTTCCTAATTCATTTTGACCTTGACCAGCAACTTCATGGTGATGAACTTCAACTGGAATGCCAACTGATTCTAAAATCAAACACATTTCAGAACGCATATCTTGGAAAGTATCGACTGGAGCAACTGGGAAGTAACCACCTTTTTTACCTGGGCGATGACCAGTATTACCACCTTCAATTTCAGCACCTGAAGACCACTGAGCTTCTTCAGAATGAATCTTTACAAAAGATCCTTGCATATCAGTATTCCACTGAACGCCATCAAAAATAAAGAACTCAGGCTCTGGGCCAAAGTAAGCGGTATCACCTAAACCAGTACTTTTTAAGTATGCTTCGCAACGTTTTGCGATTGAGCGTGGGTCACGATCGTAACCTTTACCGTCAGAAGGCTCTACTACATCACATGTTAAAACAAGAGTAGGCTCTTCATAGAATGGATCGATGTAAGCAGTACTTGGATCTGGCATCAACAACATATCAGATGCTTCAATACCTTTCCAACCTGCGATTGATGAACCATCAAAAGCATGACCGCTCTCAAATTTATCTTCATCAAATACAGAAACCGGCACAGATACGTGCTGCTCTTTACCTTTGGTATCGGTAAAACGAAAATCCACAAATGTGATCTCTTTGTCTTTAACTAGCTTTAAAACATCTGCTACTGCTTTACTCATTTAATTCTCCTAAAACATTACAACTAGGTTAAATAATTCTTAATCTATTAAAACAAATTAAGGTTTCGCTCTTAACTTCTCAAGCACTATTATCGTGCATATTTAAAAATATGCACCAAAATCGCACCTGCCTTACTACTCAATATCATGCGTAATCGAATTTAGTGCCTCAACTCCCTTGCGCATTTCAATTAAAGCTTTTTCAACTGCATCACTACTACCTTTAACTCCTAATTCGATATGGCGAGAAGCATAAATACCACCTCGTGAAGCATCGCCTAATGATGGCAAACTAAATACTTTAATACCCGGATAAGCAGCCTCTATTTGCTCCATAACTGGAGTAATAGTGGCTTCAATCGCACCTTGGACGATAAAACTCTTTTCAACATAGTCATTTTGGTGAAATAAATTGCTATAAAAGGTGTCTAAAACCCAAGTCATCATGGGGTCTGCCATGACTGGAAAGCCGGGCATAAAGTAATGTTCACGGATATAAAACCCCGGAATCTTATTATAAACATTAGGGATAATATTACTGCCGACAGGGAACTCACCCATTTTAAAACGATGTTGGTTACCCGGTGAGGATAAATCAGCTTTTACTGGGTCTCCCTCAGCCATATCAACAATTCTTTGTCCTATTAAATCCTTAGCTTCGGGATGTAAAGCAAGCTCTAAATCCAAAGCTTTGGCCACGCAGGCTCTTGTATGATCATCTGGGGTCGCCCCAATTCCACCGGTACTAAAGACAATATCTGTGGAAGCAAAAGTGCGCTGGAGCGTTTCAATAATCCGCTTGGGATCATCCCCAATGTACTCAGCCCAAGATAATTGTAAGCCCCTAGCCGATAGATGCTCAACTAACTTAGGTAAATGTTTATCAGTTCTACGACCTGACAGGATCTCATCGCCAACGACGATTAATCCAATTTTTTTTAACTCATTACTCAAAGACTTTCTCCTCTTAACTGTCGATCAACTCTTAAAGCGAACAATAAATAATGACCAAACCACAATGATACAAATATAAAAATTAAAGAATACACCCACATCATAAACAAAGAAACAAATGGGAATAAGATTAAAACAAATAAAGAAGATAACCAGAAAAAAGTGGGGACCGCTCCCAGCAAGCTAGATACCACTCCAATGAGTAATAAGCTATAACGTCTTTCATAACAAATTTTAATTCTTTCTGACTTTTCAGCGTGAATTGATAATAAGTCGTAACTCATTAATCTTGCTGTTAACCAACCCCAAATACAGGGTGGAATGATTGAAAACAAAGGTGGAACCCACCATAGAGGAAAAGAAAGAGTAAGCATTAATAAGGCTAAAAAGCTTAAACCAATAGCATTCCAAAGACTTCCTAGCAATGATCCACCCTTCGCTCTGCGCAGACCCCTATAGTATTTTTGCTGCTCCAAAAGGGTAACCACTGCAGTCATTGAAGTGTAGGAAATGATGACGATTAAAGTAATGATAATAAATGGCATCAAAATAATTGCCGTCAAATAGGGGCTAATAATCGCCCTTACCCCTTCCCAACCTACATTAGACAAGATTTTGGTAATCCAATCGGATAACCAAGATTGCGTAATAATTAACTTAGTCCAGTCCAACAATGGGTTCCAGGTTAACCATAGAATAATTGACCAAAGGATAGCAGTGAACAAAAAGGGGCGAAAAGATAACCACAATACCCTAGGTTTTAATATGTCACGGCAAGCAAATAAGAACGCACGAAGGATGTCATTCATATGTCGCCCTGACTTGAAACAGGCCTTTTCAACACATTAATGCTATTTTTGAGAAATTGGATCTGTTGGATGAATGGGTTATTGGACGGAACAATTGAATCCACCCCCGTCGGATGATATGAAGTATCAAAAATAGCGGTCTGAAACAACAGATCCCACCAGGGAAACAGTACCCCAAAGTTACAACCTCCCAGCACACCAGGTTTACCGGGCAACTCGTAACCCAAGCGCATAGCATGATGGTAACGGTGAAAACTAGGGGTAACAATAATGTATTTCAAGAACTGAAATTGGTATCGATAATAACCATGTTGCCAACTTTGGATTAAGTGACTACTGGCCACAAGTAGGATAAATTGCCCTGGTTCTATACCAATTATCAGGGCAACGGTAGAAAATACTATACCCTTTAACACATCATCAATCATATGATTACGATTATCAGTCCATGCAGTCATGTACCGCTGACTGTGATGTAAGGCATGTAACTGCCACCACCAACTGAAACGATGTGACACACGATGGTACAAGTAATCCACAAAATCAAGAATAATTAAATAAACGATAAAACTCAGTAGTGGTCTTGAGTTGATATTAGGCAGAATATTTTCTAAGTTCAGCCGTTCAAAGCGAACATCATGTAGTGAGGAGCCAATTTTTAAAAACAGTGGATTCAGCGTAAAAAAGAAAAATACTTGAAACAATCCCAATCGATGGAAGAAACAATAAAAAATATCTGAGCTTATTGCTGATTTAACCGAAGAAATGGCATCAGAATGATGTTCTTCCTTGGCCTCTAGTGGCCTAATAATGAGGGCAATAATAACAATTTGGATAATGCCGAGCAGGAACCAGTCCAGTGCAAGACTACTGTCTTCTATATAACTCATCCAATCAAATTGAAAAAAAACTGGCAGGATGAGCTGTTGCATTAACCATTCATGTAAATCATCATAAAGATTCAAAATGAGGCCTCACCAATTTTTTTAAAACAAAAACCCTTATTTTTTAAACCAATTATCAGGGGTTCTAAGACTGCAGTAGCCCATGGATCTTGGCGCGACCAAATACCTAAATGCGCCATCGTTATATTATCGTTCTCTAAAGTCTTAAGGGCACGATTCAGTAAAAAAGAGTTCGGAAAATCTTTGGAAGAAAGCTCGTCCCCTAAAAAACCAGCTTTTGACCAGCCAATATGCTCAAAACCACAAACATCACCAAAATGCACTAGACGAGGAGATACCTTACCACCTGGAGCACGCCAAATTTTACTGACTGGCTGACCGGTTAATACGCGAAATCGTTGGTCTACATCTTTGATTTGTTGACAAAACTGCGAATTTTTCATAGCAATGTTACGGCCAGCATCAGGACCGAATTGGGGCTTTACTACAACACTGTCTGAGCCATGATCTTTTTGCCAATAGGTATGGTTCAAGGTATGGCTCCCAAAGGCATGACCATCTTCGACCAATGTATTCCAAAATGCCTTCCATGAATCATCTAATGCGTAATCATTTCGAAAAGTTTTCTCATTTGCTAAGAAAAAAGTGGCTTTCACTTGTTGTTTGCGCAAAATATCTGCAACTTGTTGTGCCACAGACATATTCCCTGTATCAAAGGTGAAATAAATACTCTTATTACATCCATTTGCGGCAAAAGTTTGTGATGATAGGGATGAAATTATCAAGCAAGAACTGAGCAATGATCTTACCAACCACTTTAGCCAAACCTTGATAGGACCCCTCTTATACACCGTTAATTCCAACTTGCGTTCGGGGTAAAGAAAATACCATGAGGACTTTTGCCTACTTTAATAGTTTTTTCTAATTGATTCGTCGTTAAATTGATCACACCAACTTTTTTAGAAAAACGAAAACTAACCCATAATTCTTTTTGATCAGGCGTAATGTCCATGCAATCTGGACCAGCAGGCAGACCTTTAATATCTGCTACTTTTTCTAGTGTCAGCATATCTAGCTTGCTAATTGTTGAATCAATGCGATTCGATACAAATAGGTGACGACCATCTCCAAGGGGTCTAAAGTTATGCGCCCCTTTGCCAGTCTTAATTGACTTCACAATTTTTTGTTCACGCCAATCAACTACCTGAACCTTATCTTCACCGGTAAGCCCAATCAGTAAATACTTATCTTCCGGGGTCAACCAGACTCCTGCTGGTAATTTGCCAACCTGCATCTTCCACAAAATCTTTTGCTGTTCAAGTTGAATCGCCACAATTTCATTAGAGTCTTGCAGAGTCACAAAAGCAATTTTACTGTCACGTGTAAAGTTAATATGACTTGGCGTCTTCGGTGTTTTTAAGATTTTAGGGGGCTGTTGAATTTCACCATTGACTACGGGATAAATATCTATACGATCCAGTCGATTACCAGCGACGACAAACCATTTATTGTCGGGTGAGAAGCCTAATTGATAAGGATCATAAATATTTGGAATTGTTTGTTTTTTTTCCCCTGTTACAGGGTTAATCATCACCAAGTTATCACTTGCGGCATTAGCAACAACTAAATTTTTTTGATCTGGCATCATCATCAAATGGTGAGGTTCTTTACCCACTGGATAATCATCAATTACTTCTCTTTTTTGCATATCAATGCGACTAATTGAAGCAGATCCTGAATTAAGAACAATCGCAATCTTAGGGCTTAATGAAACCGAATCGTTACTCTTTGAAGCATTCAAAGGGGCTGCTGATTGCGCAATTGGTCCATTTACTGCAAGGATGCTCAGAAAAAAAACGAAACTTTTGATTAATGTATTGAATTTAGTATTCATAGAGATATTTTAACCTTGAAAACTAAGGATGATTTTTTCCATCCTTTTAATTGACATGGGTACTGGGGTCTTTAACTCTTGAGCAAATAGGGCAACTCGCAACTCCTCAAACTGCCAACGAATCTCTTGCGTTTTTTGAGCTTGATGGTTTCCATTTGTACCTTGGTTTTGTAAGATGCGCTGCCATTGTCTCTTTAACTGAGTAAAGTTATGCTGATTTTCTTGATCTCTTGATAATGCACCTCGAAGCTTTTCAACTCTGACAAGGATTCCCTTTAAATACCTCGGTAAATGAATTAACTGCTCGTATGGTGTTGCCATGACAAAGTCTGGATAAACCAGATCAACTAATTGTTGAGCTATGTCCGAGTGGGCAGTTGGTGAAATCAATTTAACTTGTGATAATTTCTTCTGAACTTCGTGATAATTTTGTAAAGCCACGCTCACGTGACGAGCTATTTCTTGGGCAATTAACGATAACTTGGTTTTACCGGCTTGCAAGCGTGCCATGAACTCTTCCTGATTTTTAGGCAAAGGTTCATTTAAACAAGCCCTGTTTAGTGCCAAATCAATAATTTGCTCCATTAAATGCTCTGGCGTGCCAATTTGTAAAAAAAGTAACCCTAACTCACGCGCCCCTGGTAACTGTTTTTGAAGTGCTTTAATAGAATCCTTCTGGGCTAACGAAAAAAGTCTTCTTAACCCTTTTAAATGCACAGCTCTTGCCTTTACAGGGTCATCATATACATTGAGTTCACAGTACGTTAGATGATCCTCTAAGGCGGGGTATCCTAAAAGTACTTGACGATTTTTTTGTATTTCTAAAATCTCTGGCAATTCACCAAAACTCCAATGCGTGATTTTAGGTGATGATTCTTGACTACTCTCTTTGACTTCCTTTTGTGGATTATGCAAAGTTTCGCTAGAAATCTTCTCATTCTGTAGGGTCTTAGGGCTAATGACTTGTTGCACCGCTTCGGCTGCAGCTTTTGAAAAGATTTCTCGAACCTCATGCACATACTTACCCTGTAAGAGACTTAAGTTTCTTTCTAGCTCAAGTTGGCGACCATGTTGATCAATCAAACGATAGTTCATGAAACAATGAGGTGGTAGATTTTCAGGTCTAAAGTCCGCTCGTTGCATAACAACCTTGGTGATTTCTCGAATATCGGCAATTAATGCATCGAGTAAATCTCCCTTACCAAACTGCTCGCTATCTAAAGATCGATCAATAAATTGCTTCGCATATTCAGGCAGAGGAACGCAATAACGCCTTAATTTTTGGGGTAATGTTTTTAAATATAAGTTTACTTTTTCAACACATAAACCTGGCACTAACCAATCACACTTGCGCTGATCAATTTGATTGAGAAACGCAATCGGGACAATCAATGTCACACCATCCTTAGGACTTCCTGGTTCAAAATGATACGTTAAGCTTAAATTTGACCCCATCATAGTCAATGTTTTGGGGTAACGATCATTAGTGACTGAAACTGCGCTATGGCGCATTAAGTCTGCTTTACTTAACAACAGCATTTCACAATTTTTAGAATCTTTATCTAACCAAGCTTGTAAAGTACTTCTACTAAAAACAGATGGGGGTAGTATTTTTTGATAAAACTCAAAAATAATTAAATCATCTACCAATACATCTTGCCGTCTTGAACGGTGTTCAATCGCTTCAACTTGTCG
This sequence comes from Burkholderiaceae bacterium, assembly GCA_947448305.1. Lineage (GTDB taxonomy): Bacteria > Pseudomonadota > Gammaproteobacteria > Burkholderiales > Burkholderiaceae > Polynucleobacter. The sequence continues at coordinate 25,922 of CANFME010000005.1, forward strand.
AATTAATTGATGATTTAACCAAAAAAACTTAAATACGCTACCAAACTGTTTTTGAATTTGAGCAATTTCTGTAGAACCAAACAACTCACCTTCAACCATCGCTCTTTGAATAAAGAGAAGCCTTGCTTCTTCGGGTTGCATTAAAGAAAAGCGAACTTTTCGACCGTTGTATAGAACTAAACCATACAAAGCACCTTGTTCATGCGCCATCATTTCACCGGTACGTTGATCCCAAAAAGGGTCACTCCAACTTTTGATAAGACGATGTTGACAAATCTTCTCGACCCATCTTGGGTCAATTTTGGCAATGGTTCTGGCATATAAACGGTTTGTTTCAATCAGTTCAGAAGCCACCAACCAGTTGCCAACTTTTTTAGATAGGTTAGAGCCAGGCCATATATTTAACTTAATCCCTCTGGTGCCATCATAAATTTTTTCTTGCTCAGATTTTTTAGCGATATTGCCCAGTAGTCCCGTTAATAATGAGACATGAATTTGCTCGTAAGTAGCTTCAATTTTATTTTCTCGCCACCCCTGTTCATTCAAAAGACTTTGCAGTTGACGATAAACATCTAACCATTCACGCATCCGTCGAGGAGATATAAATTGCTTTTTACACAGGGCATCTAATGCCCGATGACTTAGTTTTTGACTTAGGGCTTGTTGATACCAAACCATCATTTTTATATATGACAAAAATTCAGACTGCGTATCAGCAAAAATTTGATGTGCCCGATCAGCAACCTGTGCTTGTTCTAAAGGACGATCGCGAGGGTCTTGAATAGCCAATGCTGAAGCAATAATCAATACTTCCTTAAGTGCCTGGTTCTCCCTCGCTGCTATTAACATTCGACTCACTTTTGGATCCAGGGGTAATTTGGCAAGCTCTTTTCCAATCGGCGTGAGTTCAATTATTTTGCCAAAGGAGTTCTCACTCGATTCAACTGCTCCTAACTCTTCTAACAACTGAACACCGTCACTAATAGCTCTTCCCAGAGGTGGTTGCAAAAAGGGAAAATCCTGAATTCTGGATAACTTTAGAGCGGCCATTCTCAAAATGACCGCGGCTAAAGAGCTTCTTAATATTTCTGGATCAGTTTGTCCTGGTCTGGCTAAAAAATCCTCTTCACTATAAAGCCGAATACAAATTCCTTCAGATACCCGTCCGCATCGTCCAGCTCTTTGTTTAGCGGCGGCTTGAGAGATGGACTCTATTTGTAATTGTTCAACTTTATTTCGGTAGGAGTAGCGTTTTACCCTTGCTAACCCAGTATCAATAACAAAACGAATTCCAGGAACAGTGAGAGAGGTTTCAGCTACGTTCGTAGATAAAATAATTCTGCGACCACCCCCTTGTCCAAAAACCTTTTCTTGCTCAGAGATGGATTGCCTTGCAAATAAACTCAGTATTTCTGGTTGATACTTTTGCATCAGGCTCAGATCTTTTCTTAAAACCTGTTCACACTCCCTGATTTCGCGCTCTCCAGGAAAAAAGACCAAGATATCACCCGCTCCAGAGACACCTGATTGCCATAATTCTAGAATCGCATCTTTAATTGCTTCTGATTGTTCTTTGCTATCTTTTGATTCACGCCCATCTTTCGTCAACGTTAAATCAATCGGGCGATAACGAACTTCAACGGGATAAAGTCTCCCACTCACCTCAATAATGGGGACATTTACATCAATGGATGAAAAATGTTTAGCGAAAGCTGTCGCATCGATTGTGGCAGAAGTAATAATGACTTTTAAGTCAGGTCGTTTCGGTAGTATTTGCTTCAAATACCCTAAAAGAAAGTCAATATTTAAACTTCTCTCATGAGCTTCATCGATGATGATCGTGTCATAGGCCAACAATAGCGGATCATTTTGAGTTTGCGCCAACAAAATACCATCGGTCATTAGCTTGATAGAAGCAGTGGCACTTGATTTATCGCTAAATCTTACTTGGAAACCAACATCTTGACCAAGGGGTGTTCCTAATTCTTGAGCAATTCTTTTCGCTGTGGCAGTAGCCGCGATTCTTCTAGGTTGGGTATGACCAATTAAACGATTTGTCTGATTCATCTTTCCCCGACCAATAGACAAACAAATTTTTGGTAACTGAGTTGTTTTACCTGAGCCCGTCTCTCCACAAACAATTACCACCGGATGGTCTTTAATTGCCTGCGCGATAATAGCTCTTTGACCACTAACTGGTAAAAGTTCGGGAAATTCGATGTTTATGTGAGATTTTTCCAACTTTAAATACTTTTTTTAGCAATTAGAATGATAAGCGTCCTATAATTTTCGCTTATGTTGAATAATTCCTCCCAAAATTCAAATTCTGACTCGATGAACACTACTCCAGCAGAATTAGACACCTTTCCATTCGTGAGTTGGTTAAGGACTGTTGCGCCTTATATTCACTCATTTCATGGTAAGACTTTCGTAATTGCCTTTGCGGGTGAATTAGCAACAGATAGTGAATTAGAAAACCTGGTTGAAGACATTGCCATGTTGCATGCAATGGGTATGCGTATTGTACTAGTTCATGGCTCTAGACCGCAAATTCAGGAACAGTTAGCCCTTCACTCAATTGAAGCGAGATACGGTACAGGGCAAATGTTAGGCTATCGGATTACCGATTCAGAAACCATGGAATGCGTAAAAGAAGCAGTTGGTGAATTAAGGCTAGATATTGAAGCCTGCTTTAGCCAAGGACTTCCTAATACTCCAATGGCAGGTTCAAGAATTTCAGTCATTTCTGGTAACTTTATTACAGCACGCCCTGTCGGCATTGTGAACGGTGTAGATTTTGTGCACACTGGTCTAGTGCGTAAAGTTGACCATGAGTCGATCATGATGTCTTTAGATCATAACAAAATTGTTCTCTTATCTCCTCTTGGTTTTTCACCAACTGGACAAGCCTTTAATCTTGCCTACGAAGATGTTGCTTGCTCCGCAGCAACTGCATTAAAAGCAGATAAGCTAATTTTCTTATCAAACGTTCATGGGCTAAAAGATGAATTAGGGGAGCATATTGCGGAAATATCATTACCCCAGCTCACGCCGATGCTCGGGCCCGAAGGTATGGAACCCGGTGAACTAAGATCTTTACTTCACACGGCTGTTAAAGCCATTAAACTAGGCGTTAACCGTGTTCACCTTTTGCCACATAATCGAGATGGTGCAGTACTTGAAGAACTCTTTACCCACGATGGGATTGGTACGATGATTGTTGCTTCCGATATCGAAAACCTTAGGGAAGCCACGATAGACGATGTTGGCGGTATTCTCCAAATCATTTCTCCTTTGGAAGACGAAGGTGTTCTTGCACCTCGCGGACGTGATGTAATAGAACGTGATATTTCATGCTTTTCTGTAATTGAGCACGACCATGTTATCTTTGGCTGTGCTGCCCTATTTCAATTCTCAGGTGGATTGGGTGAGCTAGCTTGTTTAGCAGTTGACCCCGAAACCCAAGGGACTGGGGACGGCGAAAGATTATTGAAACGGATTGAAGCACGTGCCAAAGAAATTGGCATCAAAAGACTCTTTGTACTTACAACAAGAACAGAACATTGGTTTTTAAAACGTGGCTTTATCAAGAGTTCCGTTGACGAACTCCCAAAAGAAAGAAAATCGCATTACAACTGGGATCGACGATCCATGGTTTTAATCAAAACACTTTAAAAACTCTTTAAAAACATAACCGAGGTTAATATGACAAGAATGGTCCAGTGCGTTAAGTTAGGCAAGGAAGCAGAAGGTTTACAGTTCGCTCCAGTTCCCGGAGACTTGGGAAAAAAGATTTGGAATACTGTATCAAAAGAAGCTTGGGCTGATTGGTTGAATCACCAAACAATGCTCATCAACGAAAATCGTTTGAATATGGCGGATGCAAGAGCACGTCAATATTTACTAAAACAAACGGAACAGTATTTCTTTGGCGATGGCGCAGATCTTGCGACAGGCTACGTTCCACCATCAAATACTTAAGAAATACTCAGAAGATAAGGACAACACTCAGTTGTTTTTATCTGTTCTGAAATGGATAGTTTGCACGTTATCATTTAGAGGTACTAGAAGAGTATCAGCTGATTGCACGGCAAAAATTCCATTACAAATTACTCCTGGCAATTGATTTAATTGGGTTTCTAGCGCTAAGGGTTTATCAATAGTGAGTCCTTTAACATCTAAAATCCAGGCCTGATTGTCAGTCACAAAATTTTGGTTCAAGTCAGATTTTGCTTTACGTAATTCAACATGACCCCCTATCGATTCCAAAAATCTTTTTATTTGTGCACTCGCCATCGGAATCACTTCTACTGGCAATGGAAATAGTCCGAGAACACTTACAAGTTTTGTGGCATCACATATACAAATAAACTGATCAGCCAAAGAAGCGACAATTTTTTCTCTGGTTAAAGCACCCCCGCCACCTTTAATCATGTTTCCGTGAGGATCAATTTCATCGGCCCCATCAATATACAAAGGTAAGGATTTAACTTGATTGGCATCCAAAACCTTAAAACCTCTATCTTGCAAACGTTGAGTCGTTGTGTCAGAACTAGAAACAACACCTTCAAAATAGCTAGCATGAGCATGGAGTTCATCAATCAAAAAATTAACCGTAGAACCTGTCCCCATACCTATCAAAGATTGAGGAGGTAATAAAGTTAAGATTTCTTGAACAGCAGCTTTGGCTACTAATTGCTTTAATTCATCCTGAGTCATCATGATTACCTTATATTTATACTAACTATTTTAGCTTTCTCGGCTAGGAAATTCATTAATATTGGGTAAAATAAGTTTATGAATTTACTTGATCAATTAAAAAACGTAACCGTTGTTGTTGCTGATACTGGCGATTTTGAGCGGATGAAAAACTTTACGCCCAAAGACGCTACGACCAATCCTAGCTTGATTTTGAAGGCGGCTCAACTCCCTGCTTATCGCTATCTCATTGATTCCATTATCCAGAAATACCCCGATGCCGATGTCAACCAACTGATTGACTACTTATTAGTAGCTTTTGGTATTGAGATTTTAAACATTATTCCAGGGCGAGTTTCTACTGAGATTGATGCCGAACTCTCTTATGATCTCGACGCTTCCATTGCAAAAGCTCATCAAATTATCGCGCTTTATAAAGATGCAGGGATCGATAAAGACCGAATCTTAATTAAAATTGCAGCAACTTGGGAAGGGATACAGTCAGCAAGGATACTTGAGAGTGAGGGAATTCACTGCAATCTCACCTTGGTTTTTAATCTGATGCAAGCGGCTAGTTGCGCTGAAGCAAAGGTGAAATTAATTTCCCCATTCATAGGCCGAATTACTGACTGGCACAAGAAAAATTTGGGTGACCATTGGGATGAGTCAACCATGTCAGGCCTAAACGATCCCGGCGTCTTATCGACGTCTAAAATTTATAATTATTTCAAATATTTTGATATTCAAACTGAAATCATGGGAGCAAGTTTTCGAAATATTGAACAAATCCAAGCATTAGCAGGTTGTGACCTATTAACCATTAGCCCTGAGTTACTTGAACAACTCCAACAATCTCAGGGTGACTTAAAAACTCAATTAAGTTTTTTAAAATCAAAAACAATGTCTTTTGACTCTATCCAATGCGATGAGGTTTCATTTCGAAATGAGATGAATAATGACCTAATGGCTTCAGAAAAATTGAGTGAAGGAATTCGAAATTTTGTTTCTGATACGAAAAAACTAAAAGAGTTGTTAAGTTCTTGGCAGTAAAAGTAATCTTCCCATCACTTTTACTTTGGCAACCTTTGTCGTAAAGCTTCATATAAACAAACGCCACTAGCAACTGAAACATTCAAACTTTCAACTCCACCTGACATTGGAATGTTTACCAGTTCGTCACAGGTTTCCTTCGTAAGCCTTCTCATACCTTCTCCCTCAGCGCCCATCACAAGAGCAATAGAGCCTGTCAGATCGTGTTCATAAATCGATTTGGGAGCATCCTCTGATGTGCCGATAATCCAGACACCAAGTTCTTGTAATTCACGCATCGTTCTTGCTAAATTAGTCACCGCTATGAATGGCATCGTTTCGGCAGCACCACTAGCAACTTTACTCACCGTAGCATTCAATTGGGCAGACCGGTCCTTTGGCACAATGATTGCATCTGCTCCAGCACCATCAGCAACCCTTAAACAAGCCCCTAAATTGTGAGGATCTGTCACGCCATCTAAAATCAAAAGTAGTACTTTTTTGTTGCCAAGTGAATCCATCAACTCAGGTATCGTTCTAGCCATTGAGGTGGGCTCTGCAAAGGCAACAACACCTTGGTGACGGTCATGCCCTGCTAATTGGCGCAGACGCTCGGTATCAGCTTGATGAAGTTTTCTTCCTAGTAACTCATTAGCAACCTCGATAAAGTCTTTCATCCTACGATCTCTTCTAGAAAGATCATAGTAAACAGTTTTAAGACTATCGGGAGCCTGACGAATTCTGGAAATTACTGCATGAAAACCTACTAAAATTTGCTGACTCATCAACTACGACTCCGAGTTTTATGTGAGGATACCAAAGTGCCTACTGGTTTATCCGAGTTTACTAAAGAACTTTTAGAATTACTTTTCGCTTTCGATTTGTTACCAGCTTTGGCAGCAGCAGATTTTTTTGATGCCTTAGACCTTAAAGGCTGAGGTGCCTTTTCGAGTGGTCTAGTATGTTTAGAAGCTGCTTTTTTTTGTGGCTTACCAGCATCATCCATCGTCAGAATTGGAGAATAGCGCCCTCTATCTTGACTATTCTTTACTAAACTAAATTCAATTTTTCTAGCATCGAGATCGACCCTACTGACTAAGATATGTACTCTATCACCAATTCGATAGCGAATCCCGGTTCTCTCGCCGCGCAATTCTTGGCGAGCTTCATCATACTGAAAATAATCGCCACCCAACTCAGAGATATGGATTAAGCCTTCTACAAATAAAGTTTCCAACTGTACAAATAATCCAAAGGTTGTAGCCCCAGTAATTGTTCCTGCAAACTCTTGACCTAAGCGATCTCGCATAAAGTAGCATTTCAGCCATGACTCAACATCTCTAGAAGCTTCATCTGCCCTTCTTTCGTTAGCTGAACAGTGAACTCCTAATTGCGCCCAAGCCGCCATATCAACTCCATCACTGGCAGTTTTTCTTCGCGGCTTAGTACTACCTCCATCATTCGAAATATCAGTAGCGATTTGTTGTTTTACTTGCGCAACATTTACCCTACCTGGTCCTTTTCTTGGCATTGCCAAATTGAGAGGAACATCTTCTGGGATAGATGGCTTATAGTTTTTCTTGGCCAAAATTGCTTTAATGGTTCGGTGGACCAATAAATCTGGATAACGACGAATCGGACTTGTAAAGTGCGTATAGGCTGGATAAGCTAATCCAAAATGTCCCAAGTTCTCAGGTTGATAAACTGCTTGCTGCATTGAGCGAAGTATCACTGTTTGCAACATGGAGGCATCTGGTCTAGGTTTAATCGATTGAATCAATTTTGCATAATCCATCGGATGCGGTTTGGTACTTCCCTCTAGAGTTAAACCAGAAGATCTCAACACGTCTCTTAAAGCGTTTACTTTTTCTATGGTCGGCTCTCCATGGACTCGAAATAAGCTCGAATGATTTTTAGCGCCAATAAAATTAGCAGCACATACGTTTGCTACCAACATACATTCTTCAATTAAACGGTGAGCGTCATTGCGTGTTCTTGGTTCAATTCTTTCAATCTTCCCAAACTCATTACTGATAATCTGTGTCTCGGTTGTATCAAAATCGATTGCTCCTCTTTTCTCACGGGAGACTTTTAATACATGGAATAATTTATATAAATTTTGCAAATGGGGCTTTAAATTTGCAAACTTAGTTGCTTCAGGCCCACTGGTATTACTTAAAATTTCCCAAACGGTGTTGTATGTAAAGCGTTGCACCGAATGCATAATCGCGGGGTAGAACTGATAGGCTAAAATTTGACCTTTATGATCAATGATGGCGTCACTTACCATACACAGACGATCAACGGACGGCTTTAAAGAACACAATCCATTAGAAATCTTCTCTGGCAACATCGGAATGACTCGTCTTGGGAAATAGACGGATGTGCCCCGTCGTATTGCATCAGAATCTAAGGGGTGACCTGGCTTAACGTAATGGGAGACGTCTGCAATCGCAACAATTAATCGAAAACATTTCGATCCTTTATAGTTGGTTGGCTCACAATAAACTGCGTCATCAAAATCTCGCGCATCTTCACCATCAATCGTTACTAGCGGAATATCTCTTAAATCTACTCGACCTTCTAAATCTGACTCCTGAACTGCATCTGGAAGTGCTGCGGCTTCTTTGACAGTTGCTGGTGAAAACTCGTGGGGCACGCCATACTTTCTAACCGCAATTTCGATTTCCATCCCCGGATCATCAATGTCGCCTAATATCTCTACCACCCTACCTACAGCCTGTCGATAACTATCAGGGTAATCAATGATTTCTACGCTTACGACTTGCCCCATCTTGGCATTCATATAACCTTTAGGGGGTATTAAAATATCGTGAGATATTCTTTTATCCTCCGGTGCCACAATTAAAACGCCGTTTTCATTTAAAAGTCGTCCAATTACGAATCGATTTGCTCTAAGAACCACTTCTGAAATTTGTCCTTCAGGCCTTCCCTTACGATCCGTACCCGCGATTCTAACGATGACGCGATCGCCATGCATCACACGTGCCATTTCTCTTTCTGAAAGAAAAATATCCAACTGTCCGTCATCTGGAACGACGAATCCAAAACCATCTCGATGACCTTGAACTATGCCAGTTCTTTCATCTTTTTTTTCTTTTAGGGGATTGGATTGTTTTATCATGAGGGCCTGTTTAAAGTTCTATACTAACTACGATAATAACAACTAATTTAACTCATTTCGGAGAACATTTAAAATTGTCGGAAAAAACACGCATCATAGTTGACACCAACATATTACTAGACATTATTTATTTCGAAGACCCCCATGTTAAAGACCTTACAAAAGCAATTGAAAGTGATCATCTTGAAGCGTGGTCTTGCAACTTGATCTGGGATGAGTTTCTTGATGTGATGCGACGCCCCGCTTTTTACAAAAATGAAGAAATCCATCAAAAAATGATTGAAAAAGCACTAAAATATTTTCAATTTGAAACCAGTAAAATACCACCTTCGTCCTATAAATGTAGGGATCCAGATGATCAAATTTTCATTGATTTAGCTGTAATAAAAGCACCCTGTTGGTTAATTAGTCGAGATCTTGAGGTATTAAAACTAGCTAAAAAATTAAAACTAGTTAATGTCGAAGTTACTTCGAATAAGAAAACAAAACTTTCGCTAATACCTCCATGGGAGAGCATCATTCAAATAGCCTAAGATCTTTCCAACTTCAATAGGTATAGATATATACTATTTCCAATTGTCGTTAGTTAACGAGGCAATCCCCACCAACCTTTATTAGAATTTTTTATGCCCAGAATTCAATGGATTCCAGTCAATTTAAATGATCAGAGCCAAGAGCCCATGAACATTACGTATTTCGCTCCGGAGCCAGCTTTTGCATATTACCTTAAACAAAGAAAAGATTCTTTGTTGATGAAGTGCCCCGCATTTTCAGAGCAGCTAAAAAATACATATGTAATTAAAAGTCCCTATGACATTTCATTTAAATTTGATAAAGAATCAAAGAAATTAAAAACGAATAAAAATAGTCAAGAGTTTTACAATGAAAACATCAGTTTTAGACTGTCAGAAACAGACCCTATCATCGTCCATTTCTTTCCTCGCTATCTCTTCTTAACCGATAGCAAAACTCCGCTTCAAATCATCCAATCACCCCTATTGCTTCAACCTAGCAAAGTGGGAATGGTTGCAGGCACCTTTGATATTTCTAAATGGGTACGTCCAATTGAATATGCCTTTGAAATATATGATGAAAACCCTATTCACATTAAGCGTGGAGATCCATTATTTTTAGTTAAGTTTGTTACTTCTGAAAACACACCGATTCATTTAGAAAAGGGACTTATGAATCCAGACATTTTGGCTTTGACTAAAAACTGTATTAAAGTAAAAAAGCTGATCCCCCAAATGAATTTAAAAGCACTTTATTCTATGAGTGAAGAGTATGTCAATTTGATGCAAGACAAGATCTGGGAAGATAAATCCTAACTACAGGGACCATATCTGTATTTATCCAAAAATACACTAACAGTTTAATAACTCTTCCTAAAATTAGATCTTTATCTAATTTTAGGAACAACGTATTTAAATGTTACAGATGGTGAATTAATTTTTAAATGGATGTCTAAGCAAGATTGTCTCATCTCGATCTGGTCCAGTAGAAACCATATCAATCGGTGTTTGACTAATTTCTTCTATACGCTTTAGGTAAGTCTGGGCTTGGGGCGGTAATAAATTCCAATCCGTAATCCCTACTGTACTTTGAGTCCAACCTTCAAAGTACTCATATACTGGAGTACAGTTTGCAACTAACTCAGCTCCTCTTGGCAACACATCCCAAAACTGACCATTGAGATCATATCCAACACATAGTCCTATTTGTTCAAGACCATCTAAAACATCTAGTTTAGTCATACACAAACCATTGACACCATTAATTTGAATAGAGCGCTTCAATGCCGCGGCATCTAACCAACCAGTTCTTCTTGGTCTTCCAGTCACGGATCCAAACTCTTTTCCAACTTCAGCTAAACGAATACCAATGGGGCTATTTTTTTCAGGGTTATCGTGATCATAAAGTTCACTTGGGAAGGGCCCTGCGCCAACACGAGTACAGTATGCTTTAGTAATACCTAGAATGTAGTGAAGACTACTAGGACCCACGCCTGAACCTGCTGCAGCATTGCCAGCAACGCAATTACTAGAGGTTACATACGGATAAGTACCATGATCGATATCGAGCATTGTACCTTGTGCACCCTCAAATAATAAGTTCTTGCCGGCACTTTGAGCCGCATATAACTCACTTGAAATATCGGATACCATCGGCTTTAACTTTTCAGCAAAACTCATCGCCTGATCATAGGTAGTTTGATAATCAACTGGTGCAACACCGTAGTATTGCGTCAAGCAAAAATTATGGAACTCTAGAATTTCTTTTAATTTTTTAGCAAAATCCTTCGGAGAAAACAAGTCCTGGACACGAAGAGCTCTTCTCGCAACCTTATCTTCATAGGCTGGTCCGATTCCTCTTCCAGTAGTGCCAATTTTTTCAACTCCACGCTTGACTTCACGGGCTTGATCGATGGCAACGTGATACGGGAGAATTAAGATAGCTGCTTCAGAGATTTTTAATCGGGAACGAACATCAAGTCCTGCAGTTTCAAGTTCGCCAATTTCCTTAAATAAAGCTTCCGGAGAAAGCACAACACCATTACCTATATAGCAAATAACTTCAGGATGCATAATTCCTGAAGGAATCAATCTTAAAATAGTTTTTTTTCCGCCGATAATCAAGGTGTGACCGGCATTGTGCCCGCCTTGAAAACGAACGACGCCATGAGCATGATCAGTTAACCAATCGACTACTTTACCTTTCCCCTCATCTCCCCACTGAGTTCCAATTACAACAACATTCTTACCTAAATTTAACTGTTCCATGTCAAGTATTTGCTCTTTCGTTCGGTGATTGCCATTATTTAATGGCCAATGTTACATTTTACTGTGTTGTAAAGCTGATTAAACAGAAACGACTTTCCACTGACTATTTTCAAGTATCAGTTTTCGATCAAACTCATAAATCGATTCTGAATGCGACTCCTCAGAAAAGTGTTGAATAACTACCTCTCCTGACTTTCTTAGTTCACTAATTGCATCTCTTAAGTCTTGACGATTGTCCCATGGGGCACTGATTGCCTTTAAGGCAAAATCAAGTTTAGAAACATTGCTCAAGGCAAACAAGTCTAGCGAAAAACCTGTTGCAGCTCTGTCTCTTCCAAACGCACTACCTACTTGGTCGTAGCGCCCGCCTCTAGCAATGGCAACTGGATAATCATCCACGTAAGCAGCACACATAAGGCCTGTATGGTACTGGAATCCATCCAAATCAGCCAAATCAATATTTAATTGAGTTTGGGGTCGAATAAGTTGAATGATTTGACAGAATTGTTCTAAAGCATTAATTGCTTCATTAAAGATCGATGTATTCGGTAAAACCTCACGGGCACGGGCAATCACATTAAACGCCTCACCACTAAGCTCCAATAAAGAATAAAGCGTTTTAAACTTTTCCTCACTCCAATTTGCACAAAGAGTAGTGAGTAATTTTTTATTTTTAGCTTGTAATGCGCCATGAAGAGATTGGACATCTTCGGCTGACATTTCAACATTTTCCAATATCGCCTTCAAGATCCCAGCGTGGCTTAAATCAAGAGTAATTGTGCCAACATTCGCACAATTCAAAGCATCTAACATCAGCGACAGAATTTCAATATCCGCTTCAATCCCAGAGTGACCATAGATCTCAACACCAATTTGTAATTGTTCCCTTGAGAAAATGCCAGGGACAACCTTTGTTTGTAGGGTTGTCCCTGCATAGCAAAGGCGGCTCACCCCAGTTTGATTGAGAATATGCGCATCAATTCTGGCAATTTGAGTGGTCATATCTGTTCGAAGACCTAAAGTTCTGCCTGATAACTGATCAATCAATTTGAAAATTTGTAAGTTCATATCACTGCCACCAGCAGTTAATAAGGACTCTAAATACTCCAGCATGGGTGGAATCGTTAATTGATATCCATAAGATTTAAAAACATTGAGTAGAGTACCCCGAAGGTACTCTACTTTGAAGGCCTCAGAGGGCAAAACATCAGAAATATTTTCTGGCAATAACCAACGATTAGTCATTCTATTTAAATATGTTATTTACTTTTTTTCATGAATTTTAAAAATTCATTATTAGGTTCGAGAACCATCACGTCTTTTTTATCTGTAAAGGTATTTCTATAAGCTTCTAAAGAACGATAAAATTGGGCAAACTGAGGGTCTCGGTTGAATGCTTCATTATAAATTGCGTTTGCTTTTGCATCTCCTTCACCTTTGATTTTTTGCGCTTCACGATAAGCTTGGGCGAGAATGACATCCCTTTGACGTTCGGCGTCAGCTCTAATTTTTTCAGACTCAGCGGCTCCCGTAGATCGTAATTCGTTAGCAACCCTTTTTCGCTCAGCCTCCATGCGACGATAAACGGAGTCACTAATTTCAGCTAACAAATCGACTCTTTTTAAACGAACATCTACAATCTCAATTCCAATTTCACGCGTATCTTCGATTACTTTTTTCTTAATTCCTTGCATAACTTGTTCGCGTTGTTCAGAAATCAATTCACGTACAGTGCGTTTTGTAAACTCTTCATTCAGAGCAGATTTGACAAGTTGAGACAAACGATCTTGCGCTAATCTTTCATCACCCTTAAAACTGATGAAAAATTTTCTAGGATCAACAATCCGCCACTTCACGTAGGAGTCTACTAAAAGATTTTTCTTTTCAGAAGTAATAAAACGTTCTGCCTCAGGATTATCAATCGTCATGATTCTACGATCAAAAAATAATACATTTTGGAGGGGTGATGGAAGTTTTAAACTTAATCCAGGCTCTTCAATAACGCGTTTAATTTCGCCAAAGGAGAAAACAACCGCATATTTACGTTGGTCTACGACAAACAACATAGAGTTGATTAAATAAAGTACGCCCAATATTAGAGCTGAAATCGGAAATAGTTTCTGGTTCATTTTTTTATCTCAATTTCTCTCACGACTGCGAAATAGATCGCGTTTATCTGAATTTGAATTTCCAGGCGCAGAAGGAACAACACCTGTTGATGAATTGTTTGGGGAGTTTAAAGGAACAGTTATTGATCCACTAGGGGGCTGAACCGCTGAGTTTGGATTCAATGAACCAGGTCCTACTGGACTATTTGCATCCCTAGGAGTGGCTTGCTGTATCAACTTATCAAGTGGTAAATATAATAATTGATTACTTGAATGCGTATCAACGATTACTTTGGTTACACTTTGATAAATCTGTTGCATTACATCAATGTACATCCGGTCACGGGTAATTTGTGGAGATTTAGAATACTCGGCATAAATTTGTTTAAACCTTGATGCATCTCCCTCTGCAGTCGCGACTACCTTTGCCTTGTAACCCTCAGCCTCTTCGATTAATCTACCTGCAGCACCCTTTGCACGAGGCACAACATCATTGGCGTAAGCTTGACCTTCATTCTTTTGACGTTCTTGATCTTGCCCAGCTTTTACAGCATCATCAAATGAAGCCTGCACCTGTTCTGGAGGCTGTACGTTTTGGACGTTAACACTTGTAATAAAAATACCAGTCTTATAACTATCCAAAATTGCCTGAATTGAACTAGCTAAATCAATACCGATGCGCTCTCTACCAACATATAGAACATCATCCATTTTACTTTTACCAACAATTTCACGAATAGAGGTTTCTGCTGCCTGAACTACCGCTGCATCAGGGTCCCTATTTAAAAATAAATACTCTGTAGGATCTTTTAGACGATATTGAACGGCAAATTTCACGTCAATAATATTTTCATCCTCGGTCAACATCGATGAGTCTTTTAAATTGGTCGCTTGAATTACAAATGATCTACCGATTTCTACGGATCTTACGTTTGAAACGTTGACAATCTCATGAGATTGAATCGGAAACGGCAGCCGCCAGTTAATACCTGGACGCGTTGTATCTTTATATTTACCGAACTGTAAAACAAGGCCAGCTTGTCCTTCTTGAACGATAAAAATACCACTAAACAACCATACGACGAAGACACCCAACAAAACAATTCCAGCCCCAATTTTAGGAAAAATCAGGTTTGGTTTTTTACCATTATTGTTTGAATTATTCATGTTACGTTTAATCCAATCTTGGGCTTTATTGCCAATATCTTTCGGGCTATTATTCGAATTATTTTGATTGATTGGTTCAGGACGAGAGTAGCCTTGATTTGTGCCTTCGGAAGTATTGGAATTATCGGTAGGTTTTTGATTTTTACTACCGAACAAGCTACCAAGTTTGCGATTAAAGTCATTCCACAATTCATCTAAATCTGGGGGGCCATCTTCAGGCCGTGGATTTGGTTTTTGATCAGAACTAGGCTTTGTGACCTTTGGAGATGTTGGTTGATCGCCTGACTTCCCTGCTTCATTATTGGAGTCGTTTTCCTGGTTTAATAAGGGCGTTTGTGGCTTAACTTGAACTAGTCTAAATAAAGTCCACAAAAAACGATTACGCATTACTAGAATTTTATTCATCAAAGATTTGCTTACTATTAAAGATTTACTTAAATTTTTATAAAAAAACTGCGCCATTTATATATCTCTCGGTATTAAACCCTTAGCAATATCACTCAGGTCATTAAAATAATCAGCTTCAGCAGGCCTATTTTCTAGAGTTTGGGTGACGTTAGTTTCATTTTCAATTAAATTTTCATACTGCTTGATTTTATCAGTGTCTGAGGAAAATTGACTCAGGACATTCCTTAGTAATTCTATGCCATCTCCATTTTGTGCTGATAAGTAAATTTTAGACACACTTCCATCTTTGTGATAACGAACTTCTGGCTCTCTACCAACGTATTCCGGCAATAGGTCTATTTTATTCATGATTAGGATTGTAGGGATATTATTTGCCCCAATTTCTTCAAGAACCTTGTTAACTTCTAGGATTTGCTCTTCTCTAACTGGGCTTGCAGAATCCACGACATGCAGTAGCAAATCAGCATGTACTGTTTCATCCAAGGTTGCCCTAAAGGCTTCTACCAATTGGTGAGGTAATTCTCGAATAAAACCAACCGTATCTGAGATAACCGCATTGCCATAATCAGGTAAGTAAATTCTTCTAGTAGTTGTATCAAGTGTTGCAAAGAGCTGATCGGCTGCGTAAGTACCAGCCTTGGTTAGCGCATTAAAGACAGTTGATTTCCCAGCGTTGGTGTAACCCACCAAAGAAATTGAAAAAACATCTCTTTTCATTCTAGATCGTCTTTGATTTGCTTGTTGTTTTTGCAGCTTGCCCAGTTCAACAGAAAGTCTTTTAAAACGATTTTCCAACATCCTACGATCCAATTCCATTTGAGTCTCGCCAGGACCACCCCTTAAACCAATACCACCTTTTTGACGCTCTAGATGACTCCAGGCTCTAACCAGTCGTGACATCCGATACTTAACATTTGCTAACTCAACCTGTACTTTGCCGATATGACTCTTTGCCCTTTGAGCAAAAATATCTAAAATTAGGCCTGTCCTGTCAATGACATGACATCCTAAGGCTCTTTCAAGGTTTCTTTGTTGCGCAGGAGAGAGTGGATCATTAAAAATAGCAATCTCAAGATCATTAAGTTCCATGAGACCTTTAATTTCTAATGCTTTACCAGATCCAATGAAAAGTGCAGGGTCAGGCTTTTGCCTTTTTGTGACCACAATTTCGACTGGATTTGAACCAGCAGTCTGAGTTAAAAGCTTTAACTCAGACATACTTTCGGGAAAATTTTCTTGTCCTGAATCTACGCCAACAATAACTGCTCTGACTTGTTCAGATTGTTTTAAAGTACTAACTTGAAACTTCCTCGTCGGGACGGAATGTCACTGACTTAGCAGGAACAATTGTAGAAATAGCATGTTTATAAACCATCTGAGTAACGGTATTTCTTAACAAAATAACATACTGATCAAATGAGTCGATGTTACCTTGCAATTTAATACCATTAACTAGGTAAATAGATACTGGAATATGTTCTTTACGGAGAGCATTCAGAAACGGATCTTGGAGGAGTTGGCCTTTATTAGTATTCATATCGCCTTCTTATATTTTTTTATTGTTAGTGTTTATTTTTTTATTACTTTAAAAGATAGTGCAAGATTTACAAAGAGAAATTTTCGTGTCAATGTCATATTTCGACGGAAATACATCTCAATTTAAATAATAACCCATTTGTTAATTAGACTCAAGGAATGGGTTTTTGGTAGAACGGAATTCAATTCTTAAAGGTGTTCCCCTTAACTTAAACTCTTCTCTGTAACGCCCCTCTAAATAGCGCTTATAACTATCAGTAACGCCGTCTAAACCATTACCGTGAATAATGACGATTGGAGGATTTGATCCACCTTGGTGAGCATACCTAAGTTTAGGTCTAAAACGCCCCACCCGTTTAGGTTGTTGAAACTCTACTGCTTCAATCATGATTCGAGTCAATTGAGGAGTTGGCATTTTTACCATTGCAGCACCAAATGCCAAGTCAATATCTTTGAATAATTCCTTTAAGCCAAACCCTTTAATTGCAGAGATAGTGTGCACGTTTGCAAAATCTAAAAATCTTAATTTTCTAGCAATGTCATTACGGCAAGTTTCTTTTTGATGGGCATCTAATCCGTCCCACTTGTTGACTGCTAAAACTAAAGCTCTTCCGGCTTCAACTATAAATCCAGCAATATGGGCATCTTGTTCCGAAATATCTTGTTGGGCATCTAACATCAGGACTACAACGTTACAATCCGCAATGGCTTGTAACGTTTTGACAACTGAAAATTTTTCAATTGCCTCGAAAATTTTTCCTCTTTTTCTCAGTCCAGCAGTATCGATTAAGGTATAGGGTTTGTTACCTCTAACGAAAGGTATTTCAATCGCATCTCTGGTTGTGCCAGGCATATCAAAAGCGATTACTCTTTCTTCACCGAGTAAGGTATTGATTAAAGTTGATTTACCCACATTGGGGCGACCAACTACTGCAATACGAGTAGACCTGTCTTTCTCTGGTATGTCATCATCTGGCTCAGGTATTTTTAGGGTATCTAAGGCTTCATCCAACATTGCTCTGACACCATCACCATGAGCTGATGAAATAGGAATTGGCTCACCGAGGCCCAATTCAAAAAAATCAGAAGCTACAACATTACCAGAAATACCCTCCGCTTTATTTACAGCCAAAATAATCGGCCTACCTGTTTTTCTCAAAAAATCAGAAATAACCCGATCTTGTGGTGCCAAACCTAAACGCCCGTCAACTAGAAATACAACGATATCTGCTTCGACGACGGCTTGTTTAGTTTGTTTGGCCATTTCTGCCAAAATACCTGTTTTGGCTATTGGTTCAAATCCACCTGTATCAATACAAATAAATTCTCTATCTCCAAGACGACCATTACCATAATGGCGATCTCTAGTTAATCCTGAAAAGTCAGCGACTAAGGCATCTCTAGACCTAGTTAAACGATTAAATAAGGTTGACTTTCCAACGTTGGGACGACCTACAATTGCTATAACTGGTTTCATTTAATCCTATAAGCTGCTAAAGTCCCGCCTTTGGACTGAACAACTATCAGTCCATTGCTTGGGATTGGAGGAGCTTCGACTGGGCTACTATCCACTCTCACTCTTCCTAAAATATTACCATTATCTTGCCCAAACAGGTGCAAATACCCTTCAGAGTCACCTGCAAGAATCACTTTTCCAACCGCTAATGGCTCACCTAGATCACGCCATACTAGTTTTTCATTTCGCCAAATTTCCTGACCACTCGAAGCATTAAAAGCTATTAGGTAAGATTTTTCATTAATGGCATAAACTGCATCAGGACTCTGTGTGGTTCCACTAAAGCTTGAAAAATCCTTCGTCCATGACATCGAAGCATTTTTAATTTCTCCACAACCTATTTTTCCTTGATAAGAAACTGCGCACATTCTAGAACCCAACAAGGTTGGTTTTGCTGTTACGTCACTTAAGCGCTCAATTTCTGAGGCTCCTTTTGGGGGAGCTAATAAACTTTCCCAAATCAAATTACCATTTGTAAGCGCCAATAAACCGTATTTACCGCCTGAAAATCCAGTGAAAATGACCTCATTATTAATCGAACCCATGCTGTAACTTGTTCTCAAGCTTAAGGTTGATTGGCCACGTTGATTAACCCATTTCCTTTTACCAGAGGCTGCGTCTAAACCAATAAACCGATTATCAATGGTTCTAATTACAACAACACCAGCAACGACCAACGGCTCAGTCAAAACTTCAGTTGCTACACTTGTATCCCATAAGGGTTTTCCAGTTTCAGCATCAAATGCGTAAACATTTCCTTTAATGGACGGCACAATTACAATTTTGCCATCGGTACCGGGTCCAGCTGAAATCGTCTCTTTAATTTTTGATTGCCATAAAGATTGACCAGTTTGGCTATTAAACTTGTAGATTTCACCTTCTGCAGAAGCAGTATAAATGGCATTATTCACAAGCACCGGCTTAAAGTTATATGGCATTGATTTGCCAATTGAGACAGACCAAACTCTTTGCAAATCAATTGGGTTTGCAATTGGCGTTAAGTCTGCGGCTAGCCTTCTCTTACTTCCTGAGCAAGATACCACACTAGTAATAACTAATATAAGGCTGAATAAAAATGCAGTTCTCTTTAAAAATTTCATCAGAAACCACCCAAGCTATCTATTTTAACTTTGAGTAAACGCTGATTTTCACCAGGGTTTCTCTTTTCCATTTCCTTCGTCATGGCATCTAATTCTTTGAGACCTGATTGCTTTGCTTTTTGAAGATCAAGAATTTCCCAAGCTTGAAGGTATTCTTTTTTTGCGTCCTCATTTTTATTCTGTACCAACCACAAGTCTCCTTGCCTTTCATGCTGAAGAGCTTCATAGCCAGGAGCAACTTTTTTCTTCAAGAGCTCACTTGCCTTAGTAATAGAGGCTTCATCCTTTTTGTCAATCAAAAGTGCAATCAATCTTAATCTTGCTAATGACTGAAAACTTGCACTTTTAGCCTTTTCCTCAACCCACTGCAACTGAGAGTTTGCCTGTTCAAAGTCGCCAATACTGTAAGCAAGGTTCGCAGCAACTAAACCTGCCATCGCCGAATAACTAGTGTTAGCAAAATTCTGTTCTAAGCTTTGTGCCTTTTTTAGCACTGCAGGAAAATCAGATTTTGACGCGGCGGCAACTAACTCCTCGTATTGCTGAGCAGCGTCTAGTGCGACGTTTGTCTGATTTTTCTGATAAAACCAATAAGCTCCATAACCAATTAATGCAATCACAATTCCGATTGCTAACCAACGACCATAGTTAACCCAGAAGGATTTTAAATTTTCTAACTGTTCTTGTTCTTCTAAATCTAAAGGCATAGCTATATCTTTCTTTGAAAATCCCGACTTAATTAATCACTCTGAGAAACCATGGCATCAATTACTTTATCTAGTAAATCATCCATTTGATAACTGAACTGATCACCACTTTTTCTTAAATCTTTTAGTAAAAAAGAATTTGTTTCTAATTCATTTTCTCCAATAATCAGCGCAAAAAGAGCACCGCTCGCATCCGCTTTTTTCATTTGAGATTTAAAACTACTTACTTTGCCATCTGGACTAGCGTGCACTATCACATCAACACCAGCAGAACGTAGCACCTCGGCACTAACCATGGATGGCACAACTGTTTTTCCACCAGAGTGAAGTATATAAATATCGCATTGAGTCGACTGGTCTTCAACGACACCCTGTTCCTTCATCAACTCAACAATGCGCTCTATTCCCATTGCCCAACCACAGGCTGGAGCAGGTTTTCCACCCATACGTTCAATTAATGGATCATATCTTCCACCACCAGCAACTGTTCCTTGAGCACCTAATTGATCCGTAATCCATTCAAAAACAGTTAGATTGTAATAGTCTAAACCCCTTACTAATCTAGGGTTGATTTTAAAAATCACATTATTTGCTTTTAATATTTCTTGTAATTGATCAAAGTGACACAATGACTCCTCACCCAAAAAATCAATTAATCGTGGCGCCTGCTCCACCATTGCTTGCATCGAGGGATTTTTTGTATCAAGAATTCTTAAAGGATTTAATTTCAACCTACGAAGTGAATCTTCATCAAGGAGCGCCTGGTGAGCTTCAAAATATTCTACTAAAGCTTTACGATGGGCTAACCTCTCGGACTCATTACCAAGCGAATTAATCTCAAGTCGCAAACCTGAGACACCTAAATCATCCCATAAACGTTGACTCATGAGAATAATTTCAGCATCAATTTCTGGACCAGAAAAACCTAAAGCCTCAATGCCAAATTGGTGAAATTGGCGATATCGCCCTCTTTGAGGTCTTTCATGCCGAAACATTGGGCCAATGTAATAGAGCCTTCGCGGACCATCATACAAAAGATTATGCTCAACACAAGCACGCACAACTGATGCAGTTCCTTCTGGTCTTAAGGTGAGTTGCTCTCCATTAAGTCGATCTTCGAAAGAGTACATTTCTTTTTCGACAATATCGGTTACTTCTCCAATTCCCCTCAAAAAGACACCAGTATTTTCCAAAATAGGCGTACGTATATTCTGATACCCATAAGTTTTCGCAAGGCTGATTAAACTTCTTTCCAATTTTTCCCAAATAAAAGAATCGACAGGTAAAAGGTCATTCATCCCTTTAACACCAACTAATTTAGAGGGTTTTGAGGGATTTTTCTTAATAGTCTCGGGTATATTTTCTTTTGAATCTGACATTCTTTGTGACTTTTGATTATTTTTTAGATGAGTATCTTTGGTGAACATATTGTTGAACAATTTGTTGAAACTCACCGAGGATATTATCTCCTCTTAAAGTTTTCGCTTTTTGTCCGTCAATAAAAACTGGCGCCGATGGAGTCTCTCCAGTACCGGGCAAACTAATGCCGATATCAGCATGTTTACTTTCACCAGGACCATTTACGATACAGCCCATCACAGCCACACTCATTGATTCCACACCTGCATAATCTTTTTTCCAAATTGGCATTTGATTTCTAAGGTAAGACTGTATTTCAGAGGCGAGATGCTGAAAATAAGTACTTGTAGTTCTGCCACAACCAGGACATGCAATGACCATGGGCGAGAAATGTCGCAGATTCATCGTTTGTAAAATCTCTTGAGCAACAATCACTTCATTATCTCTAGATGCACCTGGTTCAGGAGTCAAGGAAATACGAATCGTATCTCCAATACCCTCTTGCAAAAGTACACTTAAAGCCGCCGTAGATGCAACAATACCTTTACTACCAATTCCAGCCTCAGTCAGTCCCAAATGGAGCGCATTATCGCAACGCGTTGAGAGCTCTCGATAAACACTAATTAGATCCTGTACGGCACTCACCTTGCAGGAAAGAATAATTTGATTACTCGGCATCCCAATTTCCATTGCTTTTTGGGAGGATTGCAAAGCAGACTGAATCAGGGCCTCGACCATCATTTCTCGTGCATCTTTAGGCTGAGCAAGAGCCGCATTGGCATCCATCAATTGCGCTAATAAATCTTGATCTAGGCTACCCCAATTAACACCAATTCGGATCGGCTTTTCATACCTAATAGCTGCTTCGATCATTTGTGAAAACTGAATATCTCGCTTGGCACCTTTTCCTACGTTTCCAGGATTGATACGATACTTAGACAAAGCCTTGGCACAATCTGGATAATCTTTTAATAAAGTGTGTCCGTTATAGTGAAAATCACCAATTAAAGGTACCTTTACATCCATTTTATCTAATTGTTCGCGAATATAAGGTACTGCAGCTGCAGCTTCTGGGGTATTAACAGTAATTCGAACGAGCTCAGAACCCGCCCGAGCAAGCTCTTTCACCTGAATTGCTGTACCAACAGCATCGACAGTATCGGTATTGGTCATCGATTGAACTCGAATCGGTCCATCACCACCAATCGTAACAATGTTATCCCCCCAAGACACAATAGCTTGTTGGGTTTTTTTTCTAATATAGTTAGTTAATTGCAAACTTGAATCATTCATCATCATTTAAGTTTAATTTTTTTCCATCCAACGAATTTCGCGTTGGGCCAAATTAGTTCGATCTTGCACTTCTCCTGCCAACTGACCGCATGCAGCGTCGATATCATCACCACGCGTCTTGCGAACTGTTGTTACCATTTTTGCATCTAATAATATTTTTGCAAATTGGTCTATTCTGGATTTTGGTGATTGTTTTAATCCCGAATCAGCAAAAGGATTAAAAGGAATCAAATTTATTTTACATTTTATCGATTTTAGTAATTGAATTAACTCATGCGCATGTTTATCTGAGTCATTTACACCATCTAGCATACAGTATTCAAAAGTTAAAAAATCTCTGGGAGCAAACTCAAGGTAACGCTTACAAGAATCTAATAGTACAGCTAAAGGATATTTTCGATTAATTGGCACCAACTCATTTCGCAGTGCATCATTGGCCGCGTGCAATGAGACCGCAAGTGCAACGGGTAAATCTTGAGACAAACGATCAATAAATGGCACAACGCCAGATGTTGATAAGGTTACTCTTCTTCTGGAGAGACCATAAGCATTATCGTCTAGCATCAATTTCATTGCGCTTAACACGGGCTCATAATTCAATAAAGGCTCACCCATGCCCATCATCACAACATTTGAAATTACTCTACCATCTTCATGTGGCAAGGTAGTTTTGTCATAAGCATCGACTCTTTTGATCGCCTTGGGATCATTCCTAAGATGATGTTCTGCAAACCAGAGCTGACCAATAATTTCGGAAGCCGTCAAATTTCTTGAGAAGCCCTGTTTGCCGGTAGAGCAAAATCGACAATTAACTGCACAACCTGCTTGCGAAGAAATGCACAGTGTTCCGCGATCTTCTTCAGGTATGTAGACCATTTCAACAGCATTGCCCTCACCAACATCTAAAAGCCATTTTCGAGTTCCATCTGAGGCCGTTTGATCTGAAATGACTGGCAAGGATTTAATTTCGACTAAATCCTCTAATTGAGCACGAAAAGTTTTCGCTAAATCACTCATTTGATGAATGTCAGAAACACCGCGTTGGTGAATCCAACGCATCAATTGCTTTGCTCTGAAAGGTTTTTCGTCCAGGCCGGCTATAAAGCTTGCCAGCCTGTCCCCGTCAAGATTTAAAAGATTAGTACGGGGTTTATTGGTCATCAATTAACGTGTGTAAACCTGCATACCTGGAAAAAAGAAAGCGATTTCTGCAGCAGCTGTATCCGCAGCGTCAGAGCCGTGAACAGCGTTAGCATCGATACTTTGCGCAAAATCAGCACGAATAGTACCTTTTTCAGCTTTTGACGGATCTGTTGCACCCATCAATTCACGATTTTTCAAAATAGCATTTTCACCTTCTAGTGCCTGAATCATTACAGGGCCAGAAATCATGAAACCGACTAAATCTTTGAAAAAAGGACGCTCTTTGTGAACAGCGTAAAATTGACCAGCTTCCACTTCAGATAGATGAACCATCTTTGCAGCAATAACTTTTAAACCAGCGTTTTCGAAACGGCTGTAAATTTGTCCAATTACATTTTTTGCAACTGCGTCTGGTTTAATAATTGAAAGTGTTCTTTCGATTGCCATGAGAAAAGCTCCTGATTAATAATAAAAGATAACATTATACCTAGTTAATTGCTTAATAATAGGTTAAAACCCTTATAAATTAAATTAAACACATTGACAAGTAATTAACTTTTTGTAGAATAAAACAAGAAAAAAGGGTTATTTTTTAATGAGCCTATTGAAACTCTGAAAAATGCCTATAATTGGGCAATAAGATTTAAAAAATAAGTATTCATAAATACCTTTCAAGGAGCGTTAACAATGAGTGAATTAAATAGTTTTGGATATAGTGGTCGAAGTGGTCTATCAGACGCCATAACCCGAAATAGAGTATTGCGTAATACCTTTGCTTTGCTAGCTGTTTCAATGCTACCAACCATGTTAGGTGCATGGATTGGTGTTACAACTGGTTTCTCTTTTTTCAAATCCAGCCCGATAATGGGAATGGTCATTTTCATGGCCGTCGCATTTGCTTTCTTCTGGGGTATTGAAAAGAACAAAAACTCTGGAACTGGCGTATTGCTATTGCTCGGCTTCACTTTCTTTATGGGTTTAATGCTGACTGGATTACTCACCCATACGCTTCAATTTAGAAATGGAGCTGAATTGATTATGATGGCGTTTGGTTCAACCGCTCTTATTTTATTCGGTATGGCTTCATGGGCAGCAACTTCAAAATCCAATTTTGAAGGTCTTGGAAAATGGTTGTTTATTGGTGTAGTGTTGATGATTCTTGCTTCCGTTGCCAACATTTTCTTGCAAATACCCGCCCTAATGTTAACCATTATGGTTTTTGCAGTTGGTATTTTTTCAGCGTTTATTTTGGTTGATGTACAAAGAATCGTAAATGGCGGAGAAACAAACTACGTTATGGCAACACTCTCCATTTATTTGAACGTATACAACATCTTCACTAATTTACTTGCAATTTTCGGTATCGTTGGTGGCGATAGAGATTAAAAGAATTTAACTCAAATTAAAAGCTGCTTTTCAAAAGCAGCTTTTTTTACGCCCTCTCAAAGACGGCGATTGATTCAACATGTGATGTATGTGGGAACATATTCATAATCCCAGCCTGCAACAACTGATACCCCGCTTGATGCACTAATACCTCAGCATCCCTAGCTAGGGTTGCAGGATTGCATGACACATAAACAATTCTTTTGGGTAAAAATAATTGATCACCATCATCTTGAGAAGAGGCTAATGTTGCTAAAGAGTTAACCAAGGTAAAGGCCCCATCTCTTGGTGGATCAATCAACCATTTGCTGGCCATTCCCCAAGATTTAATGATTGCAGTCGTTACGTCAAATAAATTGGCTTGAAGCCAATCAGTATTATGATCAACCCTATTCAATAAAGCATTACTTTTAGCTCTTTCGAACAGTTCATGACTACCCTCAATGCCTAACACTTGATTTGCTTTTTTGGCGATAGCTAAGGTAAAGTTACCAATCCCACAAAACAGGTCTAAAACCCTTTCTTGTGGTTCA
Organism: Burkholderiaceae bacterium; assembly: GCA_947448305.1. Classification (GTDB taxonomy): domain Bacteria; phylum Pseudomonadota; class Gammaproteobacteria; order Burkholderiales; family Burkholderiaceae; genus Polynucleobacter. The sequence goes on from CANFME010000005.1 coordinate 51,830, forward strand.
ATTTCTAATAGTCTAATCGCCTTAGAAACCATCACTTGATTCATCGCATGATTGACCTGTGTAAAATCCGTTGGATGGTAATGTAACTTCAGATCAAACTCTGGAATCGTATAAAACAACTCGCCCTCTAAGGGATAAAAGGGTTTAGTCGTTTCAACACCCTGCGCTTGGGTCCAAATCCACAGATTGTGCTCGTCAGCAAATTGCTTTATAAGGCCTTCATCTTGGATTGTGAAAGGTAATAAATGTCGTATTACCATGACTGAATTTCTGATGGAGGAAGCGTCCCCGCGTGATAACTCAATTTGTGGCACACGATCCCGTATCGACAGTGCCATGACGAACTCACGAAGCGGTATCAATAAATGCGACCATTCCTCAGGGAGTATTTCGCATGAAGTCATATCTGAAACGTAGCGATTTTGAGGCTCATGAAAACCAACTAGTACAGTGCCCTTTTTAATGGATCGATTGACTACACTTAACCTAGTACGATGGCGATAGCCCCAGTCTGAACTGACAATTGGACGCATGATCAATTGCGGAGTCACCCGACCGATGAAGCGTAGGTTATCTTCTAAGGCCCTTTGTTTAATAGCAATCTGGGTTCGAGAATCAATATGTTGCATGGTGCAACCACCACAATTACCATACCAATGGCATCGAGGTTTTATCCTTGAAAAAGACTCAGAGGTTATTGAATTAATCCTGCCTTTTTGAAATCTGCTTTTATCCTGAGTTATTGTATAGTTTACTTTTTCACCGATCATAGCTCCATTGATAAAGACAATTTTTCCGGGAGAGTTAGGATCGTCTTCGGGTAGTCTGCCAATACCATTCGCTTCTAAATCAATGGCGTGAATTTTAACGGTCTTTTTTTGGCCCTGAAGTGGACTTATCGATTTTTTTCTCAAGATAACGCATTCGTAAAACCAGATAGATATTCATGCCAATGCGTGCCCTCTGGGTTATTGGCCTCTTTAAGTAAAGTTTTCTTCACAAATTCAAGTTCTAAAAGATACTCTTCTTTTGAAAAGGCACCTCTTAAAAGCTGAAATCGACAGTACATTAAATAGGTATTCGCCACGTCTGTTTCACAATAACGGCGAATCTCTGGGAGTTTACCTTCCAAATAGGCGGGCCATACTTGTGAACCGTCCATTCCCATCTTGCCAGGAAAACCACAAAGTTTTGCTAGAGAATCTAGTGGAGCATTCGCTTTTGATTGGTAAAATGCCAAAAGATCCATTAAGTCCAAATGACGTAGATGGTACCTAGCTATATAGTTATTGTATTTAAACTCTTTAGAATCATAATCTTGACTTTCGCCCATTTCCCAGAATCTTGAAGCGGTTACTTCATTCACTAAGGCTCTGTAATTTAAAACGGGCAAATCAAAT
>CANFME010000006.1 GCA_947448305.1 Burkholderiaceae bacterium
GCGGCTAATGAAAAGAGAAAAACGCCTTGTGCTACCATCGCCCTCAAAGGGTCGTATAGTTTCCAAATTCTCCACATAATGCTTCTCCTAAGTTAAGAAAGACATAAAGCTATAAACACCTGCCTTGGTTGAATCAAAAAGAGATTTACCTCCCTCTGAACCTGGTAACCAACTACGCCACCCCATCGGCAGAAAGTACGTTAATAAAGTAACCATGAAACAAATGACAAAACATAAAATAAAAATTACTCGGAAAGATATGGAATCATTCTCCATAACCTTTGATATTAATTCTGCTTTTTTTTCCATGATATTTCCTTTATTTTTTTACAACAACATTAACTAAACCAAGGACGCCAAGCCCATACAAGAATATGAGCAACAACTGCGATGGATACAAAACCAACCAGCCCTTGCACATAAAATACATGAAACTCTTTTGCTTCATCATCGGTTAAACCAGATACAGATCTGTTTTCACTCATGCTGATAACTCCTAAAAACAAAACTACAGTTACTACACTCACCCCGTGTAGCTTGGGGATATGACGGAAAGCCGTCAAATTCTTTACACTTCAACAAATGAGTTGGTATTCTCATTAATTGACTCCGGCGCCTACTGTTGCCTGAATACGATTTAATAATTCCTCAGTCACGCGTGAAGCACCTGCTAATCTCGCCTCACGTTCCGCGCGATCACGTAAACGTTTTGCTGCAGAGATTTGTGTTAGAACTGGTTGATTTGCAACGATCTCATTAAGAATCATTTGAGCTTGTTCGTCCCACGGTAAGTTTTCTAATTGACCAGGTTTAGCAAGTGTTGCCTCCACTTTATCTAGATCAGTTCCTAAAGGAAGAATATGGAACAATGCATCAAATAGAGCATTACAAAACTCTTGGATAATATAAGTTGCCCCTGCATAGCCCATAAATGGAGTACCAGTATGACGACGAATAATTGCTCCAGGGAATGATGCAGGAATAAAAGCAGCTCGCCCACCCACTTCAGCTGCGTACATCCGTTCATTAAAACTACCGTATAAAACTAATGGTGTTTTCTTTTGAACATGTTCACGGATTTCTTGATTATTAGTTTTATCGCCAGGTTTTCTTGAGACAGCAAAATTACAAGGTAAGCCCATCTCGTCTTCTAGAAAACTCCTCATTCCTCTAGTGTAGGTTTCATTCGCAACGATACCGAAACTAGCAGTCCCAAAAAAGTCCTGGGTAACGGAACGCCATAAATCCCAAATAGGTTTTAAAGTAGTATGTTTTTCCTTAGCAATAAATGGCTCTGGATCTATACCTAATAACTCGCCTAACTTTCTTAAGAATTGAGTTGTACTGTGCATACCAATCGGCGCTTGCAAATAAGGGCGATCGAGATTTTCACATAATAAGCGTCCAAATTCTCGATACATACAAATATTGACATCAGCATCCACAAGGTTTGCCACATCTGCTAAATGACTACTTAGTGGAAATACCATATTAATATCAGCGCCAATGCCTTCGACTAAGCGCTTGATTTCTGCGAGGTCACTATACATATTGAACATGCCATAGGCAGGGCCAATAATATTGACGCGCGGCTTTTCACCTTCTTTACGAACTGGGCGTTCTGGAATATGTTTGATACCATATTCAGTCCATAACCAATACATGGCACGATTCGCACTTTGCCACTGATCTTCATCAATCGTTCTAGGTAAAAACCTAGCAATATTCATACCTACTGGAGTTACTCCTCCACCGATCATTTCTGCAATAGATCCTGTGACAACAACTGACGGTAAATCTGGATCTAATACTTTATGAGCTCGTTTCATTGACTCTTCTGTACCTTCACGTCCAAGCTGTTCTTCAGCGAGTCCAGTAACAACAATAGGTAACTCATGCGGTGGTAGTGCATCGGTGTAATGCAACACTGATGTGACGGGTAAATTTTCACAGCCAACTGGCCCATCAATGACTACTTGTAAGCCTTTGATAGCAGTGAATACATATACTGCTCCCCAATATCCGCCAGCGCGATCATGATCTAATATCAACATTAGCCCATCTCCTCTGCTTTACGTTTTTTCATTTCTTTTTCTAAACGTCGGCGAACATTTGCTTTAAAGTCGGGTCTGTCTAATGGTACTTCGTCCCAAACTCCAGCATTATGACCTGAGCCAACCTCACCAAAAAAGTCTTCCATCACTTTGAAGCGGTGTTTGTTAGCAATCGCCGCATTAATTACTTGTGCAAGAGATCCTGCGCCAGCAACTCCCATCAAAGGTCGTGCAGAAATTAAATTAGTAAAGTACAAAGCAGGTATCGCAAGTTGTTTAGCCTTTTGTACGACGGGTGTTGTACCAATCGCAAGATCAGGACGGAACTCATCAATTGCTGCCAAGTCATCCTCTAGAGAGGCACGGTACTGAACATGAACACCTTTTGACTCTAACCAATTTTTGTCGTTTTCACTCCAAATCGTTTTAGGACATGCTGTACCTACATAACGTAAATCAGCACCACTTTCTACCAAGAGGCGTCCTACTAATAACTCGGATCCTTCGTAACCACTTAAGGTGATTCGACCCTTAATAGGTTTAGCTGATAAAGCACCTTTTATCAATGGTAAAAATTTATTTTGAGCTGCCGCAATCAGATCGGCAGAGATATTGCATGATTTACCAATCGCTTCAAGCCAGGCAGCAGTACCGTCATAACCAATTGGAGCAGAACCAACAATAGTTCTTCCAGCTGCTTGAAACTCGCGAATACTTGCTGTATAAAACGGATGAATCGCCGCTACTGCAGCACAGTCGAGCGCTTGATATAACTCACGCCATTCACGAGTTGGTACAACTGGACCCGCAGCAAGACCCATTGGCTCAAGCATCATACCGATACCAACCGGATCTACAGGGAACATCTCACCTAATAGTGTAATGGTAGGTTTTTCAGATTTACCTTGACGCGGTGCAGTGACTGGACCCGCTTCTGCTTCACTTCTTGCATATTTAAGCATTGCACCAGCTAATACATCTTTTGCTTCTGCATGAGTTGGAACACCAAAACCTGGCACATCAATACCGATAATACGAACGCCATTAATTTCTTTTGGTAACAACTGTAGCGGTACTCCACTCGCTGTTGGAACACATAAATTAATAATGACAATGGCGTCATACTTAACAGGATCGGCCTCTAGATAAACCGCGTCTCGAATATCTTCAAATAACTTACCAGTAACTAGGCTCTCAGAATTGAACGGTACATAACCTACACTTCTTTTTGCTCCGTAGAAGTGTGATGTGAATGTCAGTCCATAAACACAGCAGGCGGATCCTGACAAAATGGTTGAAGTACGTCGCATTCTTAGACCAACTCGTAATGATCCAAAAGCAGGACACATACTTTGCGGCTGATCATGAGGACCCTTAGGATAATCCTTTGCATAACGCTGCAAAATTTCTGATTTATTGGATGCTTTTGCAGCCTCAATCATTAGCTCGGCACCTGAATGACAACCTAGACCATCAGCATTAATTGCTTCTGGATTATTTAGGATAGGGATTATTTTTTTCTCAGTCATGATTAGGCTTTGTCGTAAATGACTTCGAGTGAATCTTTATGCAATTCAACCTTACCAACCATGTCAAATAGACTTGCTGGCTCAAGCACAACGCTACGACCAACTTGGTCTCCTGAGAACAATCCCAATAACTCATCTTGTGTCAATGGCTTAGGTCTTACTGGTGGAGCTTTTGCAACGTTATCTCCGAGCGTACTGAATAAACTAGCCCATTCAGTACCTGGTTTACCAATAATTTCGTAATTAGCACTCTTACGACGAATATCTTCGTTTGCAGGGATTGCTGAAAGAATTGGAATCCCAGCGCGCTCAGCAAACGCTGCAGCTTCACCAGTTCCATCATCTTTATTAATTACCATACCTGCCACACCAACGTTGCCGCCGAGCTTACGGAAATATTCAACCGCAGAGCAAACATTGTTAGCCACATATAAGGATTGCAAATCATTACTTGCTACAACGATTACTTTTTGGCACATATCGCGAGCAATTGGTAAACCGAATCCACCGCAAACAACGTCTCCTAAGAAGTCTAAGAGAACATAATCAAAACCCCAGTCATGGAATCCTAATTTTTCAAGCGTCTCAAAGCCGTGAATAATTCCGCGTCCACCGCAACCACGTCCGACCTCAGGACCGCCTAGTTCCATTGCGAATACGCCATCACGTTTAAAACAGACGTCACCAATTTCAACGGACTCTCCCGCTAATTTTTTCTTTGATGATGTTTCAATAATGGTTGGACAAGCTTTACCGCCAAAGAGTAAGGATGTCGTATCACTTTTTGGATCGCAGCCAATTAACAAAACTTTTTTACCTTGCTGGGCCATCATGTAAGACAGGTTCGCTAAAGTAAAACTCTTCCCAATTCCACCCTTACCGTAGATAGCAATAATTTGCGTCTCTTTGGTAACCGGCTTTGTAGAGACTGGATCTGGTTCCATTGCAGCCTCTTTTTTTAAATTCATAAATTGCACAGTTGCTTCTGCTGGTATAGGATTATTCATTACGCTGTTCTCCAATTTAGAGTCATTTTTAAGCATTGCATATCGTTAAATGCAGTGTGATAGGCTGAACCAGCTTCCTGAGGGTTGCTGGTATGTGTAATCAACCCATCCAAAGACAATTGCTTAGAGCGAATGAGTTGATGAACTTCTTCAATATCTTTTGGTTGCCACTGTGCTGCAATGCGCATTTTCATTTCACGCATAAAAGCAGGAGCAAAGTTATAAGAGATTGGGCGATCATAAAATCCGGCAAGGATAATTTCTCCTTGTGGACGTAAGCGGCTTACTAGGGTATTTATTATTTCGGAATCACCACTGGCATCACAAATAACACCATATTGATGAAAATCATCATCCTTAGGATGAATTACTTTATAGCCCATAGCACCTGAAGAGCGGATTGGGTTTGTCTCCCAAACGACAGGTATTTTTCCTTTAGCAACAGCAATACGGGCAAGAAGTCTTCCAACGACACCATGACCAATAATTAAGTCTGGTTGAGCTTGTTCTTTACCTTCTGTTACATGGTAAGCAGTGGCTGCCAATGCAAGAAGGATATCCTCTGCTTTATCTTCATCTTCTAGCAGCGTTAATCTTTGAGCAGGAATGACTACATGGGAGGAAGCGCCACCAAACAAGCCTTTTACTTCACCATAGCATTTTGCTCCTGGGACAAACACACGCTGACCGACCTTTAGTAAGGCGTTTTCACCAACTTGTGTAACCCGTCCTACGGATTCATAACCAGGAACTAATGGATACCCCATACCTGGAAATTGCGGCATCAAACCACTCCAGATTAATTTTTCAGTGCCTGTACTGATTCCGCTATATTCCATTTCAACAGCAACATCATCCATGCCAAAATCATCAATTTGTAATTTTTTCAAAGAAACCTGTTTAGGTTGATTGATTACAATTGCTTGAGCTTCCACTTGTAGTCCCTGTTAATTTTTATTTACAACATCAATGTAAACTTAATTTTACATTGATTCCTTTTTTTCACATCAGTAATTACCCTAACAAGGTTAATTACTTACTTCTCAGCAACAACGATTTGAGCATTGATTTTCATCATGTTTTTAACTAATTTCGTTCTTTTAAAGCCAGCCTCAATTAAAAAATCTTTTATTTCTTGAGAACTTCTTGGCCTTCCCCTACCCATAGCTAACAAATAAAACCCAAAATAAGCCTGTCCCATTGCTGGCAAATCTTCCGTATTTGCCATTGGTTCAGCGACCAAAAGCCTTCCACCTGAGGGTAAAGACTGATAAATAGACCTTAGTAATTGCTTTACTCGGGCATCGTCATGATCGAAAATAACTCGTATCAGTGTTACAAGATCAGCACCACTCGGTATTGGATGATTGAAAAAATCACCGCCAAAACACTTAACTCTTCCGGCACCCAATTTTTCATCCAACTTTTCTTGGGCTAATTGAGCGACCCCAGGTAAATCGAACAGTTGAAATTGCAGATGATTGACACGCTCACTTAAAAGAGAAATAAAGGTTCCTTGACCACCGCCAACATCCAATAAACATTGATGTTGATTAAAGCTATACGAATCAATCACTTCATCAGCCACAAGTGGCAAAGAATCTGACATGAGAGCTGAATACTGAGACACCTTATCTGTGTCACTCAAACTCTTTAACTCTTCACTTTGTTCTGTAATGTAGGGCCAATAGCTTTCTAGAGCTTTTTCTTTGAGTTCACCACGTAATAAAGCAACGGGATCACGTAAATCCTGATAAAGCGCTCCATGGTGCTCAATCATTGACAATAAAGCTTGATTACCTACTAGAGGGGCTCCTAGAGTTCCTAAGGCAAAACGATTGCCTCTGGTTTCGATGAGCTCTAGAGACTGAGCTCCTAGTAATAACCTCTCCAAACCCTTGATTGGCATATCCACTTTTTTTGATAGCTCTTCTAGACTTAAAGGACCATTTGATAGGTGGTCAAAAAGACGAACACGAACACATGCTAGCAATATTTGGGAATACACAAAACCAGCCATGAGGTCAAACACACCCTTTGCTCTACTCTTAGAAATCGAGCTCAAAAAAGGAACTTTAGCAACGACTCTTTGGAATTGTCGATTGGCAATTAATCGATCTTTTCTGATCAAAATTTTATCTAATAAGGAGTATTTATCCTTATTAATAGGTAACATATTCAAGGAAATATTTTCCATTCAATTAAACCGTAGAAGTCTTGTTAGACTTTTGAACCAATTCTTTCTGAACTCTGTCATATAAAGCATTTGGCACCAATCGCTCTGATTCACTCAGGACCAACTTCTTCAACATATCCTGTCCTGGACACTCTGGAATTGAGTGAATAGCGCGGGCTACTAGTTCATCAAAATACTCAACTGCGCCATCAAGGCCTAATTGACGGGTTGCACTAGGACGATCTAACTCTAGATCTTTACCAACCGGCTTACCCAAACTTTGCATGTCACCAATCACATCACGAATATCATCCGCCACTTGGTAGGCTTCTCCCAAGCTATCGCCTAGAGTGGCCCAAACGAGCGGATCTGACCCCGCTGCTGACGCTCCAGCAGAAGTTGCTGCTGAAAACAAAGCGCCTGTTTTAGCTTTTTGATAAGTTCTTAAGTTCACTTTGGGCTCACATTCCCAAGCTTGTCCTGCGATAATTCCATTGGGGACGCCGACGCCCTGAGCAATGATTTTCATGACCGGTGCTAGGCGATTCAAAGAATCTTGTGCTGCGTTTAGTAGAGATTCAAAAGCCATGACAATCAATGCATCGCCTGCGAGCACGGCTAAACGTTCGCCATAAGCCGCGTGCACTGAGGGGATACCTCTGCGCAATTCAGCATTATCAAAGCAAGGTAAATCATCATGTACCAAAGAGCCGCAATGCATTAATTCCAAAGCCACAGCCGCACCCATCGCCAATTTCGGATCATCATTGCCGCAGGCAAAAGCAACGGCTAAACAGAGTTGCGGACGAATTCTCGCACCACCAGGAATGACAGCATGTCGAATAGCCTGATTGAGTGATTCTGGTCCACCTTGATTTTCAAAGGACTTTAAAACCTCTTCAAGAGCATGCTCAATAAGCAATTTAGCTGACATGTTGACTCCCCGTAATTTATAATCTAAACAAAGTGTAAATAATATTGTTCACTTAATATGTAAACAAATATAGACACTTCAATTAGGAAAGTCAAACAATTCAACAAAATATAGGGCAAACCCTAACCATTCATTGATGATAATTTTATTGTTTTGTAAATTGCAAAAGAAAATGTAAAGTAATCTGTCGAATGAGAAATAAGACTAAAAATATAAACCTACCCAAATGACACTGACGACCGATCTTTCCCGATTACCATCACACTGGCCTAACCGGCAATTCAGTCAGTCCATGAAACTTTCCGGCATCAATTGGCACTTTCAGTTGTCTAAGCATGCAGATCCAGAAGCAAAGTCGATTCTATTTATACACGGTACAGGGGCATCAACTCATTCCTGGGTAAATATCTTCAATCATCTCAAGGCAAATTACACCGTTCTTGCAGTTGATTTACCTGGACACGGTTTTAGCCGTGGCGCTGAAAAATCCCAATTACATATCGATGAAATATCCAAGCAATTAAAGCTTTTGCTAGAAACCATTGAAATACCATCACCAAATGTCATCGTCGGGCATTCTGCAGGAACGAATTGTGCTTTGTCATTAGGCTTACTCCTAGCAAAACCACCAGAGGTAATTATTGGTTTTAATCCCTCTTTAGTCAGTCCACCAAGTAGCTTATTATTCTTTTTAGGCCCACTGATTAATCCTTTGATGACTTCAGGACTGACTGCAAGCTTACTTGCGGCTAGCATCCCTAAAACCAACATGATTAACAAATTATTAGATTCAACCAACTCGATACTGAGCGAGGAGCAACGCGAGCCGTATCGATATTTGTTCAAAGAACAAAGTCATATTTATGGATCCATGAATTTCATGGCGGCCTCCGATATCCCATTATTACTAACTAAAAGCGCGCTCATTCAAACCCAATTTGTATTTGTTGTTGGTAAGCAAGATCTATGGGTAAAACAGTCTTCACTCACACCGATTATAAAAAAATACTTCCCAAAGGCAACTGTTTATCTTGAAGACGGTGGACATTTATTACCTGAAGTAAGTACAAATAGAAGTATCGAAATTATTGAACAAACGATTGACCAACTACCTAATTAAAGGAATAAGATGAGCTTAACTTTAAAAGTAATTTGTATCGTGATTGGCATTTTTGGCATAGGCATGTTTCTCAGAGCATACCACTTTGGCAACCAATCCATGGGCAGAATCGGCCAATCTAAAAAAGATAAAAAATCTAAGTCACAACTTTAATCGATTAATATTTTTGCGGCCTGAACAACCGATGCAGACTTACCTTGAGGTAAGGGTAAGTAGTGTGCACCAAGTTCATTCGCCATTGTTTGATTCGCTTCTTGTGGTCGCATTGATGTATCAATAAACAACATTTTCAATTGTTCTGCGCGCGCTTTTTTGGCACAAACTAATGCATCTTGAAAGGCTTGCTCACGACCTCCAACTCCATCCAGCGCAACGTTCGCCCGACCATCAGTTAAAAGAATGAGCAGCGGGGTTTGGCCTTTAGACTTCAGCTTTTTACCAAACTGCGCTGCATCTTGGATAGCGGCAGCAAGCGGCGTCCCCCCTCCACCCGGCATACCTGCTAATAGACGCTTTGCGCGAACAAGTGACCTAGTAGGAGGCAGAACTAGCTCCACAGTTTTGCCACGGAAAGTAATGAGAGCTACCTGGTCTCTACGGATATAACATTGCGCCAAAAGTAACTCAACCGCACCCTTAGCTTCTGATAAACGATCCATAGCAGATGACCCTGAGGCATCGACTACGAACACCGTAACAGTCGTTGTTCGTTGGACGAATTGTTTGAGGTAAATGTCATCTGCCTTCACGATAATACCTTTAGCAGATGCCCTATCTCCCTGCATTTCTAAACGCCGAATTTTTTGCCAAGGACTAGCAGCCTGAATTGTTTTTAAGATATCTACTTTGTGTTTATAACTTGGTCGCCCCTTACGAGAAGGCATCGCCTGACCGCTTAACAATCCTTTTTGTAATTGACCAACTTTACCTTGGGAACTTTCATTCGTTTTGATTATTTTTAGATTCTGATCAAAAGAGTCAAGTAGGTTTTGCGATAAATTAGCTTTACTTGCCTCAATAATCATTTTTTCTAAATCTTGACGATTTAAGGATGGCGCGTCAGTTGGAGCCTCAAGATTATCTTGCTTTTTTTCATCCGCTGACTGTTGGTCTGATGGTGGTGGTTCATTTGGCGGCGGTGGTAAATCGTTTGGATTCGGTAAATCATCTGGGGGTGTTTCTTCAGGTGGATTTTGCTCTACTTGATCTTCTTTAGATTGAGGCAGACGTGTGATACGGTGGGCAAACACCAATCGAGTTGCCATTTGTATATCACCCTGCTCAAGATACTCACTACCTCGCATTGCAGCAAGAACTCGTGCTGCACGCACCGCATATAAACCCGCGCGCAAGGAATCTATCCCAAATGATTGCGCAGCAATCATGATCGCTTCCAGCGCTTCGATTGGTACTTCAATTAGCTTAAAATTTGCTCTGATTTGCAAAATATCAATGGACTCTAAAGCAAACGTACATTGACGGTAAGACAAGCCTTCTAAGTTAATCTGAAATCCTAAGCGCTCTTCCAAGCGAGTTAATAAATGTTGGTCTTCTTCGGTCAGACTTTCATCAAAAGCAATCATGCCGAATTGCCCTTTGATATCGAAAGCTTGGGTCAATAAGGCAGCCGTATGGGATTTCATCCGCTCCGCCATTGGCATGAGCAGTAAACCATTTTGGATTTGATCCAAAATACCCTGCGAGTAAATCTTTTTCTGCTGAGCTAAGGTTTTTAATAAATCAAGTTCACCAATCAGAGCACCCTCATCAGCGTTAGTTGGCACTTTAATCAGTGAAACTTGACCTTCGATTAAATCCAGAAATCCCTTTAACCATTGATCTCGTACGGGGCCTGCTTGGGATTTCACCCAAATTCCGCCAAGTCCTGCTGGATCAATAGCTACGATTTTTGCAACCAAGCAAGCATCAGACCAACGCCTTTGATCCTGCTCGGAATACTGTGAGGGCTGCGCCATTTACTTTGGGAATATTTCTTCTAAAGCCCGCTCAATACGAACTGTTGAACCTGTATCATCCAATGGATCACGCCGCAGGCGGTGTCTTAGCCCGTATGGTGCAATCCGTTTAAGCATATCTAAATTTGCAACTTTTTTATTTTCAAACGCACAAATAGCGCGAATCGCCCGCATCAATGTCAGTTCACCACGTAAACCATCAGCTCCCAAATGCGCGCACAACTGCGATACCTGAATCAATATCTCATCACTAACTTGCACCTTCAGAAGACGCTTACGGGAAGCAATGATTTTTTCTCGTAATTCATTTTGTGCTTCGGACCATTGCTGGATAAAAGCCTCCGGATCACGCTCATATAATTCGCGACGTTTGATAATCTCAATACGCATCATCACATCACTTGGGGTTTTGACCTCGACAGACAAACCAAAACGATCTAATAGTTGTGGGCGTAATTCACCCTCCTCAGGGTTGCCACTACCAATCAATACAAATTTTGCTGGGTGACGAATACTCAAACCGTCGCGTTCAACCACATTTTCGCCTGAAGCAGCAACGTCAATGAGCAAATCAACTAAGTGGTCTTCTAATAAATTGACCTCATCAATATATAAATAACCACGATTCGCTTTTGCTAATAAGCCACTTTCAAAAGACTTAACACCTTGGGATAAAGCCTTCTCAATATCTAAAGAGCCAACGATACGATCCTCAGTTGCACCAAGTGGTAAATCCACTACCGGCGCATCAATTGTTTGGGATTTAAATTTTGTGCCAGTTGCTTTTAGCGCTGCGCAGTTACTACATAAAATTTTTCCCAAGGGATCGCAGTGGTAACTGCAACCTTCAACCGCACTCATGGCAGGTAGGAGAGCGGCTAAGGATCTGACCATCGTTGATTTACCTGTTCCTCGATCACCAAAAACAAGGACTCCTCCGATACTTGGATCAATAGTCGAAAGAATCATTGCCAATTTCATCTCTTCTTGGCCAACAATTGCTGTGAATGGAAAATTTAAAGCCATGTCTCTTACCTCTTATATTGCTATCCGTTTTTTTGAAAATTATTGGTTAATCTAACATACATTTTTATGGTAAAAATTCATCAAGATTAGTATTTTCCCTAAGAATTCAATTTAATGTGTAAATTATAATTGACATTAATTGTGTAATTTTATAAATTATTCACTTAATTCGTATTTTTGCCACAGAAAAATGAAGTGCCTCTCATTCGGTCATCCTCATTAGCTATTTTTGTAATAAAACTTTTTAAACTGTAGAGTTTTAATCATCAACTCTATCGGATTAGGGAGCTGGCAAATTAGAAGTTCTTGGGCATAATTGTTCAAGTCATAATAAAAAGGAGATCATGTGATTCCGTTAGTGACTAAGGCTATTGACTTAATAAAGCCTAAAAATTCTTCTCAAGCTCCTGTAATTGCCCATTTATCGTACCGCAGTAAGGCTTTACAAGCTTTTAATGATGACGAATTAATTGAGCTAGAATCAGCAGCTTCTGCTAATAATAAAAAATTAGGAGTAACGGGAATCTTTTTATACAACAATGGAGATTTTTTTCAATCCATTGAAGGACCACCAGATAAACTTGATAATATTTGGGCAAAAATTTTAGCTGATGATCGACATTTCATCACAGAAATTCAGCCATTAAGCTTTTCCCCTTTCAGATTGTATTCAGGCTGGAACATGAAGCTTTTTAAACAAAAAAATGTCTATAAAGGTTCGATTGATTTATACAACCCAAAAGATAGAATCTCGGACCTGTTATTTAATCTCGTACGAGAAGATATTTGGCCAGCTCTTTTAAAGAATCATGAAATAGATTCGTTTTCTACGGTTAGTGATAATTACGAAATACATCGCCTAGCAAAACTTCTGATAACTGATAAGACAGATTTGCCTGAAAAAATGTTACAAACTTATTTTCAGAAAAACAACCAATCCTTAGGCAACTTTTATTCATTTGTCATTGCCCCTTTAGCCGTAAATTTAGGAGACCTCAGTGCGGAGGACTTATTTAATGATTTTGAGGTGACGATTGCGCTAAATCGTGCCTTGGTCTTTTTTAGAAAAATACGCCACTTTCACTCTAGTAATTATTTGAGTAACTCACCTAAAGTAACCGTAGCTAATATGCCTGGGGAACAACATATTATTTCAAGTGTGATTGACTATGAAATCCTCTGGCAAGCTGGTATGGATGTAACGCTTAATTTCTCTAAAACAGATGAGGAACTTTTAAAATACGTTAATACCAATAATATCGATGTATTAGATTTATCCCAAAGCCCAACCATTTTTAAATCAGGCCAATTAGCACGATTAAAAAATCTCATTGGGCATATTCATGAGTTCTCTTTGAACCCTAAGATCGTTGTATTACTTAAGGGGCGTGGTTTCTCTAATCTTTCAAAAAATCATGAAGATTTTGGTGCTGATTTGATTTGCAATGTAACGAATGAGTTGAAAAAAGATGTGCTCGATGCCTTTAATAAATCTTTAACCATACCTAGACCTATTAAAATTTTGGAAAAATTAAAGACCATAATTCACTAAAGCATTTTTGGAAATGAGAGCGGTTTCAAATTTTTGGAAAAGAAATTTTTCTACTCTTTTAAAAAATCCCTTAAAAAAGGCAAACTTCTTTTAGGATCTTCTTCGTGAGGTAAATGTCCTATGTCAGGGATTTTTTGTAATCTAGCCTGCGGTATGAGATTTAGATAATCCTGCGCGTTTTGAATTGGAATCATGCCATCCTTTTCACCCCACAGAAGAAGCACTGGGCAATGAATATCTTTTAAATACAAATTAGGGTCTTTTAAAACAGTCTGGCGCATCCTATCGACCATTGCACGACGGTTTCCTGGCAATAAAGCTAATTCATAATACCGATCAAATAAAGACTGAGTTAAAACACTTTTATTTGCATAAGCAAATTCCAAGTTTTCTCTAAACATAAATTTAGGAAAAACATACTCAATGGCATTCATGTAGGAGGGAACTTCTGGAGCTTTGTTGTATATCATCCCTGGACTTTCAAACCCATCCGGAGAAATTAAAACAAGTTTTGATACACGCTCTGGAAATTTTGCTGTGAAATACCATGCCATCCTTCCACCAATTGAATTTCCAACAATATTAACTTTCTTCAGTTTTAACTGATCGATAATTTCCAAAAGAAGTAAGTTCGTTCGATCATCGGAGTAATCCCCCTTCTGATCTGGCCCACTTAAACCAAACCCTGGTAGGTCAAAGCGAATAACCCGGTAGTCTGCGTTCAAATCTTTTGACCATTCTTCCCAAGTATGTAAACTAGCCCCGAAGCCGTGAATAAAAACAATGGCGGGGCCATTTTTATTGCCAGTATCTTGAAGATGGATTCGGTCACCATCGACATTGATAAACTGACTTGAGGAATTGCTGTATTTTTCTTCTAACTCAACTTTTTTAAGATCAGATGTCCAAAATACAGCAGTGGCTACTGCCACAGTAATGCCTAAGAGCATCAATAAAATTGCAAAAATGCGAAGTATAGTTTTCATTTATTAATGGCTAAGTTTTAAAATTGAAATTACTTAAAAAATAAGCATAATCCAATAACCCAAATGAAAATATTTCTCACAGGATCTTTAGGCTTTGTCGGCAAACATTTGGCTCGATTTTTAAAGAATCAAGGACATGACATTATCAGTCATGTTAGAACTTCGCACCAAAACCTTTTTCTCGACAAAAATCTTAACCTATCCAATGTTGACCTGTTTGATGAAAAATCCTTGATTACTGAATTGCAAAATATTGACGTTGTGATTCATTGTGGTGCATTCGTTGCAACCTGGGGAAAAGAAGAGGATTTCTATCGCAATAATGTTTTGCTCACTCAATCCATCATTGAAAGCGCCAAAAAAGCAGGAGTGCAACAGTTAATTTATTTAAGTTGCGCATCAGTGGTCATGAATCAACCCCGAGCACTATTAAATATTTCAGAATCTTTAAAATCAACTCATATTGATGGTTTGCCTTATTCAAAGTCAAAAGGCAAAGCTGAGCAATTAGTTTTAGATGCTGGTAAGGATGGTTTAAAAACGATTGCTCTTCGCCCCACCTTTATATGGGGCCTAGGTGACATCGTGGACCGCCAAATTGGTAAGGCTGCTCAGGCAGGGAAATTTGGATGGTTTAATCAAGGTGATTATTTGTTTTCAACTTGTTATATCGAAAATTTGAACGAGGCCATTGCACGGGCATTGCAATCAAATCAAACAGGGGAAGCCTATTTCATTTCTGATGGAGAGGCTATTAGTTTTCGATCATTTATGGAAAAAAGATTACAAATTAGTGACTATCCAATCCCAAGCCTTTCGTTCCCTCATTGGTTTGCTTGGGCTCTAGCAAAATTCACTGAAAATGGTTGGAAATATTTACCGTTAGAGGGCTCGCCCCCTATCACGAGAGAAATGGTGAGGCTTACTGGATATGCATTTACTGTATCCATCGAGAAAGCCTCTATTCATTTGGGTTATCAGCCTAAATACTCAGTTACCGAGGCTTTAGAACATCTTTCAGGGTTATTACCTAAGCCGTGAATTGTGTGAAATAATCATAAAGGCTAGAAATATACAATAAAGAAAACATGATAGAAAATAAAGACAACATGATAGAAAACGATATTTTTTTAAGGGCTTGTAGGTACGAAGAAACCGACAGGACACCTGTCTGGCTTATGAGACAAGCGGGTAGATATTTACCTGAGTATCAAGCTACACGAGCAAAAGCTGGTAGCTTTTTAGGTCTAGCTAAAAATCCTTCCAATGCTGCCGAAGTGACACTTCAGCCACTAGATCGTTATGATTTAGATGCGGCAATTTTATTCTCAGACATTCTCACAATTCCAGATGCAATGGGATTAGGTCTGAGTTTTGTCAATGGTGAAGGTCCACAATTCTCCAACCCACTAAATTCAGAGCAAGCAGTTCTTAATCTGCAAGTTGCAGATATGGGTCAACTCGACTACGTATTTAATGCTGTGAAAGAAATCAGAACCGCATTGATGCGCGATGGTAAACAGCGCGTTCCACTAATCGGATTTTCTGGTAGTCCATGGACACTGGCTTGCTACATGATTGAGGGTAGCGGTTCAAAAGACTTCTTAAATACGAAGAAAATGTTATACAACCGACCTGACTTAATGAATCGTATCTTAGACATTAATGTGGAGTCTGTTGCCCAGTATCTCGAACTTCAAATCGATGCAGGTGCGCAAGCAGCTATGATCTTCGACACATGGGGTGGAATGCTAAGTAGCGGTGACTATCAGAAATTTTCATTAGATCCGATGGCTAAAATCATCAAACGAATTAAATCTAATAAGAAGTATGAATCAGTTCCAGTGATCATCTTTACCAAAGGCGGGGGCGGCTGGCTACCAACCATGGCAAATTCAGGAGCAGATGTCATTGGACTAGACTGGACCATTGAGTTAAAGCTAGCCAGAGAGACTCTTGACCAAACAGGTAAAAAAATTGCAATACAAGGAAACGTTGACCCACTTCTTTTACTCGCAAACCCTAAAGAAATTGAGAGAAGAGTTACTGAGAGTATTTTGAATCTTGCCGATGCAAAAGTTAGTGGCTCCCATCCTCTGAATGGGCATGTCTTTAACCTAGGGCATGGCATCAATCAATTGACGCCTCCGGAACATGTACATAGTTTAATTTCAGCAGTAAAAGATGCCTCGACTAAATTAAGAGGAAAATAATGAGCCAGCCAAATCCCCCTAGCCGTCTAGTTATTGCATCTCGTGAAAGTCGCCTAGCAATGTGGCAGGCCGAGTATTTGCGAGACTGCCTTAAAAATCTTTATCCAGAGTGTGACGTACAGATTCTTGGCATGACAACCAGAGGTGATCAAATATTAGATAAAGCCCTTTCCAAAGTTGGCGGAAAAGGCCTTTTTGTTAAAGAGTTGGAAACTGCTATGGAGGAAGGGCGAGCAGATTTAGCTGTGCACTCTCTGAAGGATGTTCCGATGGTGATGCCAGAAGGTTTTGAGCTGGCCTGCGTCATGGCTCGTGAAGATGCGCGTGATGCGTTTGTCTCCAATAACTTTAAGAGTCTAGAAGAGTTACCTCCTGGTTCTGTTGTTGGAACCTCAAGCCTGCGCAGAGAATCTATTTTAAAATCTCGTTTTCCACATTTAGTCATTGAGCCCCTTCGTGGCAATTTGGATACACGTCTAGGTAAATTAGATAGTGGTGCATTTCAAGCAATTATTTTGGCCGCTGCAGGTCTAAAACGCTTAGGCTTGGCAAATCGTATTGCTGCATTTTTACCCCTCGATATTTATACTCCCGCACCGAGTCAAGGGGCATTAGGTATTGAAACCTTAAGCAGTAATCCTCAGATTAAAGATTGGTTAGCCCCTTTAAATGACTTACCTACCCTCTTAGCTGTTTCTGGCGAAAGAATGGTTTCTCGTCAGCTCGGCGGCTCCTGTGAAGTCCCACTGGCAGCTTATGCGACTTGGGAAAATCAACAAATGCAAATGCGTTCTTTTGTCGCCAGTATTGATGGAAGTAAAATTTGTAAGGCATCTGGACAGGCAACAGTCAATACTGTTGCCGATGCGGAAAAACTCGGCTTAAGTCTTGCTCAAGAATTATTGGCTCAAGGTGCAGAGAAATTTATTAAATCACCAATCTGATTAATACAGATTGATTTACTGTCTTAAAAAAAATCCTAAAGAATTAAACTTTCTTTTTATTCTCTAGGATTTTTTTCGATTAGAATCTTAATATAAAAAGAGTTAAACTCAAAAAATATTAGGAGACACCATGACAGATCTTTCACAGATCTCATCTGATTTGCCATTGCTGACGCAATATGTTGCGAACTTTTCTACACAATTAAAACTTTCTGATCTCTCAGATGATGTTAATGAACTAGCAATAAAATCCATTTTAGACGCCATAGGCGTTTCTCTATCTGGCTCTATTTCAGAACCTAATAAAGTGCTAGAAAAATATTTACAAAGCCTCCATTGCAATGGTCCTTCGACAGTCATTGGTTCAAATTTAAAACTGTCTCCCAGATTTGCTGCCCTTGCTAATGGCACTGCCATGCATGCAGATGACTATGACGATACTTTACAAGCTGAGACCGGTAGGTTTCAGGGAATACACCCTACCTCGCCAGTACTAGCAGCACTCTTGGCTTATTCAGAAACCACACAAGTATCTGGCAAACAATTTTTAAAAGCCTTTCAAGTTGGTGTAGAGGTTTCTTGTAGATTATTTGATGCAACCCACGTTAATCACATTTTGCATGGCTTTCACTCCACTGGAACCTGCGGCATGTTAGGAGCCACCGTTGCCTTAGCTCATTTACAGAATTTCGATAACCAGGCAACAGCAATAGCTCTCGGCATTGCTGCTAGCCAAGCTGGTGGTTTACAAGAAAACTTTGGCACGATGGTAAAACCATTTCATGCTGGCCGTTCTGCTGAAGGGGCAATAGTTTCGGTAGATCTTCAAAAATTAGGCTTTACAGCATCGCCCATTATTCTAGAAGCGAAGAGAGGTTTCTTTCAAGCTTTAGGTGGTGGCTATGAAGCCAGTCGTCTTATTGGAAAATTAGGCAACCCATGGTCATTTTTAGACCGAGGAGTTTGGCTAAAGCCCTACCCAACCGGTAGCCTAGGACATCCAGCAATGACGGCAATGCATGAGTTAGTTCTTGAACATAATATTCAAGTAAAAGACGTACAGAAAATCATCCTTAAAACTAGTCAAAATATTCATCACACTTTACTGCATCATCAACCGAAAACGGAACTTCAAGCTAAGTTTAGCTTAGAGTTTTGTTTAGCTGCGCTCTTGGTAGATAGAGCTTGTGGACTCAATCAGTTTCATGATGAATATGTCAATCTCCCAGATATTCAATCAGCTATTCAATTAATCGAATACAGCTCTTTCACCCCAGAGGAAGAGAAAAATAATCAGCATACGATTGTGACGAGTTTCGTCTCTATTGTTCTTAAAAATGGTGAAAGTTATTCAGTACGAAAAGATTTTGGTAAAGGCAATAAAGCCAACCCAATGAGTGAAGCTGAGATTGCGGATAAGTTCAGAGAATGCTCCGAGTATCGTAAATGGGATAGTGAAAAAACTGAAAAAGCCATCAAATCCATACAGAACATAGAGGCTTTAGATGATATGCGCCAATTAACACAATGGTTGGGATCATGAGACTGCCAATCAGCATCAAAATTACTTATGTCATCTTGCCGTTTTTCTTTTTATTCTCTGCCTCCAATGCCGCAGAGCCTTCTAACGATGCAAGCAGTTATCCGACAAAACCTATTCGCTTAATCCTACCTTTTCCTGCAGGGGGTGGTACTGATAATTTAGCAAGAATTATGGCGCCAAAGTTATATAAATTACTGGGCCAACCAGTCATCATTGATAACCGTCCTGGTGCTTCTGGAAATATTGCTACTGAGGCAGTAGCTAAAGCCAATCCTGATGGTTATACCATTCTCATGGGGTACAACACTTCCCTTACTTTTAATCCTTTAATTTTTCAGAACCTTAGTTTTGATATCCAAAAAGATCTTAAACCGGTCACCCTTTTAGCCACTGCAAAATATTTCTTAGTTGTCAACAACTCAGTTCCAGCAAAATCATTAAAAGAACTCATCACTCTAGCCAAAGAAAAACCCGGGCAATTAAATTACTCCTCTGGAGGCAATGGAGGGACATTACATTTAGCGGCTGAACTGTTTAAGTTTAGAACTGGTACTGAAATCACTCATATACCCTACAAAGGTGGAGCTCCTGCAACGCTTGGGGTACTAACGGGTGAAGTACAAATGACCGTCGGTAGTGTGACCTCCTTAATGCCTCATATTAAAACGGGTAAGATACGACCTCTTGCTGTCACCAGCTTAACGCGTTCGAATGTCATGCCAGAAGTGCCCACGATGAATGAGTTAGGCTTAACTGGTTTTAATGTAACGTCTTGGTACGGTCTATTAGTCCCTAAAAACACCCCTGACAATATTGTTGCAAAACTTGTCAAAGCAACTCATGAAGTGATTGAATCTGAAGAAGTAAAAGAGTCAATGGCAAAACAAGGCTTAGATGTCACCATCGGTTCACCAACAGAATTTGAAGAACTCATCAAAAATGAAACTAGTATGTGGCGAGAACTGAATAAGAAATTAAAAATTACTGCAAATTAAAAAATCGAATATTCCAATCTTTATCAAGGATCACAATGAGTCAAAAAATATCCCCCACCATGTTGAAGTTGAGCAAGTATATTTCTGCGGCAACTTCCAAACCTATTCCTAAACAAGTTAGTGAAAGAGCTAAATTACACTTAATTGATACCTTTTCTGCCATGATTTCTGGCTCAAGACTAGAGCCCGGAAAAAAAGCAATTGCCTATGTTAAAACTTTAGGTGGTAAACCCGAGGCGACAGTCATCGGCACAAAAATTCGTACAAGTATGCAAAATGCTGCCTTAGCAAATGGGATGTTTGGTCATGCTGATGAAACTGACGATACGCACCCACCATCCTTAACGCACCCTGGAACTAGTGTTGTTCCATCTGCTCTAGCAATCAGTGAAACACGTAAATTATCTGGCGAAGAATTTTTACGTGCTGTCGTATTGGGATACGATATTTGTGCAAGAACTTTATTAACTTTAAAGCCAATGCCCTATTTGCGTTCAGGACACCACGCCGGTGCTACTGGTCAGGTCTTTGGCGCCTCCGCAGCTGCAGGTGCCCTACTTAAACTGTCCCCACTAGAAGTTCGCTATATGCTTTCTTACACTGGCCAACAAACAGCCGGGCTTTACACCATGTTCAGGGATCCAGAGCATATCGAAAAAGCTTATGCGATGGGTGGCATGCCAGCACATAATGGATTGCAATCGGCTTTAATGGTCAAGTCAGGTTGGACAGGTGTCGAAGATATTTTTTCTGGGGAGCGCAACTTTTTCTTTACCTTTGCACCAGAGGAATACGACATTAATGATTTAGTAGATGGTCTAGGAAAAAGATTTGAGATGATGCGGGCATCCATTAAAAGATGGCCTATCGGCGGACCAATTCAAGGACCAATGCATGTCTTAAATGACCTTCTTAAAGAGCATCAATTTAAAGCAACGGATGTAGATAAAATTATTGCGAAGATGCCTGATAAAGAGTTAGAAATTGTCAACAACCGTCCAATGCCAGACATCTCGGTACAGCACTTACTCTCAGTGATGATGATTGATAACAAACTGACTTTTAAATCTGCCCATGATTTTGCAAGGATGAAAGACCCACAAATTTTAAAAATGCGCTCTAAAGTTCATGCAGTTGGGGATGAATCATTGACTGATGTCCAAAGACGTTGGCGTTGTGTAATGGAAGTCCATTTAAAAAATGGCACTGTCTTACATGGGCAAACAATGGCCGCAAAAGGTAGTTTTGAAAATCCACTTAATCTTTATGATGAAAAAGAAAAAGCAATGGATTTAATTGGACCCATTTTAGGCAAGACACGTTCATTAGAGCTATTCGATTACTTGTGGAACATTGATCAGGTAAAAAATATGGCTTCTATTCAAAAATTAATTACAAAGTAACTCTTAAGGGAGATCGCATGAAATCATTGATTTGTTTATCCATCCTTTGTTTGTCAATTGCAAGTAGCGGAATGCTAAAAGCACAAGAGTATCCATCTAAACCCATTCACATCGTTGTTCCATTTGCACCAGGCGGTGGTGCGGATGTCTTGATGAGGCCACTCAGCAAAAAGTTAAACGAAATTTTAGGGCAACCGATTATTTTAGATAATAAGCCAGGTGCAAACGGTAATATCGGTGCCCAATTTACTAGCAAATCCAATCCAGATGGCTATACCCTATTGGTCGGTAATAGTTCCATTCCAATTAGTGTAAGTTTGTACAAAAACTTGGGGTATGACCCATTAAAAGATCTAACGATGATTAGTCTCATCACTATGGCACCCAGCACACTGGTGACAAACCCTGCATTCCCCGTCAAAACGGTCAGTGACTTAATTAAAATCGCTAAAGAACAACCCGGCAAACTGAATTATGGTTCCGCTGGAACGGGCAGTACACCCCATCTTGGGATGGAAATGCTAGGCTTAGCGACTGGCACCAAATTTACACATATTCCCTACAAGGGCTCTGGCCCTGCTGTAACAGCTTTACTCGGTGGTGAAGTAGATGTTTTAATTACAAATACCTCCACCATTCTGAGCCAAGTACAAGGAAAGCGTTTAAATCCGATTGCAGTGACGAGTTTGGTGAGGTCTCCAATTATGCCGAACATACCAACGATTGCCGAAACGGTACCCAATTTCGAAGTAAAAACTTGGTACGGATTATTTGGGCCTGCCAATTTACCGAAAGAAGTCATTAATAAATTAAATGCTGCCATTGCGGAAGCCATTAAGACTCCCGAAGTGAAAGAGCAACTCATCCGAAGTGGTTATGAACCTGAAACCACTTCCCCTGAGGGTTTTTATCAAATGATGAAAGATGACATAATCGCTTGGAGTAAGGTCGTCAAAAGCTCAGGCGTACAAGCCGAATAGCATAATCGATGACTCTCGCATAGCCAGAGCGAGAGTCATTTTGAATACGACTAATTAAAAGCCGTATAGTCTTGTAGGGTTATCAACCATGACTTTTTGCAAGTTATCAGGAGATTGAATCCATGCACGAATTTGATTCACTAACTCACCATCATCTGGCATTGGAGTATTAGGTGCCATATTGACATGTGGCCAATCAAACCCCCAAACGAGACGGTCTGGCACGGCTTCCACTAATGCTTGTGCAAATGGCACTATATCTCGGTAGAATAGCGGATCCTTTGAGGTACGATAGGGTGCAGAAAGTTTAGACCAAGCTTTGCCCGTCTTTAAAAAGTCAATTAGACCTTGAAATCCTTTGGCTTGAACCCCCTGTTCGATCACAGGTCTACCCATATGATCAATCACCACATCGATCGGAAAATCAGCAAAGGTTTCTCTTAAATTCGGCATCTTTTCGACATCCATTAAAAATTGTGTATGCCAGTTATATTGTTTAACCCGCTCGCCTAATTTTTTAGCCGCGTCTAAAGACAAGCCAATTTGATTCACCAAATTACAGCGAAAGCCTCTGACCCCGCCCAGATGTAAACGCTCTAATTCAGCATCGGTAATGGTCTCTTCCACCAGACCAATCGCTCGGAAACGATCTGGTGCATTCGCAATCACATCCAGAGCTAAGGAATTATCTTGTCCATAAACATTGGCATGCACAATAACAGCCCGCTCAATCCCTAACTTCTCAATCAGTTGCATGTAATCTTCAATACTGACTGCAGGAGGTAAATAAGCGGGATCTTTCATCATGGGATATTTAGTCATATCACCAAATAAATGACAATGGCAGTCGGTTGCGTTCTTTGGTAGGGTAATGGTCGGTTGAGAAGTTTCTACGCAAGGCATTGGGTTTTGAAATGGTGCGGAATTAGACATATCGTTGAGTATTAAGGATTAAAAAATGAAGCAGTTTTTGTAACTGCGGTCTCCGGTGTTCCATCAATAAAATTTGATGTTTTTGTTATTAAATAGATTATAAAGAGTGCAACTATCTGATGCCTAAAATGATCAACTAATATCCTAAAACTTGAAAAAAAACAACTTCTATTGAAAAAATGCTTTACCTTTAGGGAATACCCCACATTTAAAAACAAAAGATGAAGTGTAATATCAAAGAATAATAAAAAAATTAGAGGCAAACATTTTTTCTTAAGGACTCATTGAACTGAGATTTAAGATCAAGTTAATTATTACAACTATTTGATGTAACACAACACCAGTTAATCGGATGAACTACTTTTTGAAATTAAAAAGTGCTTTTGATTTTTTGGAATTTATGAAACAACTGCTCTTATAAGCTTCAACACTTCTTATGCGTAACCAAAATAAATTACTAATATTAATTTCTGTCTTGATCAATTTTTCCATGTTTCCTTTGTCATCTTTTTCTCAAAATGCGAGCTTAGGTGAAAAGGCTTTTAATGAATGTCGGGCCTGCCATAGTCTTGAAGCAAACGTCAACCTTATTGGTCCATCTTTGGCAGGTGTAGTGAATCGGCAGATTGCTGCAGATGCAAGTTATCGATATTCAAAGTCCTTAAAAAATGCATCTGGCACTTGGGACGTCAGTACTTTGAATAAATTCATAGAAAATCCCCAAGCCCTTTTCCCAGGAAACAGAATGCCCTACTCTGGTCTTAGCGATGCTGTTGAGCGAAAAGCTTTAATCGACTACCTCATGACTTTTAAACCTTAACTTTTTTTTACTACTATGCCAAATTCAACAAATGATCGTAGAGGCTTCCTGAAGGGTGCTTTAGTTGGAACTTCTGTAGCGATGACATCCGGGGTTTCAACACAAGCTATAGCTGCTGATAAAGCTCAGGCAATGACAACTAACACTGATAGTCAAGGATACATTTTTTTTAATTTAGAGGAACAAGAGTGGATTGAACGTTTAGTGAATCACATGATTCCTGCAGATAAGCTTAGCCCCAAAGGCACAGACCTAGGCGTTCATTTTTATATTGACCGAGCATTAGCTGGAGGCTGGGGTAAAGGTGATAGGCTATATCAATCAGGGCCATGGAAAAAAGGCTTGCCGACACAAGGTTATCAACTACCTTTAACACCTGCCAATTTATACAAAGTATCGATCGAACAGTCGAATCTGTTTTGCCAAAAAAAATATGGGAATAAATTTTCAAAAATCTCTGCAGCCCAAACGGAGGAATTTCTGCTTGATTTAAAAGATGGCAAAGTTTCTTTTACTGATGGACCTCCTGCTCAAGTATTTTTTTCCATGCTTTATCAAAATGTGATGGAAGGAATGTTTTCAGATCCAATCTATGGTGGCAATAAAGATAAAGCTGCCTGGAAAATGATTGGTTTTCCAGGCGCAGTTGCAACCCATGCACAGAATGTAGAGAAATACTTTAATAAACCTTATAAAGCACCAATTTTTGGTATTGGCGATTTAAGTTAACGGAACAGAACATGTCTACAAAATTAAAAGAAGTTGATGTGGTTATCGTTGGTATGGGCTGGACCGGCGGAATTCTTGCCAAGGAACTATCAGAAACCGGGCTTTCCGTTTTGGCTCTGGAGCGAGGCGATTTTAAAACGACGGCAGATGACTACTCATTGCCGAACATTCGAGATGAATTACGTTACACGATTCGCCAAGAACTAATGCAAAACGCTTCTAGAGATACGCTTAGTGCTCGCAACAACCCGAGTCAAGAAGCACTCCCAATGAGAAGGTTGGGCTCATTTTTACCCGGTGAGGGCGTTGGAGGTTCAGCCATTCACTGGAGTGGTGGAACCTGGCGCTGGACGGATATGGATTTTAAAATTCGTTCGATGTATGAAGATCGTTACGGTAAAAAATTTATCCCCGAAGATATGACGATTCAGGATTGGGGAATTACCTATGCGGAACTGGAACCTTATTACGATAAGTTTGAAAAAGTAGCGGGGGTTTCTGGTAAAGCAGGCAATTTAAATGGCAAAACTCAAACAGGTGGTAATCCTTTTGAAGGAAGTCGGAAAAATGAATATCCGCTACCTCCTTTAAAAACTATCTTATCTGCCAAGATTTTCGAAGAGGTTGCTTCTAATCAGGGATACCATCCTTTTCCAAGGCCATCAGCGAATGCTTCCCAAGCTTACACCAATCCAGATGGCGCAAACTTTGGTGCTTGTCAATATTGCGGTTACTGCCAACGATTCGGTTGCGAGTCCAATGCAAAAGGTGGGCCGCAAATGACGGTGATTCCGATTGCGATGAAAAAACCAAATTTTGAATTACGACTCAACACTTGGGTTACTCAAATTAATAAAGACTCAAACGGTAAAAAAGTAACAGGCGTTACTTACACCAATTTAAAAACGGGAGAAGAGTTTATCCAACCTGCAGCGCTCGTTTTAATGTGTGCCTTTGCCTTTAATAACGTTCACTTAATGCTACTTTCCAAAATTGGCACTCCCTATGATCCGGTCACAGGAAAAGGCTTAATTGGCAAAAACTATGCCTACGATACGGGTGTTGGCGCTGAAATGTTTTTTGAGGATAAACACTTTAACCCATTCATTAATGCTGGCGGAACCAATACCGTCATTGATGATTTCCACGCAAACTGGAATTTTGATCGATCAGGCCCAGGCTTTGTTGGTGGCTACATTGTCTCAGCAGGACATAATACGAACCTGCCGATTGGGTATCGTCCTGTTCCGCGAGGAACTCCAATGTGGGGAAGTAAGTGGAAAGAAGAAACAGCGAAGTGGTATCAAACGGCAATGGGGATTTCTACCCGATCAGGTGTATTACCTCATCGTCACAATTACTACGATCTGGATCCAACCTATAAAAATGCCTTTGGTCAACCTCTGATGCGTTTAACTTTTGACTATCATGAGAACGAATTAAAGATGGATACCCACGGAGCTGGGATTATTAATCAAATGGTCAAGGCACTCAACCCAACCAAGTTTTCGAATGCCGTCGCAACGAAACGTTCTTGGAATACAGTACCCTATCAAAGTACGCATAGTACGGGTGGAACAATCATGGGCACCTCACCAGCCAATAGTGTGGTTAATAAATATCAGCAGAGTTGGGACTGCCCTAATTTATTTATCTTAGGTGCTAGCGTGTTTGTTCATAACAGTGCTTATCAACCTACCGGCTTAGTGGGAGCTCTTGCTTATTGGACAGCGGATGCCATCAAAAATAAGTATCTAAAAAACCCTGATAAATTGATGACTTAAAAAAATCAAAAAAGACAGAATTAATTGCTAGTTCATTTCCTCTAAAGCCTCTTCTAAATGATCGTACTTTAGAAAGTTTTCGCGGTGTCGACGGTAAAAGAGAAGCCCCTCGGTAATACTTGCAACACTGGCTCCCTGCTCCATGAAGTGATCCCAAAGATTCCAATCTTCTTGTGGGTGGATGCCATCTTCAAAGCGTTTCTTATATCCAATTTTTTGACCTAAAGCAGTTTTGTACATCATCGAACCATGATGTTGGTCTTTACGATCCCAATAATAATCGCCGTGATGTGGTTTCGTCTCTCCTGGTACCCTGATCAGAATTTCTTCTTTTAACTCACCGGTAACTAAAATGTCGTAGGTCACAACATCTGTTGTTGCATTAGAGAGTAAATCAATAGCATCTGATCTTAGCCAATTATCAGCACCAATAAAGAGTACGTACTCTGTTTCAACGCGCATGAGCATGTCATGAAAATTATCAACTGTTCCCAAGTTTTTTGGACGAAGTACAAACTCAACACTTGGATATAAATCAGGCAAATGCCTACAATCCATAGCACCATCGTCTACGAACAATATTCTTTCAGGTTTTTTAGTTTGAGATAACAAAGACTCAATGCAATGGGCAGCCAAATGGCCGTATTTATAGGAAGCAATCACAACAGTTATCATATTTAAGAACTTTAGAAAAAATGAAAGAATTTTGTAAATTCACCGAACAGCCTCATAATACGGGGCTCTTGTTACAAATTTACGCGTTGAAGAAAAAATAATACTTGAGGTAAATTAATCACACTTCAAGTAATTAATCTCAACTTTCATTACAAATCTGGGTTAACTTAGCTTTATAAACTAAGTATTAAACTGGAGTTCTTATACCTTTGATTTTAGGTACCCAAAAGATTGATATAGCGGCTAATAAACAAAATACACCAGCGCCTATTAATGCTGGATTATACGTTAAAAGAGTCACTCGTACTAAACCGGCTCCATAAGCAGCAACGGCTGAACCAAGTTGATGGGCGGCAAAAATCCAACCAAATACCATCCCAACACGCTCTTTACCAAAAGCAGCCCCTGCTAATTTAACAGTTGGTGGTACTGTTGCGATCCAATCCAAACCGTAAAACATCGCAAAGATGGATAAGCCATAAATTGAGAATGTAGAAAATGGGAGCCAAAATAATGAAAGGCCGCGTAAGCCATAGTACCAAAAGAGGAGTTTTCGATTGTCATAACGATCAGACAACCATCCAGAAGTAACTGTACCAACCACATCAAAGATACCCATCATTGCAAGTACTGAAGCAGCAGGTAAAGCGTCCATGCCGTTATCACCACACAAAGTGATGAAATGCGTTTGTACTAAGCCACTAGTACTCAATCCACAGATAAAAAAAGTTCCCGCCAAAATCCAGAATGTTTGTGTTTTAGCGGCGTCACGTAAAGCAATGAACGGCGTTTTAAAATTTAAAGCGATACTTGGAGTAACTGTCTGGGTAATTGGAGATTCGTCCCCGTAAGACGCAAGACCTAGCTCAGAAGGACGATTACTCATGAAAAGAATCACTAAAATCCCCATCAACGTACATCCAACAACAATAGGTAGGACAGAGACACGCCATCCTATGTTTTCAATTAACCAAGTGGCAATCGGTAAAAACAGAAGTTGTCCCGTTGCCGTACTCGCTGAAAAGATCCCTAAAACGAGACCTCTTTTCTTGGTAAACCACCGACTTGATACAACGGCTCCTAAAACAAGTGCAGTCATTCCTGTACCGACGCCTAAGACTACCCCCCACAACACAAACAAATGCCAAAGCGCTGTTACCTTGGTTGCTAATCCTAAGCCCAAGCCAACCATAAATAAACCACCACACATGACTTTTTTCAAACCATAACGTTCCATCAGTAAGGCCGCAAAAGGTCCCATCAAACCAAATAGAAAAAAACGTAGTGCTACCGCTGAAGAAACTTCATCGACACTCCAACCGAACTCAAGATTGAACGACTTCATCATCGCGCCCGGTAGACCTAGGGCAGCAGACATAATTAACATCGTAAAAAAGGTTAGGGTAGCAACGACAAATCCATAATGAATGCCCCTGCGATTTAACCAATTTGAGAATGATTTTGCAAACATGAAAAGAGCTTTTTGAATGAGTTAATTGGGGTTGATCAAGAGTCCCAATGATTGGATTTACGGACTACTAGCCGCCCAAACTTCTTAATCTTGTAAGATTTTAGCTGATTAAGGGAAAACTTTCATTTCAACCTAATTGAACTTGGTTGGTACAAACTGCAAAAGCTATAATCAAAACAAAATAATTAATCTCAAAGTATCAGATTACAGAAGACACAAAATGACAGCTCATCCAAATATATTAGTCACAAACGCTCACGAGCAAACTTTTCAAGCAAATGAGTTCTTTTTAGATGCGGCTCAAAATGCTAGATTATTTTATGTGATTGATGACCATACTGATCCTTGGATAAATTCAGAGAGTGTTATTTTTATTCATGGCTTTACAGAAAGTACTCCGGCATGGCGCAGTTGGATCCCGTATTTTTCTAGAAACTACCAGGCGATACGATTTGACCAAAGAGGATTTGGTCACTCTGGATCTGTTGACGCAGATTTCGAATACACAACAGATCTTTTAGTAAATGATTTAAAAAAACTCATTGAAACCATTTCGCCGAATAAACCTGTTCATTTAGTTGGCGGTAAAAGTGGCAATATTTGTGCGATTGCAACCGCTTTAGCTTATCCAGAGTTAGTAAAAAGTATCACCATGGTGACTCCTGCTATCAAAGCTCCCGAATCGGCTGGATGGCTAGATCATATTGACCAGCATGGTGTTGAGAGCTGGGCACGGTGGACCATGGGAGAGAGACTGGGTAGCAAAATGCCAAAAGAAGGGGTTGAATGGTGGATTCGTTTAATGGGTCGAACCGCAACTAGTACGACCCATGCTTATTTAAAATGGGTATCCAATGTAAATTTAGAGCCTGAGTTACAAGGTATTCAGCAACCCGTATTAATTGTTGGCAATGAATCCAAACGGCGGGGTCGGGCTCAGTTTGCTAGTTATGAAAATGCAATCCCCCACGCTCGATTAGAAATGATTGACGTAGATGGATACCATACAGGGGCTGTAGCGCCTGATGAGTGCAGCGTTGTGGTTCGACAATTTCTTGATCAGTTTTCGAAGGATTAATTCATGGCGATCAAACATGTAATTAGCTTTTTCTTTTCAGTGATTCTATTGATCACAAATTTGGCCTTTGCTCAACCATCAAAGGGTGAGTTCCCAGATCATTCGATTCGGCTTGTCGTACCGTCTGGTGCAGGTGGAGTTACGGATAGTCTAGCAAGGTTATTAGCTTTAGAACTAAGTCAAAATCTTGGTCAACAAGTGTTTGTGGATAATCGTCCAGGCGCAAGTGGGATTACGGGCTCTCAATTTGTAGCGACCTCTCCTGCCGATGGTTATACCTTATTGATGGTGTTCCCCTCGCATGTAACCAATCCATCACTATTCTCTAAATTACCCTACGACACTTTAAAGTCCTTTGCACCGATCTCACTAGTAAGTAATGTATCGATGGTTTTTGTCGTGCCTAAAGACTCACCTGCTAATTCGATGAATGAATTTATTACTTATGCAAAAGCCAATTCTAAGAAATTAAACTTTTCAACGGTGGGTTCAGGTAGTCTTGGTCATCTTGGTGCGGAAGTTTTTAATTCTATGATTGGCGCCAATATTACTCATGTGCCTTACAAAGGAAGCCCACAGGCAATGACCGCCCTAATTAGTGGCGAGACCGACATGTATTTAGTGGCCTCAGCTAGTAGTGCAGTGCCCTTCATTAAATCTAAGCAAATTAAAATTTTAGGTGTCAGTACAAAAGATCGTCTACCAATTTTTCCTGATACGCCGTCGATGACTGAAAGCTTAAAAGGCTTTGACGTACAAGGTTGGAATGGAATTTTAGCTCCGGCGGGGACTCCACTAAAAATAATTGAAAAGCTGAATAAAGCAATTATTAAGTCAGTGGCCTCTGAAGAATTTACAAAAAAACTACGTCAAGAGGGAGCTGTAGGCTTTACATCGAGCCCAGCTGAATTTCAATCACTCATTGAAAAAGATATTATCAAATGGGGCAAAGTAATTAAAGATGCCAATATCCACTTAGACTAAATTGGGTTATTTTCACCATCGATGACAGCCCAAGTACTGTCGCCTAGCTTTTTCACTGCCATCAAGTAAGTCCAGTTTTGAGGTACACCACAACTCCAGTCATTGGGTCCGTTGTGAATCAGAATATTCACACTATTCTTACTATCGGCGTATAAGTGATATATTTTTCCATGAATAGGATTAAAACTAAATTTAGCACTATGCACCATCTCTGTGGCATCAAGCCGAGCTTGTAAGGCTTTAGCCTGCTTCATTAATACTTCAGCTTGCTCCATAATGCGGTCATACTCTTGCTTAGCATTTTGACGAGCAACATTGACTGCTTTATCTTTTTCTTCAAGCACCTTAATCGGGGCGAAAACAGGCGCACCAACTTCCATCGGATATTCAATTCCAGCATGTCTTTGTGGATCTTTGTCCTCAATTTTCATTTTTTATCCAATTTACGGTAATTTTTTACAAGTAATGGCAAAGTTTGCCACAATTTCACGGTCTTCGCAGAAAGCAATATTTTTCAGTCGTTGGTACATATATTTAAACTTTCTGGCAGAGTTCTCCGTTTTTCAATAAACTAAGCTGACTACCTGCTACTTTAAATAGAAAAAAATGAACCCCAATATCACCCTAAATGTTCTCAAGCAACCTATTGTTCCGTGCTCTTTTGATCCACTTACGGGTTATTTTAGAGATGGATGTTGTAAGACTGATGAAAGTGATTTTGGCAGCCACCTAGTATGTGCAGTTGTAACAGATGAATTTTTAAAATTTAGTGTCCAACGTGGAAATGACTTAACCACTCCAAGACCAGAATATCGATTTCCGGGATTACTTGTTGGAGATCAATGGTGTTTGTGTATTAATCGTTGGTTAGAAGCTTTAGAGGCAGGCTGTGCACCCAAAATCAAACTAGAAAGCACGAATGTTAAGGCGCTTGAAATAGTCTCTTTAGAATTGCTTAAAGAATACTCCGTCGACTTAGTTTAATCAAACGATTAAATATCTGTCAAGGAAATGGAATCATACTCACGTGAGCGGAAACAATTCTCCATACTCCCCCCATCTTTATCCAAGTTTGAGTTTGAAAACCGCGAAGAGTTGTATCACTTCTAACAAATTCAACCTGACAAATAGCCGTAGATTCATCAACGGTAATCACTCGCAGATTTTCTAATATTCTTGTAAAGTCTGGCGCAGGTGTTGCTTGTCGATAAGCAATTAATTCATTAATCCCAAATTGTCGATCAGCAATTCCGTACCTCGTAACCCGCTCATCTTGCCAAAAATATTGATTTAACTTTTCAACATCATTGGTCATCAAGGCCTGTTCGTATTCATGAAATATCTTTGTAATTTCTGCCACGACTTCTGGAAGATTCACTTGCTGTTCATCAATCATTTTTTTAAATATCCTCTCCATCCGCCAAATTCACTGATATCTTTAGCTCCTTGAGTACCAATCGGTTCACAAATAAATCCTTTGACGAATCTACCACTCTGCAGTTTTACCGACCCCAAACCCAAAGGCTCAGGAATCTGTTTTAAAAACGCCCCCACTTGATCTAGAGGCATTTGATAGATCTCTACTTCAATTTCAGCCCCATCTTCTTCAACTCTCACTAATCCAGGCTTAGGTGGGGTGGTATTAGCTAATGCAAATAATCGGTATTCTTTGGCAGTAACGGTTGTTTCAAGCAATTTACATTGACTATTTTGAATTTGGTAATGTAGTGGCATTCCTTTTAAATGGGCTCCAACTACAGCAATTTCAATAGAGGGCTTACATGCCAAAGAAGAATTTTTTACTTGATCTAGAAACCCTTTGCTTCTTAAATTCTTTCCTAAAAAAAGACTGTTACCTTTTTCTAGAAAACTGGCCAACTTCACTAAAGCATGATCATAACCATTTGGAGCAATCAGAGTAATGCCAAAAGGCAAACCGCTATCACTAATTGATGCCGGAATAGCTATGGCACACAAACCTAATAGATTAACAAAATTGGTATAGGCACCTAGTTCAGAGTTTCTCAGAATCGGCTCTTTAGCCACTGCATCAATGGTTGGACAGGTTGGCGTTGTGGGTACTACCAACACATCAATTTCACGCCAAATTTCTTGCGTTTTTTTCTTTAAATCTTCCAACTCATATTGTTTTTTAAAGGTTGTAATAGCGTCGAATTGAAGTGCCTTTTCGATCACTTTTTTAACTGTTGGATCGATTGCATGAGGTTTTGACTTATACAAATCTTCAATCGTAATAAAGCGTTCAGCGACCCAAGGACCTTCATAAAGTAATTGTGCGACTTGCTCAAAAAGCCCCATATTAATTGTTGTCACCTCAAATTGTTTATTGATGTTGGCAACCGTATTTTCGAAAGCTTTTTGATACCCTAATTCCTTATCAAGAACAGAATTTGCTGGGATACCTAACTTAGGAAGACCTTCGCCATTTCTAAACCAAGCATTTTGATTTACAAACAAAGGAGGAATATTTTGATCCACCGTTTCTTCAATAATAGATAACACCTTTTCGGCATCAGCAACGGTTAATGAAAAAATAGAAACCACATCAAGTGTTTTACAAGCGGGCAAGACACCCTGCATAGGTACTTTACCGGGAGTTGCTTTTAACCCAACAATATTATTTAGTCCCGCAGGGATTCTGCCAGAACCTGCCGTATCAGTTCCTAATGAAAAAGGGATTATTCCTCTGGCAACCATGGAGGCTGAGCCCGAACTTGAACCACCACTAATGTATCTAGCATCAAAAGTATTTGGCACCACTCCAAATGGAGATCTTGTGCCAACTAAACCCGTTGCAAATTGATCCAAATTGGTTTTGCCAACTAATATCGCTCCGGCATTCATGAGTCGATCGACAACCTGAGCATTATCTTTGGCGATATAAACAAACTCAGGACAAGCAGCTGTTGTTGCAAGGCCTGCCACGTCAATATTGTCTTTAACAACAAATGGGATTCCATACAACGGTAAGGATTTATTTTCAGCTTTTTCAAGTTGCAATAATTGTTTCTCGATATACCAATCCGGACAAATCAAAATCAATGCTGGATCATGAGGATCTAAACTAGATATTAGTTTTGAGATTAAATCCCTTGGCGTCTGGACACCTTCTTGATAAAGTTCAAGCCACTCAATTATCGTAAATGGTTTTTCAGTCAATTTATAAGCCCCTGTAATAAGTTAGATAAAGGCGTCGACCAACCGACAATTCCACCCTGCGCAACGATCATATCAATGGTAGATTTTTTAAATTCTGGGAAATAACTGGCCGTTGCATCTTCAATCAACAGACAATCAAAACCACGATCATTCGCTTCACGCATTGTTGTTTGTACACAAACTTCCGTCGTTACCCCAACAATAATTAATTGAGTAATACCTTTTTCATTCAAAATTTTTCCTAGATCCGTATTGTAAAAGGCGCCCTTACCAGGCTTATCAATAACAACTTCATCCTTCAGAGGTAGAAGTGGTTCAATAATTTCAGAGCCATACTCTCCAGCAATTAATAAACGGCCCATGGGTCCTGGATCACCAATTTTTGTGGATAAATTTCCTCTGCGAATTTTAGCTGGTGGACAATTACTCAGATCAGGAAGATGAACTTCGCGGGTATGAATTACAAGACCAGATAACTCTCTCCAGAGAGATAGTAACTTTTCTACAGTTGGAACGATTTCTTGTAAGATTGAAACATCATTGCCTAATGCTTCACCGAAGCCACCTGATTCGATAAAATCTCGTTGCATATCAATCACAACTAAAGCACAAGATGCGAGTTCTAATTGAAAATCATAGGGTCTTGCTAGAATTTTTTTCATATTGATAAGGTTTTCAATCCCTCAATCAATTGCAAAGAATTAGCTACTGCTCCAAATACTCCACCTTGCATTTGAATCATTTTTAATGAAGCTAAGTAATTTCCGTAATCAGTTGCTCCAGTACAGTCTTCGAGTAACAAGCACTCATAACCACGATCATTCGCATCACGCATGGTTGTATGCACGCAAACATCAGTAGTAATGCCAGTCAAAATTAAATTACGAATTCCCTTTGTTCTTAAAATCAAGTCTAAATCAGTTGCATAAAAAGAGCCTTTACCAGGCTTGTCGATCACACACTCAGTTGCTAATGGCGCTAGTTCAGGAATAATTTCCCAGCCAGGTTCGCCGCGAACAAGGATTCTTCCGCAGGGGCCAGGATCACCAATCCCCGCGCCAATATTTTTAGATCTCCATTTTTTATTTTCAGGTAAGTCTGTTAAATCAGGACGATGTCCCTCTCTCGTATGAATGACAAAAAGGCCTAACTCACGAACCTCCTTGAGCAAATTTTTGATGGGTTCAATCGGGGCTCTAGTTAAGCTCAAGTCATAACCCATTTTGTCAACGTAGCCTCCGAACCCACAAAAATCCGTCTGCATGTCAATCACTATTAATGCAGTGTTTTGAAAAGTTAAATTGCCATCAAATGGCCATGAATATGGTACTGATTGAATCATTTTCACCTCCATTAGATGGATTCATCAAACGAACTTGCGAGAAGCGTTAAATATCTTCAGATAAAAACCTCTGATAAATATTTCTAATGGAATTGAGTTTAAATTGGACTGATCGGGCTCAGCCCACTATTGCACCATAAAATGCAAAAAAGATTCATAATGGTGCATATCCAGTCGAGTACTGTACTTTCAAAATCGAATTACAACTTTTAGCTTTTTAAGACTAAAAACTTTAAGAAAAAGAAATAGAAGTTAACCAGCATTCGTGCCATCAATCAAGATAAAAGCAATTCTTGCTGGCTGACCGGAACGATTGGTCCATGCATGGTTTGTCCCTCTTTGAATCAGCACATCCCCCGCATTAAGAATGGTCTCTTCTGACTCTAAAATGGCGGTCATTTGTCCAAAGAGAACAATTGCATAATCCACTGTTTCAGTGATATGCATCCCTGGATGTTCCCCTTCTTTTAAATCATGACCCGCGTCTTTATAAAGATGGGCAAACATGGCATCGAGCTGCTTTTTTAACTCGATTGGATCTTGTGGATCAGGTGGGTAATCAATGATTCGAAGCACCGTACCATTTTTAGGCGGCATGATGCCCTGATGGGTGTGAATATCATCCTCTGCACGAATGAGGGCTGGACTTGGACTAGTTCGCCAAATGTTATTGACGCGATAACCCGGTCTTTCAGCGACTTCACGAATGGAAGTAGGTGGTCCATCACTAACAAAGAATGATCTGCCATTTTCATCATTTTCTGTTACGACGCGTCTTACTGGAGGTAGATCACTTTGCATCTGAATATTCCTTATTATTGGGGAGTAATACCAATTTCTTTCACTACTTTTGACCACTTCAGTGACTCTACTTGGAGGTATTTATTAAACTGCTCAACAGTGCCGCCCACGCCTTCAAAGCCAAGCGTTGCTAATCGATCTTTGAAATCGTCTTGTTGAGATATTTTGTTTATATCAGCGTTCAATTTATTAATTAAAGACTGGGGCGTACCTTTTGGCACAAATACACCTACCCACGTGTAATCTTCAAATCCAGTAAATCCATACTCAGCAACCGTTGGTACATTGGGTAATGAAGCAATACGTTTTGAGCTGGTCACAGCGAGTCCCCTTAACTGACCTCCAACAATCAATTGACTGGCGGCAGGAACCGCTACACTCGCAAATTGTACTTCACCCGTTAAAGCCGCATTCACAGCAGGGCCTGCCCCTTTGTAAGGAATGTGAGCCACTGGCACTTTTGCTAGTACCTTAAATAAATATTCCGCAGACAAGTGAGGGGTAGTTCCATCACCAGGAGATGCATAGTTATATTTACCTGATTTGGAGGCTTCAAGCGCATCTTTTAGGTTTTTTTCTTGCAAGCTAGATCCCGCCACAAAAATATTCGGTGTGGATGCTACATTGGCAATTCCAACAAAATCTTTTTCAAGGCTATAGCCAGGATTGATGAATAAGCTTGTATTGACGGCCACAGAACTCGTATTTAAAAGAATTGTGTAGCCATCAGGCTTTGATTTTGCCACTTGTGATGTACCAGTATTACCACTAGCTCCCGGACGATTATCAACAATCACTGCTTGGCCCCAAAGGGTCGTTAACTTTTGGCTGAGTAGTCGCGCAATAATGTCAGTCGGACCACCCGGCGCATAAGGAACTACTAATTTAACGGGTCGATCTGGAAAGTCCTCTTTGGGGGAGTTTTGTGCAAAAGGGGTACTAGCGAGTAATCCACAAAAAATAGTGAGGACGGTTAGATTCTTTAACTGGAGTTGATTGACTAGGCGAGTCATGCCCTTCGGAATACGATTTTTCACTTCTGGTCTCCTAAGCCTTTACGGCATTTTATTTTTTCCTAATCTTTGTTAGGAACTATTTATACTATTTGATTATTTTATGCTTTTTAGAGCTTTCAAGCAAATTCTGCTTTCCCGTTATTATTGACTGATCAAATTTACTATCCATTATGCAAACCACAAAAAATTTAAGCTGGGTTACTTCTGCCAACGATCCTAATTGCGACTTTCCTTTAGAAAATTTACCTTGGGGTAGTTTTTGTTTAGCTAATGATGCTAGCAACAGGGCTCGAATCGGAGTAGCAATCGGTAATAAAATTCTTGATTTTTCAACTCTCGAAGGTCTTGTAGACGTTCCTCATCCTCTCCAAGAAGCATTTTTAATGCTTCAAAATGGTCAAATGAATCATTACATGAATCTATCCCAAGAGGTTCATCATGGTATGAGGATGTGGTTGACTCATTTGCTTTCCAAAAGCAATACTAGTTTTCAAGAAATTGAACCCAAGTTGGTTAACCAAAGTGAAGTAAAGATGTTAAAGCCCTGCTTTATCCATGATTACACTGATTTTTATGCATCAATCCATCATGCAACCTCCGTTGGCAAAATGCTTCGGCCTGACGCGCCCCTTTCACCTAATTACAAATGGTTGCCTATTGCCTATCACGGTAGAGCTTCCTCAATTCAAGTGTCTGGCGAAAAGGTCAAAAGACCTTCTGGCCAAATGCGAGCAAGTGAAGGCAAACCACCCTACTTCCGCCCTTCTCGCCGACTTGATTTCGAACTCGAACTCGGTGTTTTTATTGGCGCCGGCAATAACTTAGGTGAGCCGATTCCGATGGAACAAGCAGAAGATCATTTTTTTGGTATGTGCATTTTGAATGATTGGTCTGCTAGGGATATACAGGGATGGGAAGGACAACCATTGGGACCTTTTTTAGG
Organism: Burkholderiaceae bacterium; assembly: GCA_947448305.1. GTDB lineage: Bacteria > Pseudomonadota > Gammaproteobacteria > Burkholderiales > Burkholderiaceae > Polynucleobacter. The sequence continues at coordinate 38,195 of CANFME010000006.1, forward strand.
AAAGAATTTTTCAACGACAATCTCCCCGTGGATTGTTACTAAAGAAGCGCTAGCGCCATTTCGTAAAGCTTGGACACGTTCAGATAATAATCAAGAAATATTAGACTACCTACAACACCCAGAAAATTTAGCAAATGGTGCAATTGAAATTCATCTTGAAGTGGACCTCGAAACTGCTGCAATGCGCGAAGCGGGTCTGCCTGCTTATCGAATAACACAATCCGAGTTTAGTGAGGCAGCATATTGGACAATTGCTCAGTTAATTACTCAACATACAAGTAATGGCTGTAATTTACAATCCGGCGATTTACTGGGTACAGGAACTTTATCTGGCATCAATCCCGAAAATGCTGGATCCCTACTAGAGCTCAGCCAAGGGGGTAAAAAACCAATTATCTTAGCCAACGGTCAAGAGCGTAGTTTTTTAGAGGATGGTGATGAACTGATTATCAGAGCATATTGCCAATTACCAAATCAAGTTCGAATTGGCTTTGGTGAATGTCGTAATCGAATCATTTCTTAAAAACACCAAATCCAATATTTGCTTAGATATTGGATGTTTAAACGAATTGCTTCATTCTGGTTCTATGTGCGCAGCACGAATGACCTTACCCCATTTCAGTGATTCGGCAGCTTGAAACTTGGCTAATCCCTCGGGTGTGGATACGACTCGTTCTTCACCATTTTTCATTAATTGGTTTTTCATTTCGCTTGATTCGGCTGCTTTAACAAACATTTCATTGATTTGTTTTGTGATTTTCTCAGGCGCACCAGCAGGCAAATAAATCGCATTCCAAAATGACATGTCATATCCCTTAACACCTGCTTCTTCGACTGTTGGCACATTAGGTAAAGAAGCAATGCGAGAAGTTCCACTGACTGCCAGGGCTCGTAATTTCCCACCCTGAATCTGTGGAACAGCTGTCGAGGCATCCGCAAACATAAAGTCAAATTGCCCACCTAATAAATCCGTCACTGCTGGTGGATTACTCTTGTAAGGGATATGCATAATATCAATATTTGTCAATTGCGCCAGTAACTCACTAGCAACGCGACTAGAGGAACTGCCGCTAGCAAAATTTACCTTACCAGGATTTTTACGGGCAAGGTCCAATAAGTCATTTAATGAGTAAATTTTTGATTTGGGGTTTACCACCAAAAACATATATCCTTTAAACAACAGAGCAACCGGGGTAAAGTCTTTTACTGGATCGTAAGGAATTTTTTTAAAGAGATGCTCATTGGCAGCGTGGGTCGTATTGGTCGTATATAAGATAGTGTATCCGTCAGGCGCCGCTTTAGCCACATACTGTGCCGCAATAAAACCACTTGCTCCTGGTTTAGGATCTACGATGACTGGAACTTTATATTCATTACTAATAATTTGTGCCAATGCCCTCGCTTTCTGATCCGTTCCACTCCCAACCGTAAAAGGCGTTACTAAGGTGATTGTTTTACTTGGGAAGTTTTGAGCATGAGCGAGAAATTGGCTAAACAAAAGAGTGCACAAAAAAACAATTTTTAAACTTTTTAAAGAATTGAATGCAAACATCGACATATTTTGTGATCTCCAATATTAGTTATATTATTTCTTAGAACATAATAATATTAAAAACTAACTATGAGACTTTTAATCGTATGAAACATACAGAATTTTTAAGAATTGGTGGAGGCGCAGGATTCTCGGATGACCGAATTCCACCCGCCGTAGAGCTTGCAGAATTAGGTGAGATTGATTATTTAGTGTTTGAATGCTTGGCGGAAAGAACGATTGCTAGAGAACAGCAAACTAAACTGCAAAATCCTAGTAAGGGCTATACCCCTAGACTACAGGAAAGAATGGCAGCAGTTTTACCAGCCTGTGTCGCTAATCAAATCCGTATCGTTACTAACATGGGCGCCGCCAACCCAGAATCAGCCGCTCTGGAAACCAGAAAGTTAGCAAAAGAATTAGGCCTAGGTGATGTTTCTTGTGCTGTTGTTACGGGTGATGATGTCACCGAACTGGTTCGTGCGCACCCAGAGCTTGAGATCATGGAGAATGGTTTACCAGTTGAGTCTTTACTCCCTCAGATGATTGCAAGCAATGCTTACTTAGGTGCTGATGTCATCGTAAAAGCCCTTGAAACTGATGCCCAAATCATCATCACTGGCCGAGTAGCGGATCCTTCACTCTTTTTAGCACCAATGATGCATGAGTTTAAATGGAGTTATGACGATTTACAGAGGATAGCTGCAGGAACAGTATGTGGGCACTTACTAGAGTGCGGGGCTCAAGTGAGTGGTGGCAACTTTGCGGATCCTGGAAAAAAAGAGGTCGATCGGCTCTCAGAGCTAGGTAATCCCTTCGCAGATGTTGCATCCACCGGGAGTTTTTCAATCAGTAAGGTAGCTGGGAGTGGTGGTCTAGTGAGTCTCGCCACGGTCAAGGAGCAGTTATTGTATGAGTTACACGATCCGTCCCATTACATTACTCCAGATTGCGTTTTAGACGTTACGGATCTAGAGCTAATACAACTCGCAAAAGATCGTGTTCAAGTTTTATCCGCGCGGGGTAAACCCAGAACGCCAAACTACAAAGTAACGGTTGGATATGATGATGGGTATATTGGTGAGGGACAAATCTCCTATGCTGGGCCTAACGCTCTTGATAGGGCAAAATGGGGTGCGCAAATAGTACAAGACCGGCTCAAGCAACGTGGTTTTAGCTATTCAGAATTTCGGGTTGATTACATTGGTATGTCGAGTTTGCACGGCTTACCCGATAATAGAGTGGAACCTTATGAAGTAAGGCTTCGCTTAGTCGTCAGAACTCCCAATAAAATTGCCGCGCAAGCCGTTGGTTTTGAATGTAGAGCACTTCATCTTAATGGTCCAACCGGCGCAGGTGGCGGTATCGATCCCCTAGTAAAACCTGTCTTAGCAGTTCAATCTGTTTTAATTCCAAGGCACTGGATTGATTCACAAATACAAGTAAGGAGAATGGGATGATGATTCGATTACATGACATTGCTCACTCACGTGCGGGAGATAAGGGCAATACATCCAATATCTCTGTGATTGCCTATGACACTGAGGGCTGGGAAATCATTCAACAGCACTTATCGGTTGATGTAGTGAGAGATGCTTTTGCACACATTACAAAGGGACCAGTGTTTCGTTATGAGCTACCCAAATTACAAGCACTTAATTTTGTCATAGAAGGCGCTTTAGGGGGCGGAGTTACCAGATCCTTGGCGCAAGATCCCCATGGTAAATCTTTAAGTAGTCTGATGCTATCTATTCAACTAGACATTGACAAAAACGATTTGATAATTGGCAAAGCAAGGTAAATTAAGGAGTAACGGATTAAATTACTAAAAATAGTTAATTAAAGTGCTTTTAAGTGCAATTTTTAACCACAGAGCAATACTAAAGATTTATTCTAGAGTATTATCAATTTTCGGTTTTCTTGTACTAAACTACCTCAAAGGGCAACATTATGAATAATTACGAAAACTTAGCTGTTATTTTGGTCGGGTATCAAAATGATTATTTCGCAAAAAATGGCGTGCTCAGAGGTGTCGTTGAAGAACCAGGCAGAGTTGATGAGGTACTAGAAAATTCAATGAATTTAATACGTCAATTAGCTGATACAAAAGCATTAATCATATCTACCCCGATTGTATTAGAGAGTTCCTACCGCGCACTGTCTAATTCCTCAGGAATTTTGGACAAAATCAAAGAGTCCGGAGCTTTTTCTGCAGGAACCTTCGGTGCTGAAAACATCCCTGAACTTGAAGAGTTCGGCGACAGAATTACTTATGTATCTGGCAAGGTTGGATTTAACGCCTTTTCAAAAACAGATTTAGAGAACACCTTGACAGAAAATGGAATCAAAGAAGTATGGGTTTGTGGCATGGTTACCTCACTTTGTATCGATTCTACTGGTCGTGCAGCCTATGAAAGAGGCTATAAAGTTTCGATTGTGGAAGATTGCTCTTCCGCTAGAACGGCTTTAGAGCATAACTTCTATTGCCAAAATGTATTCCCGCTATACGGCTCAGTGATTGAATCTAAATCATTAGAAAAGATTTAATTAACTTTTTTAATTAATCAAAATAAAATCCCATGGATGCCGATAAAAGTTTATTAGTTGATTTGCAAATTTCAGCAACTAATAAACTCATGGAGGCGCTGGTTGCTAGTGAAAAAGGCATGCGCGAACGGGTTGAGCTTCTCAATGAAATCTTATTTGAGCTTGACAGTGAAGGTCGACTTTTATTTGTCAATTCAGCTTGGCAGAAGATTACAGGGCTAAAAGACTCTCCCCTCAATAAACATCTTAGTGATTTTTTCTACTTCGAAGATCAGGACATTCTGGATTTAAATTTTAAAAATGAGATCCCATCTAGTCAATTAAAAAAAACCTATAAGATTCGTTTCAATCACGCCACTGGCAATATCTTGTGGGTTGAGCTTTCTCTCAGTCATATGGGGAAAAATTTTGTTGGTGTGATTCGGGACGTAACTCAACATCATAAAGATCAAGAAGAATTGCGTTTTTTAGCGCATTATGATGCCCTGACTAAACTGCCTAATCGAACTTTATTTTTAGATCGACTAACCCAAGCAATGACAATCTGTGACCGAAAAAATCAGTCACTAGCTCTTGCATTTGTTGATTTGGATAACTTTAAAAAAATCAATGATACTCACGGGCATATTGTTGGGGATAAGGTTTTAATCCACATTAGCAATGTAATTCAAGCAGCTCTGCGCAAGGGTGATTCCTTATCGAGAATTAGTGGAGATGAGTTTATTGTCTTGCTGAATGATTTAGATGAAATTAATGAGTCCTCCGTTATCTTAGAAAGAATCTTAGTTGCAACCTCAAAACCATTTATGGTTGATAATGCATCAATCCAGCTCTCATGCAGTATTGGAGTCAATTTTTATCCTAAGGACTCCTCCAACCAAGAAGTGTTAATTCGTCATGCGGATCAAGCCATGTATCAGGCAAAACAGTCGGGGAAAAATTCAATTCAGTATTTCGATACGAAAACACATTATTCATTTCGTGTAAAAAAAGAAGCGTCCTCTAATATCCTCAATGCCATCAAAAGGAATGAACTCGAGTTATATTTTCAACCTAAAGTTCAGTTATCTGACTTACAAATAGCAGGAGCAGAAGTGTTATCGAGGTGGAATCACCCAACTAAAGGATTGATGTTGCCTGGAGAATTTTTACCTTATATTGAAAATGATCAGGTCAGTATTGAACATGGTAAATGGGTTATAAAATCCTGCTTTAAACAATTAAATCAATGGAACTTAATGGGTCGTCAAGATCAAATTTTCATTAACATTGGCGCCTACCATCTACAGTCAAAAAATTTAATGGCCTTTATTAAGGATTTAATTAAAGAGTTTCCAGAGGTCTCTCCCTCTCAAATTGGCTTTGAAATTTTAGAAACTAGTGCCTTTGAAGATTCTCTTGCTACGTCACAATTAATTAACGAGCTAAGAGCTTATGGCTTTATGTTTGCGATTGATGATTTCGGCACTGGTTATTCTTCTCTAACCTTCTTGAAACATTTACAAGTTGATTTTATTAAAATCGATCAAAGTTTTATTTTTGATATGTTAACGAATCCTGATGATATGGCGATTGTGAAAAGTGTACTTGCTTTATCAAAAGTTTTTAATCGAAAAGTTATCGCAGAAGGAGTTGAATCCATTGAACACCTTAAAGCATTAATCAATTTAGGATGTGACTACGCGCAAGGGTATCTCTTTGCTGAGCCAATGCCTGTTTCAGACTTTGAAAATTGGTGCGATAACTTTGATAAAATAAAGCAATCATGGGTTTAATCGAACTTTCTTACGTTAGTAAAGCTTCCTACGAGATGGATGCACTGACTTTGTTGCCGATTTTAAAAGATTCACTTCGTTGGAATTTTGATCATCAAATTACCGGTGTTTTATATTACGAAGACGGCTATTTTGGACAAATCATCGAAGGTCCTGAAAACTTTATTCAAGAAACATTTGAAAAAATTAGTAAGGATCCGAAGCATAGCGTAAAACGAATTTTAGAAAAGCGTAAAATTGAAGACCGCTTATTCCCGAATTGGTCAATGCAGTTTTTCGGCGCAGATGACATTCTAAAATTGGTTCCAATACTTCACGGATCCTTATCTAACTACGATACTGAAAGTTCCAAAATCATCGATGCAATGCGAAAGATTGGTATTGCAAATTCTAACGGATCCAATATCTAAACTATTGCGATCTGAGGCATTTGTTGATGCCAATTTGTGACCTCTTGAAAGGCATTACCAATTTGCAATAATCTTTCCTCTGCAAATTGATTACCAATGAGTTGCATCCCAATAGGTAATCCACCTTTCGTAAAACCAACTGGCATGCTTAATGCTGGGAGAGACAAATAATTAATACCCTTTGTATTTTGCGTAACGCGCATTAAGTTGGATAATATTTCAGCCGTTGAGCCTTTTGTGGTGGCTTCGATGGATGGAGTTTCAATTTGCAAAGTGGGTACGAGTACCGCATCGCAATGCGAAAACCAATGAGATTGAACAGTTTCTTGCAGTATGGAGCGCTGTTGAATTGCTTGCTCGTAAACAGTTGAAGTTAAGTCTTTACCAAATTCGATTCTTGCTCTTACTTGGTCAGCATACCCCAATGGAAATTGATTCAACCAGTCTTGATGAAGTTGAAATGCTTCATAAGCCAATACCGTACCCATGTTCTGATTAATCATTTGCATATTTGGCACATCGACTTCTACAAGTTCAATTTTTAAACTTTTAAAAACTGCCATCGCTTCTAATAAGCAACTTTCAACAGCGGCGTCCAGATTCTCATAGAAGTAATTTCTAGGTATACCAATCTTCATACCATTGACCGGGAGGTGAAGATTACTCTCATAATTGATTATTTGACCTGTCACAACGGTGAGAAGTCTGGCGCAATCCCGAACTGATTGAGCCATCGGTCCAACACAGTCCAAGGAGGTCGAGAGCGGAAATACACCCTCCGCTGGTACTAAGCCATTTGTCGGCTTTAATCCTGTAATGCCACACATAGCACTTGGATGTCGAATAGCCCCCCCCGTGTCAGACCCTATTGATCCAAATAAGAGTCTTGATGCGACAGCAATACCTGACCCACTTGATGATCCGCCTGGTACATACAATGGATTCCAGGGGTTTTTACCATGGCCATAATGTTGATTAAAACCCGTTGGGCTCAATGCAAACTCAGCCATATGTAATGAGGCAACATTGACCTGACCTGCATTCTCTAGACGCTCGTTGACTAAGGAGTTGACTGCAGAAACATTATTTTCTAGGATAGTAGATCCAACATGCATCCTTTGATTAGCAACTGCAATTAAATCTTTATGCCCTAAAGGTACGCCATGAAGCAAACCTAGTGGTTCATTTTTTTCTTGTTTTTGATCTAATAAACGCGCTCGGGCTAGGGCACCCTCTTCATTGATCGAAAAAACGGCATTGAATTGCAACCCAATCGTACGTAAGCGTCTAATCGACTCTTGAGCTAATTCATAAGCACTGATCTGCTTTTCACGAATAGCCTGAGCTATACCAACCAAATCCAAATCATTAAAATTTAGCAATTAATGAATTCCTAAGTATCTTTCTAAGGTTTCAGGGTGAGCCATTAACTCGCTCGGGCTACCCTGCCAAACAACCATCCCCGTTTCCAGAATATATACCCGATCAGCTACCGCTAATGCACTATATAAATTCTGTTCAACCAATAAAATACCAAGCCCTTCTTTTTTAAGAGTCTGCATCACCCCTTCGACTAGTTCAACCGTCACAGGTGCTAATCCTTCAGTCGGCTCATCCATGAGTAAGATTTTCGGCCCAGTCATCAAAGCCCTAGCGATTGCAAGCAGTTGGCGCTCGCCACCAGATAACTCATTACCGCGATTTGTCTTACGCTCCGCTAAACGAGAAAAGTTTTCAAAGACTTTTTCAATGCTCCAGGCGCCCGGACTTTTCTTATCTAGAATTTGTAAATGTTCCAA
>CANFME010000007.1 GCA_947448305.1 Burkholderiaceae bacterium
ACCCCTAAGGTCAATTACGCCCTTAGGCAGTTCATACTGCGTGTTAGGGACGCAATTCCCCTATGCGAGCCGTAGTTTACTGTTGGACGGCGACATTGACTCCACAATTCCTTATTAGGAATAAAAGTCAATTGATTTATCAACGGTTATTCTTATTCTTTTTTATCACGCGAAAAAACTAAGACATCACCACTTTTTCCAAATAACAATAATTGGTTTTGATTTTGTTGCCAGGAACGATAGTCTTCTAAAACATTTAAAAAATCTCGTTCTATTTGATTTCGCTGGCTCTCCATACACATTTTACGAGTACTACCAATCGGGCCAAGCTCAATTGCTCCTTTGCTATCTTCTTTCAATTTAGAGAAAAAATGATTACAACCTGTGAATCCAGAAAGCATGCTTTTAGACGCATCAAACACGATAAATATTGAATCAGAATTGTTGGGTTGTGGAATCACTCGAAGCTTGATTTGGCCATTTTGTGGCGCAAGATTCCAACGAACTAGTGTCCAACGCCCATTTAAATCATTCAAAGGCGGGGAAGAACAGACATTACAATCAGGCAGTATAGATGAGCAAGAAACCAGTAGTAATGTGCTTAAAAAGCCAATGTATCGAAACAAAATCCTTAAAAATTGCTTTTTTGATGAAGAAGTATTTGTCGTCATATTGGTTTTACGCTAAAATAGTAGGTTTTCCGGATTAGTAATTTTACTGAAATCTTTTTGCAAGTGAAATACTGCGAATGCCCAGTGAGATTTTTAGTTTAATTCAGTATTATTAAGCTGATTCTGGTACCCGATTAATTTTTTGATTTAATTTTAAGGAAATACTTATGGTCGTTATTCGACTTGCTCGTGGTGGTTCTAAAAAGCGTCCTTTTTACAGTGTAGTGGTAACGGACAAGCGTAATCGTCGTGACTCTAATTTTGTCGAGCGTTTAGGCTATTACAACCCTCGTGCTATTTCAACTGAACAAGGTTTCCGTGTTGCTCAAGATCGTTTAACGTATTGGACAGGTGTTGGTGCTGAAATGTCTCCTACTGTTAAGCGTTTAATCAAGCAACATAAAACTGTAGCTTAATTCTTATCTTAGTTCGCATCAATGTGGGGCCTTTACTAGGCCCTCTCGATTTACCTAGGTCAATTGACCATACTTGTCGATTGACCTGCTGCGGTAAATCTTCCACAACTAATTTGCCCATCTTCAATTGAGTCTCGAGTCTAAAGATCCTCTTCCAGCTGATTTGGTTGAACTCGGCACGATTATTGACGCATATGGTATTCGGGGCGCCTTAAAAGTACGCCCATTTTCAGATGACCCAGTAGCTTTGCTAAAAGCTAAAGAAGTATGGATTCGTCATCCCCGTGATCCTAATACCTTAAGAAATTATCAGGTTTACACCTCCCGAAATCATAGCGGCACGATTCTTCTAGAACTTGTGGGTTTAACTGATCGAGAGTTGGTTTTAAGTTTTAAATCTGCAGAAATCTTGGTTTCTCGAAAATCCTTTCCTAGTCTGAGTCAAGATGAATATTATTGGTCAGACTTGATTGGTCTGCCGGTCGTTAATCAACAGCAAGAAACGCTGGGTATTGTTACCGAATTAATGGATAACGGTGTTCAGTCTGTCTTAGTCATTGAGGATGATGTAAAAAAACAACGTTTAATCCCTTTTGTGGCACCATTCATAGTGGAAGTGTTTTTACAGGGCACTGATGAGCCGAAAATTGTAGTTGATTGGGAAAATGACTGGTGATTGAAAAACGCAGTAGCCTTTCCTTAATCTGAAGATTACTGAGAGAGATTCATTGCAAATCAGTATTAGTTCAATTTTCAAGAGAGCATCGACATGAGATTTGATGTACTAACCATTTTTCCTGAAATGTTTCAGGCCATTACTCAATATGGGGTTACGAGTCGTGCCTTTTCAAAAGAAATCCTGCATTTAAAAACTTGGAATCCAAGAGACTTTACTAGCGACCCTCGCAAGACCGTTGATGACCGAGCTTATGGGGGTGGTCCCGGAATGGTAATGATGGTAGGTCCTTTAGAAGCTGCTCTTCAGGCAGTTCAAAATGATATTGCTAGTTCTAGCAATAAGCAGGGACCAACCGTTCTGATGTCCCCCCAGGGCAGAGTATTTAATCAAGATTTAGCTAAGGAATTGAGTCAGTTAGAACAGATTACATTTGTATGCGGTAGATATGAGGCAGTAGATCAACGATTTATCGAGCGTAACGTTGATTTCGAATTAAGTATTGGGGATTATGTGGTTTCAGGAGGGGAGTTACCAGCATTAGTAGTAATGGATAGCCTGATTCGACTTATGCCAAATGTACTTGGGGATGCAAATTCTGCTCAGCAAGATAGCTTTAGTGAAGGACTTTTGGACTGTCCTCACTATACAAGACCAGAAAATTATGAAAATTTTTTAGTGCCGGGGGTGCTTTTAGGTGGACATCACGGTAGAATAGAGGATTGGCGTCGTAATGAAGCATTAATTGCAACCCAAAAGAGTCGTCCAGATCTTATATTGGCAGCTCGCAAAAAAGGCTTGTTGAGTAAAAAAGATGAAAAAGTTTTGCAAGATTTTTTAGAAACTTTGGTATCTGGGCTTAGCAAATAACTGTTTAATCGTATCCTCTTTCGAGTCCCGAATCAAAGCAGTATTAGATTCACAAGGGAATAAAACGTCGTAATGATACTTAAGGAAATAATATGAATTTGATTGAAAAAATTGAGCAAGAAGAAATTGCTCGTCTAACTAGTAATAAAGTCATTCCACCATTCGCTCCTGGCGATACACTCATTGTGAGCGTAAACGTGGTAGAAGGTACACGTAAGCGTGTACAGGCATTCGAAGGTGTTGTAATTGCGAAACGTAATCGTGGCTTAAATTCTAGCTTTATCGTTCGTAAAATCTCTTCTGGTGAGGGTGTTGAAAGAACATTCCAAACTTACTCTCCTTTAATTGCAAGTATTGAAGTTAAGCGTCGTGGTGATGTTCGCCGTGCGAAACTTTATTACCTCCGTGAGCGTTCTGGTAAATCAGCACGTATTAAAGAGAAGTTAGTTGCTCGTACGAAGGTTGCTAAGGTTGTAGAGACTCCAGCTGCTCAATAAGGTCGGAATCGACGCTAAAATAGCGTATCAATCTAAAGCAGTCAGAAGCCCCTTGGTTCATCCTCGGGGCTTTTTCATTAGTAAGATAGTCAAGCAGTCGAAGATTCTTTATAATTGACCCATGCGACCTAGAGTTCCTAAGTATGACCCTCAACTGGTGCCAATCTTGGTGCCCTTTTTAGACACCCCTGCAATTGATGAAAAATTTCTCAATGAGACAGCGTTGCGAGATCGTTTTACCAATCATGTTGAGTGGGTCCCTGAATTAACCGATGAATCGCGTTTATCCATTGGATATTTGGATACCTATGAGAAACGCATTGCTGGAGTTTTAGTGCCACTCTTAAATATCGATGAACAAATTCATGTTCTCTTAACGAAACGAGCAGCGCACTTGAATGATCACGCTGGACAGATTAGTTTTCCCGGAGGGAGAAAAGAAGATTCTGACTCCGATATTCAAATCACCGCATTGCGAGAAGCAAAAGAAGAAATTGGCTTAAATCCATCCCATGTGGAGGTTTTAGGATCCTTGCCTGATTATCATACGATTACTGGTTATCAAGTGACTCCTGTCGTTGGTATGGTGAGTCAACTGAAGGATTTTGCTCCAGATACTAATGAAGTCGATGAGATTTTTATGGTCCCCCTTGCTTTTTTAATGAATCCTGCGAATCATCAAATTCGTCAGAGAACCACGGAAGAGGGGAGTCGTACTTTTTATGCTATGCCCTATGAAAATCGTTTTATTTGGGGTGCTACAGCTGGCATGTTAAGAAATCTGTACCACTTTTTGAGGGCCCCGCAACAATGACCTTTTTTTCAGTTCTCTTTGCTTTATTTGCTGAGCAATACGTCCCTGTGGGCAAAGACCACTGGGTCGTTAGAATGTGTCGTAATTGGGTTAAGAAAGTACCTAACTATTTTGATACAGGTGAAGCGGATTCTGCAAAAATTGCGATTACAGTTCTTTTGGCTCCCCCCGTATTGCTTGTTTTGGTAGTACATTTATGGTTGATTTTCTACCAACCCCTTCTCGCCTTATTTTGGAATGTCACGATTGTTTATTTTTTTATGGGATTTAGACAATTTAGTCATCATTTCACAAGGATTCAAGAGCTTCTCACGAACCGTAAAATTGATTTAGCCAGAGCTGAATTAAGTGCCTGGTTTGGCCCAAGTTTAAATACGGAAACATTGACTGAATCTGAAGTGGTACGACACACCTTGGAACGTTCTATTTTGGCTGTTCATTCCCATGTTTTTGGTGTGTTCTTTTGGTTTTTAGTGCCGATAGGTCCTGCTGGTGTTGTGATGTATCGTTTGAGTTTAATGGCTCAAGAAAATTGGAAATTTGGCAATGCAAGTCCAGTATTGATTGATCATATCAATAAATGGCGTTATTTAATTGATTGGGTACCGACCAGATTGACTGCGATTGGTTTTACGATTGTTGGAAATTTTGAAAAAGCCGTTTATGCCTGGAGATTTCATCAAAAAAAATGGGACAACCAGTCTGCGGCGATTTTAATTGGCACAGGTGGTGGCGCATTAGGTGTCCAATTAGGAGAGCCCTTAGCACAAGTAAGCAGCCTAGAAGCAATTCAAATGGCAGAAGAAGGCATTGTACCGGTCCAAGAGTATGGCATGTTACCCATTCCAGCACATCTCGCCTCAGGAGCCTCTTTGGTTTGGCGAGCGGTCATCTTGTGGATGATTCTACTGGCTATGCTATCAGTAGCTATTTGGATTTGATCTTTTTCAAGGATTGAGCTCAACCAACAAATAAGGTTTTAATTTATTTGCTTGGTCGCTCTAATACCTGGGTACTAGCATTTCTGGTTTCGTGAACCAATTGCCGGAATAAATTCAACCGTTGGGTGGTGATTTTTCCTAGTCCCACTGCTGTTAAGACAGCACAATCTGGTTCGTGTAAGTGCGAACAATTATGATATTTGCAGTGCCCAAGGTAAGGGCCAAACTCTGTAAAGGCGTGTTGTAATTCACTCTCTGAAATATGTGCTAATCCAAACTCTTGGAATCCTGGAGAATCAATTAAAGCACCTAACTGACCATCTTTGATACCCCACTCAATTGGTAAATCATAGTAGCGACAGGCAGTAGTGGTGTGTTTACCCGTATCGAGTTTGATCGAGTGCTCACGCGTTTGTGCCAGCGCTGTCGGAATCCATTGATTGAGAAGTGTAGATTTACCCATGCCAGATTGACCTACTAAAACAGAGACTTTCCCGGCCAAATGCTCTCTTAAGGCGAGTAAACTTTCCGGAGATGACTTCGCAGAAATCTCGTGAATAGGAATTTCTAATTGTCGATACGGGCCTAATAGTTCTCTGGCTTTTTCTAGTGATTCACTCAAATCTATTTTGTTTAATAAAATTCGAAATTCGATGCCGTCGTGTTCCGCGGCAATGGCGGCTCTTCCTAATAAATCGGGTGAAAAAGCAGGCTGGGTTGCAAGGACCAAAATGACCTGATCTACGTTAGCCGCAATTGACTTAGAACGAAAGGCATCTGACCGAAAGAGTAGATTTTTTCTGGGTTGAATTTTTTCAATAACGGCTTGATCATTAGATGTTTTAGAAAGCTTCAAACGATCACCAACCGCTGCTAGGTGTTTTTTTCCACGACTATTCACTTCCCAATATTCATCTTCTCCAGAGGGCAGTTTCTGAATTGATCTAGCAATATAGTTTCTACCAAAAGATGCAATTAATAAAGCGTCAATCAACTCAGTTGGCATGGATGATTAATTTACCGAAGTGATAACTGGTAAAGGTGCTCAATTCGAATCGGTGCTGGGGGATGAGAGTCATAAAATGCTGAATACCATCGATCTGGAGTTAAGGTAGCCGCATTGTCTTGGTAGAGTTTAATGAGCGCTTTGATTAACTCGTTGGCATCCGTCTTTTCAGCAGCAAATGCGTCTGCCTCAAACTCATGTTTTCTAGATAATAGGCTAGAGAGTGGTGTGATGAAGAAGGTAAAGACAGGTGTTACTAAAAAGAATAGGGCTAATGCGAGTCCAGCATTGTTCCCACTAAGTGACGGTTCAACGCCAAGACCCTCATAAAACCAAACTTGATTCATGAGCCATCCCAATAAAGCAAGACCTAGCAAGGTCGTGATGAAGGTCATGAGCATTCTTTTACGAATATGATTTTTTTTAAAGTGGCCTAGTTCGTGGGCAAGGACTGCTTCGATTTCAGACGGCGATAATTTTTCGATGAGAGTATCAAAAAATACAATTCGCTTACTTTTACCAATGCCAGTAAAGTAAGCGTTTCCATGAGCACTCCGCTTACTACCATCCATTACAAATAAACCCTTACTAACAAAGCCACAACGGTTTAAAAGTGATTGAATCGACTCTTTTAAAGAGCCGTCTTCTAGGGGTTTAAATTTATTGAAGAAGGGTGCTATCCAAATCGGAAAAACCCACGTAGCAATTAATATAAAACTCACCATGGTTACCCATGCATAAATCCACCAATAATCACCCGCTTTAGCCATCAAGGTTAAAACAACCCAAAGAAGTGGCACACCAATACAAAGGCTTAAGAAGATATTTTTGAAAAAATCAATAAAAAACAGTTTTTTACTCATCCGATTGAAGCCAAACTTTTCTTCTAAATGAAACTGGCGATACCAAGAAAAAGGAAGATCAATAGCGCTTGAGAGGATACTAATGCCCAAAATTAAACTAATTTGTTGCCAGACGCCATCTGATAAAAAATTCAATAACTCTAAATGGACTAGATATAAAAGACCAAAAATCGTGAAAACCAATAGCATTGCTTGTGATAAAGCGATTTCTAATATCCCAAACCGTAATTTGGCGACAGTGTAGTCGGCAGCCTTTTGATGATTCTCTAAAGTGATCTTTTCTTCAAAGCCTTTAGGCACGGCAGGGCGATGCTTAATCACAGATTGAATTTGACGATTTGCCAAAATAAATTGGACAAAAAGTCCGAGAAATAAAAAAAGAAGGAAAATATAGGTAAATATCATTTAGTAATTATAAGAGCGAGAGAGAAATTGAACACAGAATTGAAAAAAGACCGTTTAGTTTGGTTGGATATGGAAATGTCAGGCCTTGATCCTGATAAAGAAAAAATCCTAGAAATTGCTATTCTAATCACTGATGGTGAATTAGAAATTGTGGCTGAGGGTCCAGTTCTAGTCATTCATCAAAGTGATGAGGTTCTTGACGCAATGGATGCCTGGAATAAAGGTACCCACGGTAAATCAGGACTCATTGATAAAGTAAAAGCTTCCCAGATTTCGGATGAGCAAGGTCAAAAGATTTGTTTGGACTTCCTCAAAGAGCATATCAAGCCAAATACATCGCCAATGTGCGGTAATACGATTCACCAAGATCGTCGATTTATGGCGAAATATATGCCTGAGCTAGAAGCTTACTTTCATTATCGAAATATTGATGTTTCAACAGTTAAAGAGTTATGTAAACGTTGGCAGCCTCAAACTGCAAAATTGTTTACGAAAAAACAAGCTCACACTGCTTTAGCTGATATCGTCGAGTCAATTGAAGAGTTACGCTTTTACCGCGCCAATTTTTTCCGGTCACCCGAAAGCTGAATACATTTTTACCGGGCGAAAATCTTACCTCGCCCGAATCGCTGACTTGGGTCGAAATGCTTTGACGATTTCTGGGTTGGTCTCAATATAGGGGCCACCTATTAAGTCAATGCAATAGGGCACAGCAGCAAAAATTCCGGAAACCTTCGATTTACCATCCTTGTCCTTTAAACCCTCTAAGGTTTCAGTAATTGCTTTGGGTTGGCCAGGTAAGTTAATCATGAGCGCCGCATGGTTTTCAATTTCTCTTAGAGCTCCAACTTGCCTAGAGAGAATGGCGGTAGGCACAAAATTTAAACTTATTTGACGCATTTGCTCGCCAAAGCCTGGCATTTCGCGAGTTGCCACGGCTAGGGTCGATTCTGGGGTGACATCTCGACGACTAGGACCTGTCCCGCCGGTAGTCAATACAAGGTCACATCGCTGAATATCAATGAGTTCCTTCAGGGCTGTTTCGATGAGCGTTCTTTCATCAGCGATTAAACGTGTTTCGAAGATTATGGGGTTTTGAACGGTGATTTCAAGCCAGGTTTTCAAGGCTGGGATACCTTCGTCCTGATAAACGCCAAGACTTGCTCTATCAGAAATAGAAATTAAGCCAATTTTGACCGATTCAAGCGATAATAATTGATCTGTTTTAGTGTCTGACATGGTGTGAATCTTTCTGCTTTAGGGCCAATCAAAATTTATCGTTATGATATTCGAATGACAAAAAAAATATTTACTTACTCAAAAGAGCAATTTCAACAAATTATAAAAGATACACTCGCCGATGCAAAAGCTTTAGGGGCAACCGACGCTGCAGTGGAGATATCTGAAGGGCATGGTTTATCGATCAGCACGCGTTGTGGAGAAATTGAAACCATAGAACAAAGTGTCGATAAATCCATGGGAGTCAGTATCTACCTTGGGTACAAAAAAGGCAATGCCAGTACTAGTGATTTTTCTGAGGCGTCATTAAAAAGAACAGTGCAAGCTGCTTACGATATAGCGAGATTCACGGCTGAAGACACTTTTTCAGGGCTTGCTGAGGGTGAACTTTTAGAATTATCTCCAAAGGATTTAGATTTATTTCATCCATGGGAGCTGTCCGTTGAAGAAGCAGTAGAGATTGCACGAAAGGCTGAAGAGGCTAGTTTTGCTGTTAGTAAATTGATTACGAATAGTGACGGCGCGACAGTCGCTTCGAATCAAGCGCATTTTCAGATGGGAACAACGAAAGGCTTTTTAGCAGGCTATCCATTTTCAAGACACTTTATTTCTTGTGCACCCATTGCTAGTAAAAGTAAAAAACAGGGTAGTGCCATGCAACGAGATGATTGGTATACATCCTCTAGAATGCCTCAATCCTTGGCGAAGCCAGAAGAAATTGGTGCCTATGCTGCCAAACGCGCTTTATCTCGACTCAATACCCGTACTATCAAAACACAAAAATGTCCTGTTATTTTTGAGGCTCCACTTGCAGCAGGTCTTCTTGGCAGTTTTGTGCAGGCTGTTTCTGGTGGTTCCTTATATAGAAAATCGAGCTTTTTACTTGATTCACTAGGAAAACAAATTTTTCCAAAACATATTCAAGTTGATGAGGATCCACATCGTCCGCGCGAGACTGGAAGTACCCCGTTTGATGATGAAGGCGTTAAAACCCATAAGAGAGTCGTAGTGGATGACGGTATATTGCAGGGCTATTTTTTATCGACCTACTCAGCTAGAAAGCTAGGCATGCAAACTACGGGTAATTCGGGCGGCTCTCATCATTTACGACTTCGAAGCAAGCTTACTTCCGTGGATCAAAATTTAGATGATTTATTGCAGCAAATGGGTACTGGTTTATTAGTGACAGAAGTGATGGGCCAAGGTGTTAACTATGTAACGGGAGATTACTCCAGAGGTGCCTTTGGATACTGGGTCGAAAACGGACAAATTTGTTATCCCGTTGAAGAAATTACCATCGCAGGGAATCTTAAAGAGATGTTCATGAATATTGCGACGATTGGTGGCGATACCTTGGTACGTGGCACAAAAGAAACTGGCTCAATCCTCATCAATGAAATGATGATTGGTGGAAGCTAGGCGAGGGAATTACGCCGGTAGGTAATAAATGAATAAGCCGGAAAAGACTCACCTTGTTTTAGAGGATTATCTTGGATAGGGTAATCCTCTCGCTCGACGATCTCCCACGTTGAGTCAATTTTTGGAAAAAAGGCATCACCTTCTACCTCAATATCTACTTCAGTAATGATTAATTGGTCGACTAGAGTAAGTGCCTGCTCATATATTTGTGCGCCACCGATAATAAATATTTGACTGGCATCATCACACGCCGCAAGGGCAGTTTCTAGTGACGAGAAACACTCTGCTCCAGAAAGCTCTAGATTGATTTGACGACTAATGACTATATTTCTTCGGTTCGGTAAAGGCCTACCTAGGGAATCCCATGTTTTTCTACCCATAACTATGGGATGTCCGCTAGTAAGCGCTTTAAAGTGCTTTAAATCAGCTGGAAGATGCCATGGCAATTGATTATTGATGCCGATAACACCGGATTTTGAACGCGCCACAATAATGCTAATAGCCACAATATTTTCCTAAATAGCTACAGGTGCTTTAATCGCAGGGTGACAAGAGTAGTTAATTACCTCAAAGTCTTCGAATTCATAGTCAAAAATTGACTCAGGATGACGTTTAATGACTAGTTTTGGTAAAGGATAAGGTTCTCTAGAAAGTTGTAAGTCGACTTGTTCTAGATGATTGAGATACAAGTGACAATCGCCTCCAGTCCAAACAAAGTCGCCCACGTCTAGGTTGGTTTGTTGCGCAATCATATGCGTTAATAAGGCGTAACTAGCGATATTAAATGGCACTCCTAAGAAAATATCCGCGCTTCGTTGATAGAGTTGGCAAGATAGCTTACCGTCAGCCACATAAAATTGGAAAAAGGCGTGGCATGGTGCCAAAGCCATCGACGGAATATCTGCAACATTCCATGCAGAAACAATCAATCTTCTTGAATCAGGTGTTTTTTTAATTTGGTCAATTAATTGCGTGATTTGGTCAATATGTCCACCATTCGGGGTTGGCCATGAACGCCATTGATAACCGTAAATGGGACCAAGTTCACCGTCTTCTTTCGCCCACTCATTCCAAATGGAAACCCCACGATCTTTTAGCCAATTGTTATTCGTGCTTCCCTGCAAAAACCAGAGAAGCTCGTGAATGATTGACTTTAAGTGAACTTTTTTGGTGGTCACCAAAGGAAAGCCTGCAGACAAATCAAAGCGCATTTGGTGTCCAAAGACCGATAAAGTCCCCGTACCTGTGCGGTCCGTTTTCTTGGCGCCATGTTCTAAAACATGGCGCATCATGTGTAAATAAGAGTCCATTATTAATTCTAATTGATTAATCGGTTGAATTTAATAATCTAACCGATTTTTATAATCAATCGAAAGTTGGGGTTTCTACACCTAAAACTTTGTGGAGTTTAGGTGAGGTAGTGGTGTACTGTAAATGAACCTTCTTATCAGGGTACATATATTCCTTTGCAGCAAAAGCAGCAAGGGCGGCTTCATGGAATCCTGAAAGAATCAATTTCTTTTTACCCGGGTAGGTATTGATGTCACCCACAGCGAAGATGCCAGGAATATTGGTTGCAAATTTTTCCGTGTCGACGACAAGTTGTTTACGCTCTATATCAAGTCCCCAATCTGCAATCGGGCCCAATTTAGGTGATAAACCAAAGAAAACTAACAACATATCCAGAGGAATACGACGCGTTACGCCATCAGTTCCGGTCAATTTAATATGGGACAAAGAGTCACCATTTTGTTCATAGCCAGTAATCTGGCCCACTTCAAACTGCATCTCATACTGCTCGCAGAGATCTTTCATTTTGGCAACCGATGCAGGAGCAGCCTTAAATCCATCACGACGGTGGATTAAGATAACGCTCTCAGCTTTGCCAATAAAGTTGAGGGTCCAATCAAGAGCGGAGTCGCCACCACCAACAATGACGATGTTTTTACCCATAAACTGATCAGGGTTTTTAACTCGGTAAAAAAGTTGTTTGTTTTCAAACTGTTCAATGCCATCAACTTTGATCGTTCTAGGTTGGAACGAACCAACCCCTGCAGCAATAAAAATCGTCTTAGTCAAAAAGCGTGTTCCAATCGATGTTACCAAAATAAATCGGCCATCTTCTTGACGGGATACTTCAACGACTTCTTGATTTAAGTGAAACGTAGGACCAAATGGTGCTATTTGTTTGAGAAGGTTATCTGTCAGTTCTTGACCTGTACAAACTGGAACTGCAGGAATATCGTAAATGGGTTTATCAGGGTATAACTCAACACATTGACCGCCAACCACTGGCAAGGAATCAATCACATGTGCTTTTATTTCTAATAGGCCTAACTCGAAAACCTGAAAAAGACCTACAGGGCCAGCACCTACGATGACTGCTTCGGTTTCGATTGTTTCAGATGGGTTGAATTGAGGGGTGTTAAGTTCTGCCACGAAAATTTCCTAGATACACAAAAAAGATTTTACAAGTCACTAATGCTTTAAGCTATGTGGGGGTTTTGCATCAAAAAATTTTGCAAAACTTTCAGCTTAAAGACAACAAATCTTAGCGAATGAGTAACCCAAGTTTATTCTTAACATCTTTGAACTCATCCGCATCCGGGAGTGATGCCTTCGATTTTGTAATCGATTTCCATTGACGCGAAAGTTCAGTATTGAGTTTAATAAACTCTTGCTGGTCTCCAGGCACGTCATCTTCTGCATAAATAGCATTTACAGGACATTCTGGAACACAAACAGCACAATCAATGCACTCGTCTGGATCGATCGTTAAAAAATTGGGACCTTCTCTGAAACAGTCGACAGGACAAACATCGACACAGTCAGTATATTTACATTTGATACAAGCTTCGGTGACAACGTAAGTCATGTGATGTATAAAGTATGTTAAAAACATTATTCTAGCCGAGAATACTGTTTTTCTGCAAAAACACTGTGAAATTCGTTATACATTGTTGTGATTTACATATTACGCTGTAAAAAATGTCCTTTAAAATCTAAATTTTTTGTTGAAAGACTACTTATGAACTCTAGTATTACCCGCCCAAAAATTCTAGTTGCCCGTAGGATTTTCCCTGAGGGGATTGAAAGACTAGAGGCCATCTGTGATATTGATTATGTTGATCAAATTGAGCCTTTGACTAAAGTTGAATTATCTCAACGATTAAAGGATAAGGACGGAGCATTAGTGACGGGTAGTGAAAGAATTGATGCTGAAACCATCAAAGATGCTAAAGCATTAAAAATCATTTCCAATATCGCAGTAGGGTTTAATAATTTTGATGTTGAGGCACTTAATCAAAAAGGTATTATTGGTACCAACACACCTGACGTCCTGACAGATACAACCGCTGACATGGGCTTTGCGTTATTAATGGCTATTTCCAGAAGATTATCAGAGGCAGAGAGATGGCTCAGAGACGGTCAATGGCATCATTGGGAGATGGGGCGTATGTTGGGCGTAGATATTCATCATTCAACCCTTGGGATTATGGGCATGGGGAGAATTGGACAAGCCATTGCAAAGCGGGGTTTAGCCTTCGGCATGAATGTCATTTATTACAATCGCAAGCCTCTATCCAAAGACTTAGAGCAAGCCTGCCAAGCTACCTATGTGGATAAAGAAACTTTATTAAAAAATTCGGATCATGTCATGTTAGTGATGCCATATTCAACTGATAGTCATCATTTCATTGGTGCCAAAGAATTGGCCATGATGAAGTCGACTGCAACCTTGGTTAATATTGCAAGGGGCGGAATTGTTGATGATAACGCCTTAGTGGAAGCGCTTCAACGGAATCAAATTTTCGGTGCTGGACTTGATGTTTACGAGGGGGAACCTAAACTTCATCCAGGATTACTCGATTTACCCAATGTGGTTTTAGCACCCCACATTGGTAGTGCAACAGAAAAAACACGTTACTCGATGATGAATCTTGCGATTGATAATTTATTAGCAGGACTTGCGGGTGAGAGACCAAAAACGATGATTAACCCAGAGATTTGGGGGAAATAATCGTTAATTTTGATTCGGTTCTTCTTTGGGGGACGGTTGTTCGACTGCGATTTCTTTTAAATCCAGCTCAATTCCCCCAAATTTAGCAGCAACCCAGTTGTAAACTTTGCATGCCAACCATAGAATAGAAAAACCAAAAATAACGTTTAAAAATACCCCGTAAAGAACTACAAATAGGGGGATTTCGCCGTATCGAAAATACGCGTCAAAGAAGAATAAGCCAATGATTGGTAATGAAAAACACAGATAAACTAAAACTAAGGTTTTAGCCGTATGAATTGGGTCAACTGAAATGATTTCTCTTTTACTACTGCTCATAACTACAATCCGGTCTGTGGTAACAATGGCGTTATAAAATTTATTATTGTTTAAATTATATTGGAAATGTTACAAAAGCATTTCTATATTTACTAGATCACCTTCTTCTATCGAAGATGTCTGAGCTGCTAAGACAATTAAACAATCTGCTTGACTCATGGAGCTAAGAACACCTGAGCCTTGATTTTTATAGGGCTCAACCCATAATTGACCTGAGAAATCAGTTGAAAGCCGAGCTCTCAAAAACTCTGTCCGGCCAACACGCTTTTTAAAAGGCACTTTTAACTTTGCTACAAGTGAAACTTTTTTAGTTGCAATAGCACCACTTAAAAATTCAATCATGGGGCGCACAAACTGTAGAAATGTAATCATGACCGCTACAGGATTACCCGGTAAGCCAAATAAAACAGATTCACTTTGAGGTTGTACTATTTTGCCAAATGCCATCGGGCGTCCAGGCTTGATAGCTAATGTCCAAAAAGCTACATCACCTAATTCTCGCATTACTTGCTTTGTGAAGTCTGCTTCCCCGACAGAAACACCCCCTGAGGTGATAATGATATCGGCTTGATTTGCAGCATTTGAGAAGGCGATCTTAAGGGCTTGAGCATCATCTTTGACGATACCAAAATCCAGTAATTGGATATTTAGATCATGTAACAGGCCAATTAAGGTAAATCGATTACTGTCATAAACTCGGCCTGGTAATAAGGCCTGACCTACAGGAGTTACCTCATTGCCAGTAGAAAAAATAGCAACTTTTAATTGATCAAAAACTTCAACATCGCTCAACCCCATTGATGCCAGCATCCCTAGGTCACTTGCCTTTAGACGCCGACCTTTGGATAAGACAATTTCACCTATCTTTAAATCTTCACCCATCATTCGACAATTTTCTTGGGCACGAATCTTATTTTTAGGGAAAGTAATCACAGCATTCTCTTGGTGAACCCATTCTTGAGGAATCACTGTATCGCATGAGGGTGGCAGGAGGGCGCCGGTTGTGATTTGTATTGCTTGAGTTACAGGTTGAAAATTCGAAAATTCTTGTAAAACATCACCAGCAAATTGTTTGCCAATTACATGCAATTGAATTTCTGACGAATCACTTTGAAGTGCTTGGCTATGAAATGCATAGCCGTCCATTGCCGAATTATTAGCGACTGGCACATTCATTAAGGCTTTGATATCGACAGCTAAAACTCGACCAAAAGCTTCTTCGACAGGAATTCTTGTGATTTTTAACTGACCTAAGCGTGATTCTGTATAAGAGCGCATGAAGTCTAAAGCGGCATCAAGACCCAATGACTTAGGGTTAAACAAATCAGACCCAAGCTTACTTTGCCACTCGTCTTGGAAGGCATTTAGTGAAGGAAGATTACTCGTTGTCATTGGAGAGTTTGTTCAATTTGTAATAACTCTTCAGGAGTATTGATATTTAGAAAGGCTTGGGAATCATCAAATAGTACTTTTTGATGGGACAAGGAAGCAAACCATCGATCAATTTTTCGTTGTCCTGTTTGTAAAAAAAGATTCAAACTTTCCAAAGTCGTTTTTTTTAATAAACAAAAGACAGGATGAGCTTGTTCTTGGCCGTTCTCAATGGTGACTACATAACAACAATCTACTTGAGATTGTGCCATCGCCTGCAAGAGTCGATCAACCAAGTTACTTGGAAATAAGGGGGTATCACAGGGCATAATAAGAACGTAAGGAGTTGTGGCGTGGGTTAAACCCACTTGAAAGCCAGCGAGGGGGCCACGATAGTCCAAAGTAATATCGCTTGTTACTGGCCAGCCAAAAGTTTGATACTGGTCAATATGTCGGTTAGCATTCAGTAAAATTGAACCCACTTGATCTTTACAGCGATCAATTGCCCAGGCAACCAATGCTTTATTTTGTAGCAGGATCAGGCCTTTATCTTGACCGCCCATTCGTTGTGCTTGACCACCACACAAGATTAATGCAGTAATCTCTTTTGCATTAATTTTTTTCACTAGCCACCTATATAAGACATTTCAACTTTTGCATGAGAAATTTCCCCAGCGTGAATTTTGCCCCTTAGTTCAGAATAGCGATCTTGTCTTCCCTGCCAAATATTTGCAATCGCATTGCTAATTTCAAGATCGCTCACATCGGTTCTCAATAACTGCTTTAGATCAAAACCAGTATTGGCAAATAAACAGAGAAATAATTTACCTTCCATGGAAATACGTGCTCTGGTACAAGTGCTACAAAATGCCTGAGTCACACTAGAAATGACGCCGATTTCACCGGCTCCATCCACATATTGCCACTTTTGCGCAACTTCCCCAGAGTAACCTTGTTCAACTGGAACGATTGGGTATTTTTCGTTAATTAAATCCACAACTGATTGGGAAGGAACTACTTCAGACATTTGCCAACCGTTGGTATTTCCAACATCCATATATTCGATAAAACGTAAAATTACACCGGTATTTCGAAAATGCTCGACCATGGGCAGAATCTCATGATCATTGACTCCTTTTTTTACCACCATATTGACTTTAATATTCTTAAAGCCCACTAAGGAGGCGGTTTCAATGCTATCTAATACATCTTTGACGGGGAAATCAACATCATTCATTTGTCTAAATATTGCATCATTGATTCCGTCTAAACTCACCGTCACTCGACTAAGACCAGCATCAAATAAGGCTTTTGCTTTTTTTTGCAGAAGACTTCCATTGGTCGTTAGTGTGAGGTCTATGGGCTTGCCTGAGGGGGTCCTCATGATACTGAGCATACCCACTAGATCTTCAATACCTTTTCTTAACAGTGGCTCACCACCTGTCAGTCGGATCTTTTCAACGCCATGACCAATAAATATCCCTGCAAGACGGATAATTTCCTCAAAGCTCAGTAGCTCTGACTGGCCTAAATAGTTATATTGTTTAGTAAAAATTTCCTTAGGCATGCAATAGGAGCAGCGAAAGTTACAACGATCCGTGACGGATATTCTCAAGTCATGCAATAGACGACCATGGGAATCTTGTAATAAACCCACAGGAGCTTTTAGCTCCTTCGGAATAATGGGTAAGGTGGTAAAACTACTCTTTAAATCATCTAGTGATGTAATCGGAATAGTTTTACTCATTTGTAAATTTCTGGTTCAGTGCTATGAATTACTGTAGTTCAATCGAGCGTTCTTGACCACCAGTCTCAACTAGAATCATCGGCCCTAAGGGGAGTTCTGCTGAAGGTTTGATAACTCGTGGAACGTGAATTGGTTTTGGTTCAGCTGCAATTTGCGCCAAAACTTCTTCATGTTTGACAGGATTTGTCGCTACCCAAATGAGGCCAACTTGATTCAATACTTCATCTAAGCTAGAGCGATCTAACATTTCTGGGACGACTTGCGGTAATGATTTAACTTGTAATACCGCTGGCTCAGATTTAGTTGTGTTAATTACCGATGAGCTTGGTGTCATTACAGTTGCTTCTGACTGAGTTGCAGACATTGAGGCTTGTGTGCTAACAGATTTATTATCTTCAGCAACGTAAGACTCAGATATTACTGAGTTCGATGTTGATTGATTTATTAATCCAGTCTCGGACTCTCTAGCTATCACTTCTTGCACTACAGGTGCCGAATCACTCACTGTTTGAGTATCACTACCGGTATTCACTTGAACTGACTCAGTACTTATTTCTGGATTTGTACGATCTGCTTTATCACGTCCACGATTTCTACTGCGACGATTACGGCTCTTACGTTTTTCTTCCCCAGCCTCATTAGTGGCTAAATCCGTTGTTTGAGTTGTTCCAGTATTATTTGCTTCGACACTAGTTTCATCCGTACCTAACTCACGCTGCTGATTTTTACGAGCATCATTACGAGGATTTGCATTACGACGTGCGGGAACTTTATTTGTTTCAGTTTGGTCTGATGCAGAATCAGTTTTGGATGTTTCTGTTGCCGCATCTTCATCGTTTGTTCTGTTAGTGCGGTTTCCTGAGTTACGTCCCTTGCCTTTTCCTCTTCTAGGATTTGGATACTTCGGCTTTGGCGTTTCTACAACAGCTACTGGTTCAGGCGCTACTGGCTTACTACCACCAAATAGTTTTTTGATAAAGCCAATGATGCCGATACTCGATGAATCTACCGCAACTTGTTGGACATTTACTTTTGGAGTTGATGCAGGAGCTGGTTGACTTGGCGTAATTCCTTTAACTGCAGCTACAGGACTAGGCTTGATATCTTGTGCGCGACGACTAACAATCGTATCTTCTTCCATTGCTTTTGATACTTCTTCAGCAATCGCATAACTTGCTTGTAGATTATCTAAGCGTGGATCGTCATGTTTTAAGCGCTCGAGTTTATAGTGAGGGGTTTCTAGGTACTTGTTAGGGATTAACAAGACATTTACTTTCGAACGAGACTCGATCTTGATGACTTCAGAACGTTTTTCATTTAACAAGAAAGCCGCTACATCTACGGGCACTTGGCAATGAATAGCCGCTGTATTCTCCTTCATACTCTCTTCTTGAATAATACGCAGGACTTGAAGTGCTGAGGACTCTGTATCACGAATATGACCCGTACCTGTACATCTTGGACAAGTTACGTGGGTTCCCTCAGATAAAGCAGGTCGTAGTCGTTGACGAGAAATTTCCATTAAACCAAATTTGGAAATCTTTCCAGTTTGAACCCTTGCACGGTCATGCTTGAGGGCATCTTTTATCCGGTTTTCTACGTCTTTTTGACTTTTTGGCGACTCCATATCAATGAAATCAATCACAATCAAGCCACCTAAATCACGCAATCGCATCTGTCTTGCAATCTCGTCTGCCGCTTCTAAATTGGTTCTAGTCGCAGTTTCTTCAATATCAGAACCACGAGTTGCACGGGCGGAGTTAACGTCAACTGAAACTAGCGCTTCAGTATGGTCAATAACAATGGCCCCGCCAGATGGTAAATTGACGGTTCTAGAGTAAGCTGTTTCAATTTGATGTTCTATTTGAAAGCGAGAAAAGAGGGGAACATCTTCCTGGTAACGTTTGACACGGTTCATATTGTCAGGCATCACAACAGACATAAATGACTGAGCTTGCTCGAAGATATCTTCCGTATCGATCAAAATTTCGCCGATATCGGGTTGGTAATAATCACGAATTGCTCGAATTACCAAGCTCGACTCTAAATAAATAAGTAATGGAGCCGAATTGGATTGTGCCGCAGAATCAATAGCGGTCCACAACTGCATTAAATAACTTAAATCCCACTGTAATTCTTGTGCATCACGTCCAATACCAGCAGTTCTAGCAATAATACTCATCCCATTGGGGATTTCTAGTTGGGCCATTGCTTCACGTAACTCTTGACGATCTTCGCCTTCAATGCGACGTGAAACTCCGCCACCCCGAGGGTTGTTCGGCATTAAAACTAAATAACGTCCGGCTAATGAGATAAAACTAGTGAGGGCAGCACCTTTATTGCCACGTTCTTCTTTTTCTACTTGGACAATAATTTCTTGACCTTCTTTTAAAGCTTCCTTAATGGTTACTTTTTTTAGGTCTACACCTTCAGCAAAATAACTACGTGCAACCTCTTTGAATGGCAAGAAACCATGACGCTCCTCCCCGTAGTTTACAAAACAAGCTTCGAGTGATGGCTCAATCCTAGTAATAACACCTTTATAAATATTTCCTTTGCGTTGCTCACGGCCTGCTGACTCAATGTCTAAATCTACCAGTTTTTGACCATCTACAATCGCTACGCGTAACTCTTCCTGTTGAGTTGCATTAAATAACATTCTTTTCATATCTATTCCTTAATAGAAAGGGCGTGTTTCTAGCAGAATGTTCAACAGATACATCTTCGCAGATTGCGAAATTTAACAAGGTAGTGATGTATTTATCTCTTGCCTTGCATGTGCTAATAAATATTCTTGAATCTATTAGCGAAAGGATGCTCGCCCAGTTAGCTTAATTTGAGTAACTTCTGGCGTTCAATTAAAATCTGTTAACAACTCTTTGCTGGCAACACGCTAGCTTTCATTTCTTCTCCTCATTTCAACAAGGGGGGAGTTACCTTGGGGAATTATTTGCCTTCCCTAGCTATAATGTTATTCTTTGGTCTAATGTAGTAAGAACACAATGATCATAAATTTAATTGATCCTGTTTGTTCTTTATCGCACACATTGTCTTGACAATAACCCTCTGATTATATGTCAAAGTTGTGCTGAAAAGTAAATCAATTCCGATTACCATATTAATATCTCTTTAAAAAGTTCATCCATGTCCGAAAATTCTGTCCAATTTATTACTATTTCCCCAGATGAGGAAGGGCAGAGATTAGATAATTTTTTGATGAAATGGGGCAAAGGGGTTCCAAAAAGCCATATTTATCGAATTATTCGATCAGGAGAGATCCGAATAAACAAAAAAAGGGCTGATGTTACCAGCCGGATTGTATCGGGGGACGTTATTCGAATCCCCCCAATTCGGGTAGCCAGTCCAGAAAGTCCGGCAGTTGTATCAGCGGTTAGCATTCAAAATGCCACCAAAATGGTGCAAAATCTGCCAATTCTTTATGAAGATAATGCTTTATTAATTGTGAATAAACCTTCCGGCATAGCCGTTCATGGAGGGTCTGGTATTTCTTTAGGTCTAATTGAAGCCTTACGAATGGTAAAACCTGATTTAAAGTTCTTAGAATTAGTTCATCGGTTGGATCGCGATACCTCTGGAATTTTGATGTTGGCCAAAAAAAGAAGTGCATTAACGATCCTACATGAAGATATTCGCAATGGAAATATGGATAAACGCTACATATTTGTTGCCCATGGATCTTTTAACGAAGGGCTTGGCCATATTCCCTTAAAGTATCCACTCCATAAATATATTTTGGCAAATGGCGAAAGACGCGTCCGAGTGGAAGATTTTGGTCAAGCAAGTCACACTGTGATTAAATTCCTGAGTCATGCTCACGATGGCAAATGTTTTGTCGGAGAAGCTCAATTACGGACTGGTAGAACGCATCAAATTCGGGTCCATTTACAACATCATGGATATCCTATTTTAGGTGATGATAAATATGGTGTTTTGGAGTTGGACCGAGCACTAAAGACGAAGAGACTCATGTTGCACGCCTATAAATTAGCCATAATCCACCCACTCACAAAAGAAAAACTAACAATTTCTGCACCTGTGCCAGAGGGGTTTGAAATTCGTAATGGTAAATAATTGAATCATCCAGTTAAACGGAAAGGGTCAGTGATGACACAAAATAGTAAAAAATTTGAAATGGTGATTTGGGATTGGGACGGTACGATCATGAATTCCACTCCAACTATAGTGGAGTGTATGAAACAGTCTTGCCGTGATTTAGGTATGCCCGTACCTTCTGACCAAATGGCAAGTCATGTCATCGGTCTTGGTATTATCGAATCGATTCGTATTGCCATGCCAACGGTAGCCGAATCAGATTATCCTCTGGTTTTGGAACGCTTCAGACATTACTACCTTGGGAAAGACCATGAACTCATCTTATTTGAAGGAATACGAGAGTTATTAAGTGATTTAAAAGCAAATGGACATATATTGGCGGTTGCAACAGGTAAGCCAAGAGTAGGATTGAATCGATCCTTAGATAATCACCGAATGAATGAATTATTCCATGATTCTAGAACTGCTGATGAAACCCGTTCAAAGCCTCACCCCCAAATGCTTTTAGAGTTAATGGAGAAATGGGCAATACCCGCCCATAAAATTGTCATGATTGGGGATACAACCCATGATCTAAAAATGGCAAAAAGTGCTGGTGTGAGAGCTATTGGGATGACTTACGGTGCTCATTCAGCAGAAGAACTGAATGCATATGAACCATTGGCTTGCTTTGATAACGTTGAAGGTCTTCGTCGTTTTTTAATTGAATAGTGATTGAAAATAACTCTAGGTGTGCAGAATTTATTAGATTACATAAAATAGTAGGATAAATTAGGAAAAAAATGAATACAGATGATGCTAATTGGGAAAAAACAGCCCTAGAAAATTTGTTAAAAGAAAATTTAAAAGAACGTCAAAGTAATCGCCGGTGGCGGACTTTTTGGCGTTTACTGGGATTGGCCATTACGATTGGACTGGTGTATTCTTATTTTGCCCCTTTTAAAAAGAGTGCCTCTGTACTGAGCCACCATACTGCTTTGATTAAGTTAGATGGTGAAATTTCTGGCGGAACTTCGGCCAATGCCTCAGATATTATGATGGCATTACAAAACGCCTTTGAAAGCCCTGAAGTTGGTGGTGTGATATTGCGTATTAATAGCCCTGGTGGTTCCCCAGTGCAATCTGGCATGATTTATGACGAAATGATGCGCTTACGTAAAGCCAATCCTGAGAAACACCTCTATGTTGTCATTGAAGATATTTGTGCTTCGGGTGGCTACTATATTGCTGCGGCTGGTGAAAAGATTTACGTGGATAAAGCAAGTTTGGTTGGCTCCATCGGTGTCATCATGTCAGGATTCGGCTTTACAGGTTTGATGGACAAGGTTGGTGTTGAGCGAAGAGTCCAAACTGCCGGCGAAAATAAAGCGATGTTAGACCCGTTTATGAAGCAAAATCCAAAAACAACTCAGTCAATTCAGGCTATGTTAGATGAAATCCACCAGCAATTTATTAAGTCTGTTAAAGATGGTCGTGGTTCACGTTTAAAAGAGACGCCTGATATGTTTAGTGGCATGGTTTGGAACGGATCAAAAGCAGTCGAGTTGGGTCTAGCTGATGACTTTGGAACTGTGGAATCAGTTGCTAGAGATGTGATTAAATATTCTGATGTAGTTGATTACACGCAAACTGAAAATGTTGCTGAGCGCTTAGCGAAAAGATTTGGGGCTACTTTAGGTAATTCTTTCGCTAGTGCTTTACAAAGAGTTGACCTAAAGTAATTCAGTCTTACTAATCCATTCAAAAAAGACTTTAAGCTTGCATTAGAAATACTGCAGGCTTTTTTTCTAAATATTTAATCTGTGGAGATTGGTTACTCCAAGCTTTTCGCCACTCGCTAATGCTTTGACTCACAATCAACTCATCTGCCAATGTTAAATGTGTGGCGATACACAATTGCGTATTTGGGTGAAGTGCTTCGATGCAACTTTCCAACATTCCTAAATTTCGATATGGAGTTTCAATCCAAAGTTGAGTCGCACGATTTTTTTTCGATTGTGATTCAAGCGATCTTAACTCTTGGGCTCTCTCCAAAGATTTGATAGCTAAATAGCCGTGAAACATAAAGCCTTGACCATTCATGCCGCTTGCCATCAAAGCCAGCATCAGAGAGCTTGGCCCAGTAAGTGGTTTAACGGGAATCTTCAAACGGTGTGCTAAGGCCACGATCTCTGTGCCAGGGTCAGCCACTGCTGGAAGCCCTGCCTCGGAAAGTAATCCTAGATTGTGACCAGATAAAAGGGGTTGTAACAATTGATTGATGTCAACTTTAGAGCTAGGACCTGACCACTCGACCATCTTCATTTCTTGCAAAGGCTTTATCAGAGGATGAACGGTATTAACCGCTTTTAAAAAAGATCTAGCCGTTTTTGCGTTTTCCACAATCCAGTATTCGAGCTGACTCGCTTGCTTTGTTACCTCGTTGGGAAGAACAAAGGGAAGCTGATCCTCCCGAGCTTCATCGCCTAAAGTGTTGGGAATTAAAAACAAGGTACCTTTGTTCATCGAAGCATCACCGGGGGAGTAAATAATTTAAAACCAACGGACATTAATAAGCCGCTTAATTGAATGAGCGGAAGGCCAATAATGGCAGTTGGGTCAGTAGATTTCATCTCTGCAAGCAAGCCAATTCCTAAACCTTCTGCTTTAGCACTACCAGCGCAGTCATATGGCTTTTCAGTTAAAAGATAATTTTCAAGCGTTGCCTCATCAAAATCCCGAAAAGATACTTCCGTATCAACACAGGTATATAGGCTTGTACTTGACTTGTGTTGCATGAGGCACATGCCGGTTCTGAAAATGACCTTTTCTCCTTGCATCATTTGGAGCTGTGCCAGTGCTCTGTCATGCGTCACTGGCTTGCCAATTGCTGCGCCATGAAAATCAGCCACTTGATCCGATCCAATCACCCACGCATCTGGATGTTTTTCACTAATGCAAAGTGCTTTAAGATGGGATAATCGTTCTACTAATTGTGCAGGAGATTCACCAATTTTGGGGGTTTCATCTACGTCTGGAGAGTAAACTGAAAAGGAAACGTTCAAACGTTCCAACAATTCTCTCCTATACTTAGAAGATGAGGCCAATATCAGAGTCTGTTCTTTCATATATGGGAACTTAATTTTATGAACCAAAAACAAATTATCGCTCAAGAGTTGCATTCTTCTCAGAGCGCGTTATCTAATATCGATTTTAAAAGTGGTCAAACATTTAAAGGTCAGGGCGTTTTTCCTATCGAGTCTTTTACTCGCTTAATGCAGGAAATATCTCAGGGGCAACATCACGATTCAGTCAATATCGATTGGGAGTGTTTATCTTGGGTCGATGTATTGCCCACGGGGCAGGAACAATATCGATTAAAGATTCAAGCAAAGACGACAATACCATTAGTATGTCAGCGCTGTCTTGATGATTATTTACAAGATGTTGAAGTAAATGCGCAGTTTGTTCTTTTGAATACGCAGACTGAAGTAGATGATTTCCCCCTAGAAAATGATGATGAAGATGCCTTATTGAATTCATTTGAATTCAATCTATTTGAGTTAATTGAAGATGAATTACTACTTTCACTACCTATTGTGCCAAAACATGCAGATCAGGAATGTCAAAAGCAACACATTAAGATCATTGAGCAATCGGCCCCCCAATTAGATGAAAGTAGCAGTTTGATTGACCCAAAAACAGGTAAATTAAACCCTTTTTTACAACTCAAAAAGCTAAAGTTGAATTGAGATACTAAAAAAATCCCACTAAAAGTTTCAAGTAATGCTAAAATATTGGATTGTTTAGGAGTTAAATATGGCCGTTCAGCAGAATAAAAAATCCCCATCTAAGCGTGGCATGCACCGTGCACATGACTTTTTAGAAAGCCCTTCTTTGGCTGTAGAGCCAACAACTGGCGAGGCACATTTGCGTCACCACGTTAGCCCTAACGGCTATTATCGTGGTCGTAAAGTCGTTAAAACTAAAAACGATTAATTTCGCAAAGCCTCCGATTTCACATCCGGTGCGAATGAATTAATGAATTCTCTCATGGGATTCATAACATCTAAACAACAGGAGCAATCTTTGTTGGATGTTAATTTTTTAATACGATGACAGTCACTATCGCCGTTGATGCAATGGGTGGTGATCATGGTGTATCTGTCACCGTACCCGCTGCGATTGATTTGTTAAAAGAACACCCTAATTGTAGGATTCTTTTGGTTGGTCAGTTAGAAGCTATTCATCATGCCCTTAAAAAAATTCCAAATGATTTAAGAGATCATGTCACTGTGGTGGAAGCTACTGAGCTAGTAGCCATGGATGACTCGGTTGAAGTCGCACTTCGTAAGAAGAAAAATTCTTCTATGAGGATTGCTATCGAATTGGTGAAGGATGGTCAAGCGGATGCAGTCGTCTCTTCTGGCAATACCGGTGCCCTAATGGCTATTTCACGTTATCTTTTGAAAACATTGGTAGGTATTGACCGTCCCGCTATATCAACGCGTATGCCAAATCAAAAGGGTACTGGAACCACTGTACTCGATTTGGGTGCCAACAGTGATTGTGAAGCCTCTCATTTACTCCAATTCGCCCAAATGGCAGATGTCATGGTGCGTGTGATTGACGGTAAAGAAAAACCTTTAATTGGTTTACTCAATATTGGTGAAGAGGTAATCAAAGGTAATGAAGTCGTTAAACAAGCTGGTGTTTTATTGCGTAATAGTAATTTAAACTTCCACGGTAATGTTGAAGGTAATGATATTTTCAAAGGTACCACTGATGTAGTCGTTTGTGATGGTTTTGTCGGCAATGTCGCACTTAAAACTAGCGAAGGTTTAGCTAGTATGATTTCTCAAATGATAAAAGAAGAATTTGGACGATCTTTATTTACCAAGTTTTTATCTTTCTTAGTACTTCCTATCTTATTGCGCTTTAGAAAAAGAGTCGATCATCGTAGATATAACGGTGCAATGTTACTGGGTTTGAGAGGGCTTGTTATTAAGAGCCATGGCTCAGCAGATCGATATGCTTTTTATATGGCATTGACAAGAGCCTATGAGGCGGCGAATAATCACATGGTCGAAAAAATCGCTAAGGCCTTTGATCAAATTGAAAAGCAAAAAACGAATGAAATTTCTGGCTTGTCACCAATTTCTCCCACTAACGCTATTGGCTAATCTTTAGGTAATTTATTTATGGCTACCTTTGCAAGAATCGCTGGAACTGGAAGTTATTTACCAGAGCAAAGAATCGATAACGATGAGCTAGCTCTGATGCTTTCTAAGGATGGTGTTGAGACTAGTGACGAATGGATTTTTTCACGAAGTGGGATCAAAGCTAGATATTTTGCACAAAAAAACCAAATGGCTAGTGACTTAGCTGTCTACGCAGCTAAAAAAGCTTTGAACGAAGCCGGTCTTGAACCTAATCAAATTGATTTAATTATTCTAGCGACTTCTACCCCTGATAATTTGGGTGGTTTTCCAAGTACAGCTAGCTCAGTTCAACACAAATTAGGTATTACTTCGGGTTGTGGCGCCTTCGATGTTCAGGCAGTCTGTTCAGGGTTTATTTATGGAACTCATTTAGCCAATGCCTTAATCAAAAGTGGTGATCATCAACGAGTGATGGTCATAGGTACAGAAGTGTTTTCCAGAATTCTTGATATGAAGGATAGAACCACCTGTGTTTTATTTGGAGATGGTGCTGGTGCAGTGATTTATGAGGCATCTTCTGAGCTTGGGATTATTAGTTCTGCGATTCATTCTGACGGTTCTCATCAACAAATATTGTGTGTACCTGGATATATTGGCCACGGCGGCATCCAAGGCTCTGCTTATTTAACGATGGATGGACAAGCAGTCTTTAAGTTGGCAGTGAAAATGTTGGAGAAAGTAGCTGTAGAAGTCTTAGAAAAGGCGCATTTAACTACAAGTGAGATTGATTGGTTAATTCCCCATCAAGCGAATATTCGCATTATGGAAGGAACTGCTAAAAAATTGGGTATTCCGCTTGAGCAAGTAATTGTTACGGTGGCGGATCACGGTAATACTTCAGCCGCATCAATTCCATTAGCACTAGATGCAGGTATCCGAGATGGTAAAATCAAGCGTGGCCAACATTTGCTGTT
Organism: Burkholderiaceae bacterium; assembly: GCA_947448305.1. Taxonomy (GTDB): domain Bacteria; phylum Pseudomonadota; class Gammaproteobacteria; order Burkholderiales; family Burkholderiaceae; genus Polynucleobacter. The sequence continues at coordinate 27,464 of CANFME010000007.1, forward strand.
AGAGGGTGTTGGCGGTGGATTTACATGGGGTGCAGCTTGCATCCGATACTAAGTCTTTACTTCATGAATTTATTCAATCGAGAAATTAAATTTAGGGTTTTATTCCTACAAAAAATGGTTTTTAATAAATGACTCAAAAATTAGCATTCGTATTTCCAGGGCAGGGATCCCAATCGGTTGGGATGTTAAATGGTTTTGCTGATAACGCAATCGTGCAGCAGTTAATTAGTCAAGCAAGCCAAGCATTGGGGCAAGACTTAGGTCAATTAATTCAGGTTGGTCCAGTTGAGGCCTTAGCTTTGACAGAAAATACACAGCCCGTAATGTTACTTGCTGGAGTTGCTATATACCGTGCATGGCTTGAAGCTGGTGGGCAGGTACCAGAATTTATGGCTGGTCATAGTTTAGGTGAATATACATCATTAGTTTGTGCTAACAGTTTAGACTTCTTGCAAGCGGTTCCACTTGTCAGATTTAGAGCCCAAGCAATGCAAGAGGCAGTACCGGTTGGTTCCGGCGGCATGGCAGCAATTATTGGATTGGGTGACGATGTAATCATAAAATTATGTCAAGAGGTCTCTCAAGAAACCGGATTTGTAGTCGAACCAGTAAATTTTAATGCACCAAATCAGGTAGTGGTTGCTGGTCACATTCAAGCCATCGATCGAATCATCGAAATAGCTAAACCTTCGGGAGCAAAACTGGCTACAAAGTTGAACGTTTCTGCACCATTTCATTCTAGTTTGTTATTGCCCGCTGCAGCGAAATTAGAAAAGCATTTAGCGGATGTTCAACTGCATCAACCTTCAGTTCAGGTCATCAATAATGTGGATGTTTTAATAGAAAGCGATCCATTGAAAATGAAAGATGCCTTAATTCGCCAATCTTACTCACCTGTGAGATGGGTTGAAACAGTCGAAAAAATGGCTGATTTGGGTGTGACGCATATCGTTGAGTGTGGTCCCGGACGGGTTTTAGCGGGTCTCGTAAAGCGGATTACACCACAAATCAAGATACTTGGTATCTCAGATCTACAAACAATCCAGGCTGTTTTATCAGAGTTAAAAAATTAATTGTTAAAATTCAAATCTAAATGATGAAAAATCTATTCGAAGGTCAAATTGCAGTGGTCACAGGTGCCTCCAGAGGAATCGGTAAATCCATTGCTGAAAACTTAGCCAGTCAGGGTGCTTTGGTTATCGGAACTGCTACAACAGCAACTGGCGCTCAAAATATTTCAGACTACCTGAAAAACAGTGAAACCATTGCAGTTAGTGGTCTAGGTGAGGTGCTCAATGTAACTGAACCTCAAGCTTGCGAAAATTTTATTGATAAAGTTGTCAAACAATTTGGCGGTATCAATATCCTGGTTAATAACGCAGGAATTACGCAAGATCAATTAGCGATGAGAATGAAGGATGATGAATGGAATTCTGTCATTGATACAAATTTAAGTGCAGTCTTTCGACTCTCAAAAGCTGTTTTAAGACCAATGATGAAAGCCAAGTCTGGCCGAATTATTCATATTACTTCTATTGTTGGTCATAGCGGCAATCCAGGTCAAGCAAACTATGCAGCTGCCAAAGCGGGCGTGGCCGGTATGAGTCGTGCATTAGCTAGAGAAATTGGAAGTAGAGGTATTACGGTGAACTGTGTCGCACCTGGCTTTATCGACACAGATATGACAAGAGGTTTGTCAGAAGATCAGCAAAATGCATTAAAGGTAAACATCCCATTAGGTAGACTTGGAAGCCCTGAAGATATCGCTCACGCGGTCTCTTTTTTGGCCTCTGAAAATGCAGGATATATCACTGGTACGACTTTACACGTCAACGGTGGATTATATTTAGCCTAATGACTTTTGAAAATGATAAAATAATTTTAATTTAACAACATCCCCGGAGGGAAAGCATGGATAACATTGAACAACGAGTAAAGAAAATCGTAGCCGAGCAACTTGGCGTAACTGAAACTGAAGTTAAAAACGAATCATCATTCGTTAATGACTTAGGTGCAGATTCACTTGATACCGTTGAATTAGTGATGGCTTTAGAAGATGAGTTTGGAATCGAGATTCCTGACGAAGAAGCAGAGAAGATTACTACAGTTCAGTTAGCAATCGATTTTGCCTCTTCAAAAGCTCAAGGCTAATCTGTGTCTTATCCAAATAACCGACGACGTGTAGTTGTCACCGGTTTAGGTCTTATTAGTCCCGTTGGAAATGATGTAAATTCTGCATGGGACAATTTGCTCCTTGGAAAGTCTGGTATTGCCACGATTTCGAAGTTTGATTCTAGTGGCTTATCAGTTCATTTTGCTGGCGAAGTGAAAAACTTCAATATTGAGGATTATATTTCAGCAAAAGAAGCTAGACATATGGATACCTTTATCCATTTCGGTATCGCTGCTGGGACTCAGGCATTTAAGGATAGTGGGATTGAAGTGACGGAAGCTAATTCTGAACGAATTGGCGTTTTAGTCGGTTCAGGTATTGGTGGCTTGCCAATGATTGAAAATACGCATCAAGAGTTAATTACTCGAGGTGCAAGACGTATATCTCCATTTTTCGTGCCTGGTTCCATCATTAATATGATTTCAGGTCATCTCAGTATTAATTTGAACCTCAAGGGTCCAAATTTATCTGCTGTGACTGCTTGTACGACAGGGCTTCATAGTATTGGATTAGCTGCTAGATTAATTCAATATGGAGATGCAGACGTAATGATTGCTGGTGGAGCTGAATCGACAGTTTCGCCTCTCGGAATTGGCGGCTTTGCTGCTGCTAGAGCTTTATCACTGCGTAATGACGATCCAGCAACAGCTTCTAGACCTTGGGATGTCGATCGTGATGGATTTGTTTTAGGTGAGGGTGGTGGTGTTGTCGTACTTGAAGAGTATGAACATGCCAAAGCACGTGGCGCTAAGATTTATGCTGAAGTTGCTGGTTTTGGGATGAGTGGTGACGCTTACCATATGACAGCCCCTAATATGGATGGTCCAAGAAGATGCATGCTCAACGCGATCAAAGATGCAGGGGTAAATCCGGAAGAAATTGGATATATCAATGCCCATGGTACATCGACACCTTTAGGTGATAAAAATGAAACGCAGGCAATTAAAGCCGCTTTAGGTGACCATGCTAAAAAGCTCATTGTTAATTCCACAAAATCGATGACTGGTCATTTGCTTGGTGGAGCTGGCGGGCTTGAATCAGTCTTCACGATCTTGGCACTTTATCATCAAAAATCTCCCCCAACGATTAATATTTTTAATCAAGATCCAGAGTGTGATCTAGACTATTGTGCAAATACTGCTCGAGATGTCAAAATGGATGTTGCTGTAAAGAACAATTTTGGATTTGGTGGTACAAACGGTACGCTAGTTTTCAAAAGAATTTAAAATAGTTGAATACAAACAACTATTTCTTGATTAAACCAACGTACTATGAATAAAGTTAGTAAATTCAATAAGTTATCTTACTTATGCGTTATTTTGATAATGGCAGTAGGTTCCTTTGGTGTCGTCAAAGCCCAAAGTGACGCTACAAATAACCTTAATAATTTAAGTTCAAGTCCAAGAAGGTTCCTTGACTTTGCAGATTTAGTGGAAAAAGCAAGTCCTGCTGTGGTCAATATTCGCACAACTGAAAAGGTGATGGTCTATCAAATGCCATCCAATATTTCTCCTCAGGACCAAGCAGAGTTTTTTCGCAGGTTTTTTGGTATTCCGCTACCCGCTCAACCTCAACCTGCTCCGCAACAACGACCACCTCAACAACAGGCTCCTCAAGCACAAGAACAGAACCGCGGTACTGGTTCGGGATTTATTTTAGACTCTAGTGGATATATCTTAACTAACGCTCATGTTGTAGAAGGTGCAACGAATATCTACGTTACCTTAACTGATAAAAGAGAATTTAAAGCAAAATTAATTGGGTCTGACCCAAGAACAGACGTAGCACTCGTTAAAATTGAATCAAAAGACTTACCGAAATTACCAATTGGAGACTCTTCTAAGGTAAGGGTTGGAGAGTGGGTTTTAGCGATTGGATCTCCTTTCGGTTTAGATAACACTGTTACTGCAGGGATTATTTCAGCTAAAGGGCGCGAAACAAACGACAGTATTACTCCATTTATTCAGACCGATGTAGCAATTAACCCTGGTAACTCCGGTGGTCCTCTGATAAATACTAGGGGAGAGGTAATTGGTATCAACTCCCAGATTTACAGTAAGTCGGGTGGTTATATGGGGATTTCATTTGCGATTCCGATTGATGAAGCGATTCGTATTTCGGAACAGTTAAAGTCTAGTGGACGAATTGTCAGGGGCAGGATTGGCATTACGATTACTGAATTGACAAAAGAATTAGCGGAGACGATTGGATTTACCCTTAAATCAAAAGGGCTTTTAGTTAGAGGCATCGAGGCTGGTGCCCCTGCTGCCATGTCAGGCATTGAGGTCGGGGACGTACTTGTGAAGATTAACGATCGTGAAATTGAAAGATCAATTGATTTGACTAGGACTATTAGTGATATTAAACCGGGAAATCGGGTAAAAATCCAAGTCTGGCGAAAAGGAAGTATCCGAGAAATCAATGTGATGGTCGTTGAGGTAGATGTGCCTCGCCGTCCCTAAAGCATTACAATAGTGTAGACGTCTTATTGCAGCGCGACATGGTGTTGCGCTACAGCAAGCCGTTCTAAGGAATCCATGAAACATATAAGAAATTTTTCTATCATTGCCCATATTGATCATGGGAAGTCTACTTTAGCCGATCGAATTATCCAGCTCTGTGGTGGTCTTTCTGAGCGAGAAATGGAAGCCCAAGTTCTCGATTCAATGGATATTGAAAAAGAACGAGGTATTACTATTAAGGCACAAACTGCAGCCCTGAGTTATCGTGCTCGAGACGGTCAAATATATAATTTAAACTTGATTGATACGCCGGGTCACGTGGACTTTTCGTATGAAGTCAGTCGCTCACTTTCAGCATGTGAAGGAGCCCTTTTAGTAGTTGATGCCAGTCAAGGAGTTGAGGCTCAAACGGTTGCTAACTGCTATACCGCTATTGAGCTAGGTGTCGAAGTAGTTCCAGTTTTAAATAAAATCGATTTACCCTCAGCAGATCCTGAAAAAGCCAAACAAGAAATTGAAGATATTATCGGTATCGATGCTACCGATGCTGTAACTTGTTCTGCTAAAACAGGTCTAGGTATTGAAGATGTGATTGAACGTTTAATTGTTGAAGTACCAGCACCTGAGGGCGATCCCGCTGCTCCACTGCAAGCATTAATTGTGGATTCATGGTTCGATAATTACGTTGGCGTTGTGATGCTAGTACGAATTAAGAATGGCACCATCAAACCCAAAGAGCGTATCTCACTCATGTCCAACAAGTCGATTCATTTAGTTGATCACGTTGGGGTATTTACGCCTAAATCAATCGATAAGACAGAACTAGCTGCTGGCCAAGTTGGCTTTATCATCGCAGGTATCAAAGAATTAAAAGTAGCGAAAGTGGGTGACACGATCACGCACGCACCGGGACAACCTGGTAGAGTCCCTGCAACTGAGCCTTTACCTGGCTTTAAGGACGTAAAGTCTCAAGTTTTTGCTGGTTTATATCCTGTAGAAGCAAATCAATATGAGGCTTTAAGAGAATCTTTAGAGAAGTTAAAACTCAATGACGCCGCTCTTCAATATGAACCGGAAGTGTCTCAAGCGTTGGGTTTTGGTTTTAGGTGTGGGTTTCTAGGCCTGCTGCATATGGAAATTGTGCAAGAACGCCTTGAGCGCGAGTTTGATATGGACTTAATCACGACCGCTCCTACCGTTGTCTATGAGGTGGAGTTAAGTGACCATACAAAGGTGATTGTCGATAATCCCTCAAAGATGCCAGAGCCAAGTAAGATTGAAACAATTTTTGAACCCATGGTCGTCGTCAACCTATACATGCCCCAAGAGTACGTGGGAGCTGTCATAACCTTGTGTACTGGTAAGCGCGGCATTCAAACGAATATGCAGTATTTAGGGCGACAAGTACAGTTGACTTATGACTTGCCTATGGCTGAAATCGTGATGGACTTTTTTGATCGTCTGAAATCGATTTCAAGAGGCTATGCCTCCATGGATTACGAGTTCAAAGAGTATCGTGCATCTGATGTGGTCAAAGTTGATATTTTAATTAACGGCGATAAAGTAGATGCCTTATCGATTATTGTTCACCGCAGTAATAGCCAGTATCGTGGACGTGAAGTGGTAGCAAAAATGCGCGAAATTATTCCACGTCAAATGTTTGATGTTGCTATTCAAGCTGCGATTGGTAGTGGGATTATTGCTCGTGAAAACGTTAAGGCATTACGTAAGAACGTTTTAGCTAAGTGTTATGGCGGCGATATTTCTCGTAAGAGAAAACTATTAGAGAAACAAAAAGCAGGTAAAAAACGAATGAAACAAGTGGGCAATGTGGAGATTCCACAAGAGGCCTTTTTAGCAATTTTACAGGTGCAAGATAAATGAGTATATGGGCTTTAATTGGGCAGCAATTTGCAAAGATTCTTTTGGCTTTATTTGTTGTATTTGGTATTTTGTGGACTCTCGATAAACTAGTCTTAAGCAAGCAAAGAAAAGCATTAGGTATTCAAAAGCGGCCGATTTGGTTAGAGTTCACTGCAGATTTATTCCCAGTCATTGCCTTTATTTTTGTTTTAAGATCATTCCTGTTTGAGCCTTTTAAAATTCCTTCAGGTTCTATGATTCCAACTTTACAAATCGGTGACTTTATTTTAGTGAATAAGTTTACCTATGGAATTCGCTTCCCAGTTGTTAACAAAAAGATGATTGAAGTAGGTGAGCCTCAGCGTGGTGATGTCGTAGTCTTTAGGTATCCAGTGGATGAAACGGTTGACTACATTAAGCGTGTTGTTGGTGTGCCTGGTGATGTAGTTCAGTACACAGATAAACGTTTAACTATTAATGGCAAAGCTTTTAGTTACGAACAGATTACTAAGATTCCCCAGGTTGGCGATGAGGATAACCAAGTTTTATTTGGTGCAGTTCCCGACTTTTTAAAGACTAGACATTTTAAAGAAACCTATCCAGCAGAGTTAGGTGGAGTTTCTCATTTTATTGAAAACGACCCACAGCGCCCAAGTGGTTTTGCAAGTACTTTCATTCAGGAAAATGCTTTCCCACAAATGGAAAACTGCGAATATAACGCCTCAGGTTTTACTTGTAAAGTGCCACCAGGTTCATATTTTATGATGGGTGATAACCGTGATAATAGTTTAGATTCTCGTTACTGGGGTTTTGTACCTGAGAAAAACTTAGTTGGAAAAGCTGTATTTATTTGGTTGAATATTGGCGCCCTAAGTCGCATAGGAACTTTTAACTAATCATGAATGCTCGCGCCACAATTGATACAAAGCAACTAGAAGATCGCTTAGGTTATCAATTTCAAAAGCATGATTTGTTAGTTCAAGCATTAACCCATCGTAGTCATGGTAAAAAAAATAATGAACGCCTAGAATTTTTGGGTGACTCAGTCTTAAATTGTATTGTGGCGGAAATTCTATTTGATAAATTTAATCATCTTGATGAAGGTGATCTGTCTAGAGTTCGTGCTAACTTAGTTAAGCAACAGGCTTTATACGAAATTTCTCAAAGTTTGGCCTTATCTGACTATCTTCGATTAGGCGAAGGGGAATTAAAAAGTGGTGGATTTAAAAGACCATCAATTTTGGCCGATACATTGGAAGCAATTATCGCGGCTATTTTTGTGGAAGCTGGATTTGAAAAAGTAAGAGAGATTCTTAGAAAGCTCTATAGTCTCATTCTAGATAATGTCGATCCTAAAACTTTGGGTAAGGACGATAAAACACTACTCCAAGAATATTTACAGGGACATCAGTTACCTCTCCCTGTTTATCAAGTCACGGCGACAACAGGCGTTGCGCATAATCAAAACTTTGAAGTGGAATGTTGTGTTGAACCTCTCGAAATTCGTGTTTCTGGAACGGGTACTAGTCGACGTGCCGCTGAACAATCTGCAGCCAAGTTAGCCCTTATTAAAGCGCAAAAAGCATTGCCACAAATATTAAAGCCTTCAAAGAAACTGATCGCGAAAAAGAAAAAAAGTCTTCTTGAGCCAAGTCAAGGTGATGAACAACTTAACCTAACATTAAAAGGCTAAAATGACATTTAAATGCGGATCTATCGCTCTTGTTGGTCGTCCAAACGTGGGTAAATCAACTTTATTAAATGCTCTCGTTGGTCAAAAGATAAGTATTACCTCAAGAAAAGCGCAAACAACTCGCCATCGTATTGCCGGAATTAATACCACGGATAGCGCTCAATTTATCTTTTTAGATACGCCAGGTTTTCAAACGCATTTTGTTAGTGCTTTAAATAAATCCTTGAACCGAACTGTTACCAATACGCTTGGTGATGTTGATGTGATATGCCTAGTTGTGGAGGCCGGTAACTTTACAAAAGATGATGCGCAAGTTTTAGATATGTTAGCTGGAGATATTCCAGTCATCTTGGTTGCAAATAAGCTGGACGTTTTTGCTAGTCGGTCAGAAACTCCTTCTGATAGAGATTACTACTTGTTGGAATTTTTAAAAGAGATGGCAGGCAAGTTTGAGTTTGCAGAAATTGTCCCGATGACAGCTAAACATCCAGGTGATGTGGCACGATTAATGTCGACAATTGAATCGTACTTACCTGATCGTGAGGCAATTTATGATCCCGACACTTTAACGGATCGTAGTGAGCGATTTTTGGCTGCTGAAATATTACGAGAAAAAGTTTTTCGTCATACCGGTGCAGAGTTACCCTATGCTAGTTCTGTAGTAATTGATAAATTTGAACTAGAAGGTAAGATGCGTCGGATTGCGGCGACTATCTTAGTTGATCGGGATAGCCATAAACCAATGATTATTGGCGAGAAGGGCGAACGTCTGAAAAGAATTTCGACCGAGGCGAGGGTGGATATGGAAAAACTATTTGACGGTAAAGTTTTTCTAGAGACTTGGGTCAAAGTAAAAAGAGGTTGGGCAGATGACCGTGTGGCTTTAAGAGAGCAAGGGTTGGAATAAGTGATGCGGGTGTTAGAAGAGCCTGCCTTTGTATTGCACTCAATCGCCTATAAAGAGACAAGTTTAATTTTAGATGTATTCACAAGGCATTACGGTAGGATTGCCCTAGTTGCTAAAGGCGCTAAAAGGCCACATTCTGCTTTGCGTCCCGTACTACAGCAATTTCAGCCGCTCCATATTCACTTTTCGGGCAAACTTGAACTGAAAACATTGACCAAGTCCGAGTGGACCGGTGGCGTAGTGCCCTTAGCCGGTGACGCCTTGTTGTGCGGCTTTTACATGAATGAGTTAATTGTTAAATTTTTAGCTAGGGAAGATGAGCACGAATCACTTTTTGATGATTATCATCAAACGATTGCTCAGTTGTCAGTTGCTAAAGATCAATTTGAAAAAATATTACGCCCCTTTGAAATACGCCTCTTACAAGAAACTGGGTATTGTGCGCCACTTGATATCTGCCAAGAAACTGGCGCAGGCTTAGATCCAGACTTAGACTATGTTTATCAACCAGAGGTGGGAGTGCGTCCCCATGGACTCAATGATCCACTCAATTGGCCTATTCTAAAAGGTAAGCATTTTTCTGCTCTTGCAAAATTTTACTTAGAAGATCCTGAAACCTTACAATTAAGTAAACCTTTAATGCGCTTTTTATTAGGTCTACATTTACAAGACCAAGTATTAACAACTCGTCAGATATTAATTGATTTAAAAAAACTTTAGGAAACTCCATGATCCAAACGATTGATCTGGGCGTCAATATTGACCACATCGCAACACTTCGAAATGTCCGAGGGGTAAGTTATCCCGATCCAATTAGAGCAGCCTTAGAAGCTGAAGAAGCTGGCGCAGATTTAATCACGTTGCATTTGCGAGAAGATCGAAGACATATCAAGGATCAAGATTTATTTGCTCTTCGCCCCTTACTGAAGACGCGCATGAATCTAGAATGTGCGATTACACAAGAAATGTTAGACATTGCCTGTCGAGTTCAGCCTCAAGATGTTTGCCTAGTTCCTGAAAAAAGAACCGAAGTTACTACTGAAGGTGGTTTGGATGTATTGGGCAAAATAGAAGAGGTGCGCTCAGCAATCAATACTTTGACCAAGGAGGATATCAAAGTCTCACTCTTTATTGACCCAGAAATGGAAGTGATACAAGCATGTCGGGATATTGGAGTTGGTATTATTGAATTACATACTGGTGCTTATGCGAACGCAACTGGTGATTCCCAAGTTCATGAGTTATTGAGAATAAAAAAAGCTGCAGAATTCGCTCACCAAATTGGTATCAAAGTGAATGCAGGCCATGGCCTTCATGAGGGTAATGTATGGGATATTGCTCAAATTTCAGAAATTGGTGAGTTAAATATTGGCCATGCTCTCGTTGCACAAGCCGTCTTTAAAGGCTGGAAAATGGCGATCAAAGATATGAAAGCATTAATGCAAGCAGCGCGTAACCAGTCCTCGGATAGAGTTGCATGATCTACGGTATTGGTAATGATTTACTTGTCATTGCTCGAATGGAAAAGACTTTCGAGAGGACTAGCGGGCGAATCGTTCAGCGTATTTTAGGACCTAGTGAAACACTTGTTTATGAATCTCGCTTGAAAAGAAACAAGCGTCGAGGTTTAGCCTATTTGTGCACTCGGTTTGCAGCAAAAGAGGCGTTCTCTAAAGCGATAGGGCTAGGCATGCATTTCCCGATGACCTGGAGATCGGTAGAGATTTTAAATGACGCCTTGGGTCGTCCCTATCTGATCTATCACGGCGAACTTGCAAAGATGATGAAAGATAAAAACTTGCATGGACAAGTGACTTTGACGGATGAAGAAAATATGGTGAGTGCAGTCGTCATTGTTTCTTTGACGTAATGAAAACTTTTAAATTTGAGATGAATTGATGAAAAGAAAAAATTTTGCACCAGGACCTATCGTTTTAGACGTCACTGCTGACGAGTTAACCATCGAAGACGCAGAGAGAATTGCTCATCCCCTAACGGGAGGCGTCATTCTATTTGGTAGAAACTTTCAAAGTAAAGCTCAACTGACAGAACTTACTAAATCAATTAAAAAAGTACGTGATGATGTACTGATTGCCATTGATCATGAAGGTGGTAGGGTGCAACGCGCCAAGACGGATGGTTTTACCCATCTGCCAGCAATGCAGCGTTTGGGTAATATTTGGTCAGGTAAACAATTGCCAACGGGTCGCTACACACCATCAGAAACGGCCCTCATGGCCATGAAAGCCGCAACGGCAGTAGGTTATGTATTAGCTAGTGAGCTAAGGGCTTGTGGCGTTGATTTTAGTTTTACCCCAGTTCTGGACTTGGATTATGGCAACAGTAAGGTGATTGGTGATCGTTCATTTCATGAGGAGTCTAGTATTGTTACGATGTTAGCCCGCAGTCTGAATCATGGTCTTTTATTGGCTGGTATGAAAAATTGTGGCAAACATTTTCCTGGCCATGGTTTTGCTAGTGCAGATTCCCATACAGAGATTCCGACGGATGATCGAAGTCTTGAACAAATTTTGGGTAAGGATGCTAAACCTTATTTTGATCTAGGCTTAGCACTCGACTCTGTCATGCCAGCGCATGTTATATATCCCGCCGTTGATCAAATGCCAGCTGGTTTTTCTAAGATTTGGTTACAAGATATTTTGCGTCGAAAACTCGGTTTTAATGGTGTTATTTTCAGCGATGATTTATCGATGGAAGGCGCCTCAGTAGCCGGCAATGTAGTGCAAGGTGCTCAGGCTGCTTTGAGTGCTGGGTGCGACGCCGTATTAATTTGTAATCGCCCCGATTTGGCAGACCAACTTCTGAGTGAATTAAAAATCAATGAAAAATTATTTGCCGTTTCAAGACAACGCTTGATTCGATTATTTCCAGTAGGTTCAGCCCTTAATTGGAAAGAGATGCAAATGGAGCAACAGTATTCTGAAGCCAAAATGTTATTACAAAATTTTGGGTTAGTTGCATAACAATCGAACAGAATTTATTCAAATAGAAAACCAAAATAAAAAGTATTTTTTAATAGTAGATTTCTGGGAATCTGTTAAAATAAGTAAATAAACTTTACATATCTTTTGGAATCTATTAATGGTTTACGAATTAATGAGTATCGAAAATATTGCAGCTGACATAGGGCAAAACTTTCGCTTGGCACGCGCTTCTCTCAGCTTACGACAAGAAGACTTGGCGAAGTTGAGTGGAGCAAGTTTGCAGGCGATAAAAAACCTCGAAGGTGGCGGGAGGGTTGAATTGATGACCTTTTTACGCGTTGCTAAGGCCCTCAATATAGATAAAGAAATTTGGAAGATCTGTCAGCCTAAGCCCAATACTCTAGATGAGTTGCAACGAATTGAGTCCGCTAGGCCGAGTAATTCACGAGTTAGGGTTTTGTCTTGACTTCAAAGCTTATTGATTTTACAAATCAAAGGCTTCAAGTTTCACTCGATTTTGGCCCATCCAATCCAGTTTTAGTTTTAGGTGAGTGCCTTTGGGTTGAGAGCCAAAAGCGTGTAGCATTCCAGTGGAGTGAGGAAGCTATTGCATCCAAACTCGAACTATCTCCTCTTACGTTGCCTCTTTCCAAAGGTGTTTATTTCGCAGAAAGTCATCCATTCAATGGCCTTCATCCTTTATTTTCAGATTCTATTCCTGATGGATTTGGTTTGAGACTGATGAACAAGGGCTTGGCTAATGCCGGGTATTCTATCTTAGATTTAAATCCCCTTCATCGACTGGCTTGGGTCGGAAACAGTGGCATAGGTGCGTTAACGTATACGCCTGTTATCGGGGGGGAGACTTCACAAATCCTGACAGAAATATCAATGGTTGCCGAATATGCTACAAATTCTCAGATTGAGATGTTCCAAGATATTCCTGGCGAAGCGATTAGAGCGGGTGGCTCTGCACTTGGAGCGCGCCCCAAGTTTTGGGCGTCCTTAAGTTCTAACAAAAAGCAAACCTTACTTGGTGATTCATTAACTATCCCTAAAGATTTTCAACCATGCTTGCTTAAATTTGCACCAACCGATGGTGATGAAGATGAGCCTTATTTTGAAGCTACATGTCTTAAACTGGCCCAAGAGCATGGAGTTAGAAGTGCTAAGGCAGAATTATTGAACCATAAAACAGGTCCGGCTTTAGCAGTATATCGTTTTGACCGCAGTTCAAGTGGAGATAGAGTGATGATGCAAAGTGTTGCAGCATTGCTTAACCTAGACTATCGATCACCGTCCTTGGATTATAGTGATCTGGCTAAATTAGTTAAAAAGTTAGCTGGCGAGTCGGATTTAGAGCAACTCTATCGGCAGGTTTGTTTTAATGTAGCACTGTCAATTCGTGATGATCACACTAAAAATTTTGCTTTTTTAATGAGGAGCAACGGTGTTTGGGAATTGTCCCCCGCCTTCGATCTCTGCCCAAACGAAGGCATCGGTAGGATGTTGGAACACAACATGACAATTAACGGTAAAGGAACTAATTTCTCAAGGAGTGACTTATTCTCTTTTGGAAAATCAATTGGATTAAGTTCTCAAATTATCAACGATGGATTAGATCAGGCACGCGCCGCATCTGTAAGGTTTGAAGCTGAGGCGAAGGCCTTAGGTTCCTCTCATGATTCAACACATGAATGGGCAAACCAGCTCAAGAAAATAGACAAGTTACTTGCCTTAGCTTGATTTTTATTAAAAGGATTAGTGCTTAGCGACTGAACTTTGAGTGTTACAAAGGATTATCTTAGCAATTCCAATCAACTGAAATAAGAAACCTCTAAAAGGAACAACCTTAAAGAGGCTCAAAATTAAAACAATATTTCAAAACTAACTAAGGTAGTGCATTAGTTAGCGCGGCTACGATATTCGCCTGTACGTGTGTCAATTTCGATTTTGTCACCCGTAGCGCAAAACAGAGGAACTTGTAATTCATAACCTGTTTCAATCTTAGCCATTTTCATGACTTTTCCTGAGCTGGTATCGCCCTTAACTGCTGGTTCTGTGTAAATGATTTCACGAACAATCATGGTTGGTAAATCGACAGATAAAGCCTTACCTTCATAGAATACAACTTCAACAGTCATGCCGTCTTGGAGATAATTGAGCGCGTCACCCATATTGTCAACCTCAACTTCATATTGGTTGTATTCTGTATCCATAAATACATACATCGGGTCAGCAAAGTAAGAATAAGTACATTCTTTCTTTTCTAAAATAACCATATCGAATTTATCATCTGCTTTATAGATTCCTTCGTTAGGAGCATCTGTCATGAGATTCTTAAATTTCATTTTCACAACAGCAGAGTTGCGGCCAGAACGGTTATATTCAGCACGTTGAACAACCATTGGCTCGTTACCAATCATTACAACATTACCTACACGAACTTCTTGAGCAGTTTTCATCCGACAATTTCCTTGAATTTCAAACCTACGATTTTAACCTTTTTTTAATAAAGGTTTAATGAAATTGATCATTCTGACTCCCAAATCAGAATCTAATTGGCGAGATTCGAGCAGATTCGTCCATTTATTAGCGTAGGAAGAGATATGTATAAGATCATCCCACCAAGTATTAATTGCTTGATTTCTCATCATATTTTCTATTTTCTCTACTAATTTTGGATTTTCTCTTGGCAAGTAGATATTTAAAAAAGCCTCTAGCTTTTCCAAGTGAACCCCATCCTCTTGCGGATAAATATCCCAGATAAATGGTTTGGCTGCCCACTGTGCTCTGACAAAAGAATCTTCACCTCTTACCCAATTTAAATCACAACGCCCTAATAGATCGTCATATTCATCTTGATTTACAAATGGGATAGGAATCAGCCGCATCTGGCCAAGATTAATCGTTTGATCAAAACGTTTGCCCAGCCACTCAGCAACTGCCACTTGGGCTTTACCATAGCAGATGAATAAATCGACTTTGATACTTTGATTGATTAGTTGATCTAAAAAGTTAATGAAATGTTGACTGCCATAATTAAAAATAGAGATCAAAGTGGTTTCTGGCCGAACTTCTTTAAAGAAAGCATCGATAGTCGAGGAAGCCGAGTTGGTGGACTTATTGTGCTTCGAAATACCTAAGAGCCCCCCCGTTTTTTCATTAAAGCCAGGGTAATAAAAATAGCGTTGATGTTGGTTAGTGAGACTTGGCAAACTAGCTAAGCCATGCATTTCTTCAATCCAAGGTTCTGCACTTAAATATTCAACATTCACTAAAAGACAATGATTGATTTTCTTGAGGTACAGTGCAGGCAACTCACAGGAAAAGGTTTCTAAAGCAACATCCGGCAAACCATTTTGATCAATGATAACCTCTGCATGATCCCAGGGATAAATGGTTAAGCCAAACTTTACGAGCTCTGCAATCGTCTCTTCACCAGCGAGTTGTTGAATTAATGGAATATCATCACAAAATAATCGAACTTTATTTTCATTGACCGTAAAATGATGGTTTGCAAGTATTTCTGTCAAGCGACGAGTAAGGCGCCAACAAAATCCTGCATCGCCATAGTTATCAACTACCTTACAAAAGATATCAATACGCATGACAACACCTTCGCCAGAAGAATATTTTGAAAAACTCCAAGAAGAGGTGAAGCAGTTGACCGAACTGCCAGGAGTTTATCGATTTTTTGATCAAAATAATCATATTTTGTATGTAGGGAAAGCCAAGAATCTTAAAAAAAGAGTAAGTAGTTATTTTCAGCGTACTCAATTATCTCCTCGAATTGAGCGGATGGTTCAAAAAATTGTGCGATTGGAAACAACGGCTACACGCACCGAAACAGAAGCGTTAATTTTAGAGAATAATTTAATTAAGGCACTTGCACCGCCATTTAATATTTTATTCAGAGACGACAAGTCTTATCCTTATTTGATGATAACGGGTCATGCTTTTCCCAGGATTGCTTCTTATCGTGGCAAGGTGGATAAGAAAAATAAGTATTTTGGACCTTTCCCTAATTCATGGGCAGTTAAAAGTAGTGTGCAAATTTTGCAAAAAGTCTTTTTACTGAGAACTTGTGAAGATACCGTTTTCAAAAATCGTAGTCGACCTTGTCTTTTACATCAAATTCATCGATGCAGCGCTCCATGTGTTGGATTAGTATCAACCTCTCAATATCAGGAAGACGTGGGTAAGGCAGTCTCTTTTTTAGAAGGCAATCATGCTAGCGTAATGAGTGATTTAGAAAGTGCCATGCTGTCTTATAGCGATGAATTAGAGTTTGAGAAAGCTGCATCGGTGAGAGATCGGATTGCTGACTTATCGAATGTACTGCAGCAGCAATCGATGGACGCTGTCGCAGATGGACAAAATAATATTGATATTGTTGCGGTGGCAGAACATCTTGGTCAAATCTGCGTGAACCTAGCGATGGTAAGAGGAGGACGACATTTAGGCGATCGTCCTTATTTTCCGATTGTAGTTAAAAATGACACCGGAGCTGCCTCTGAAATTTCTGAATACTTACTATCTTTTATGGTGCAAAGATATTTAGATGATGCTGATTTACATGATGGTAGTGATTTGCAAAAATTAGTACCTACCGTGTTTGTATTGAGTCATCATTTGGGAGAAGATGAGGGACTCTTGACGCAGTCTTTGGAAGAACGTTTAGGTAAAAAGGTACAGTTTATTACCCACCCGCAAGGTCAGCGTAAACATTGGCTGGCTATGGCACAGGGTAACGCCCAGATTGCTTTAGCTAAGCGTATTAGTGAACGAAGCGGGGCCCAAGCAAGAAGTATTGCTTTAATGGACCTTTTGCAAATTGATTTAGATGAATCAGACTTGTTGCGTGTCGAGTGTTTTGATATTAGTCATACATCTGGCGAGGCAACACAAGCCTCATGTGTGGTTTATCAAAAAAATGACATGCAAAATAAAGAGTATCGACGTTTTAACATTGAGGGAATTACTCCAGGTGATGATTATGCTGCTATGCGTCAGGTGCTAGAGCGGCGCTACGCCGGCTTTTTAGAACTACCAGAAGACAAAATCCCTCATGTTATTTTGATTGATGGCGGAAAAGGGCAGGTGGAAGCCGCTAAAATGGTGCTGAATGAATTAGGCGTTGATAATAAGTTAATTGTTGGTGTGGCAAAAGGGGACGGTCGTAAAGTTGGTCTAGAAACTTTGATATTTGCGGATGAGAGGGCCCCTTTAGCATTGGGAGTTGATAATATTGCCTTAATGTTAGTTGCGCAAATTCGAGATGAAGCACATCGCTTCGCAATTACGGGCATGCGTGCGAAACGACAAAAAACTAGGAATGTTTCAAGGCTAGAGGAAATTGAAGGCATTGGAGCTAAGCGTCGACAAAAATTATTGGCGCGCTTTGGCGGTATAAAAGGGGTGGCAGGTGCAACAATAGAAGAGCTATCGCAAGTTGAGGGAATATCTCAATCTTTAGCTGAACAAATTTATAAACAATTACACTAGTACTTTCTTTCATGAAATTAAAAAATGCCATTTAACTTTCCAATCTTTTTAACCTGGTTAAGAATTGCTGTGATACCGCTCATTGTTGGTATCTATTATTTGCCAGAGGGACTATTTACCTTAGCTGAAAAGAACCTAATAGCTACGATCTTTTTTGTGGGTGCAGCGATCACCGATTGGTTAGATGGTTTTTTAGCCAGAAAATGGGCGCAATCTTCTAATTTTGGAGCATTCTTAGATCCCGTAGCTGATAAATTAATTGTGGCAGCAACGCTATTAGTATTATTAAACTTTGATCGAGTACCGGTATGGGTTGCTTTAATTATCATTGGTAGAGAAATTACCATATCAGCTTTAAGGGAGTGGATGGCTCAGTTAGGTGCCTCTGCGAGTGTCGCAGTCCACTTTTTAGGAAAAATAAAAACGACGATGCAGCTAGTCGCAATTAGTTTTTTACTCTATGACAGCACTTTATTTGGAATCATTAACACTGGGATTTTAGGTAAGTACCTCATCATTATTGCTGCGATGATTACTTTATGGTCGATGGTATATTATTTACGTAAAGCTTGGCCTGTAATTGCAGAGAAATCGTAACAAATTAGCAATGCCACTAGTCAGATCAAAAAAAATTTGTTACAATAATTTTCTTAGTTAATTAGCTAAATAATTAATTGATTAAATTTGAGATGTAAGAAGTATTAAATAAGTTGTATGGCATAAGTTTCAGTTGTAAATTATGCGGGATTAGCTCAGTTGGTAGAGCGATACCTTGCCAAGGTATAGGTCGAGAGTTCGAGTCTCTTATCCCGCTCCAAATTTTAAAAATGGGAAGCTTAGCTTCCCTTTTTATTTAGTGTCTGAAATTGGTGTAATGAATTAAGATTTATAATAGCTCTTAGTTTATACACGTAAATGCAGTGGCGCGATGGCCGAGTGGTTAGGCAGAAGCCTGCAAAGCTTTGAACGGGGGTTCGATTCCCTCTCGCGCCTCCAAAA
>CANFME010000008.1 GCA_947448305.1 Burkholderiaceae bacterium
AAACAAAGTAATCCCTGTCAGCTAAATTGATTTTAGGTGGCGGATAAGACCTTGAAAAATTGATTACATTCCCTTCATAATCAACGAATGTAGCAACGTCAATAATGGAGTTAGAAAGAGTTTTTTCTTTTAAAAGGCTGAACTGTTTAGGGTCTGAGGCGAATTGAAGATATTGACGTTCATTATCTATTTTCGATACCTCAAGGACATCTAATAAGTTTTCTAAAACGCGGTTGCCATTTTGCAAAATTTGACTAGCATGTTCACTATTTACCAGCGTAAGACTGTCCAACTCATTTTGCCAGTTCTTTATATTACTTTCATGGGAAAGAAAAGTGATAGTGCTGCCCATAAATACAAAGAATAGGGCAGTCAAAATCCCAATCTTTAATAAAAGGCTATTTTCTTTTAAAGTTGAGTGAGTTGCCATCTAAGTTTATAAACTAACAATTGCAATAAATGAAAGATAAAAAAAATAAAGAATGCTTTAAATATTATTACTGGAGTTCAAAAAAGAGATTAATTCCCTTTAAATCAATAAGGTGTATATTTTAATTGCTAAAAAAAAGGCTCTTTTAAGAAAGAGCCATTAATTCCGTAATAACGATAATTTATGCTTTGAGTTGATACTCAGTAGTTCCAAATTCATCCGTTGGTTCTGATTGAGTTACTTTTAAAGATTCGCCAGCACCCATTGCTGACAACCATTTTTGGTAAGCACCTTCCAAAATTGCTGGGCCCCAAACTTTGGTTTGATCTCCAAATACATCATTAATCAATGAAGCATTCGTTGATTGATGATGAATAATGCGAAGTGAAGAAGGAGTCTCTTCTAGGTCGACCCAACCCCAATCAAGATCTTGCCAAACTGAATTCATGGCAATTTTGAATTCATCTAATGAGTTGCAAGTTGGGAGTGCGGACTGAGTTGCAAAACGATAACCTATTTTGTACATCGTTTCTTTAATATTGCCAGCATTTGGATTGATCACAAATTCATTGGCAAATGATGTTAAGAGGCTTCTCCAGAGTCTTGAACTTTGACGCGGTATACGATAATCAATTTTTTTTGGACCAAACATTGCAATCTTCCATTGATGAAAAAAGTTAAATAAATTTGAACACTAAAGCACTAATTTACATGAAAATTAAGTCTAACACCCTAAAAAAATTACCCAAATTGATGCTTATAGACCAAAGTGTTTAAATTTCTTAGAAATTACATTGCCACTATATATGTTTTATTTGAATTCAACGCACTCAAATATTTATCCAATTTTACATGACAAACTCTAAAAAGTTGTGTTAGTTTGATGAATTTTCAACAGAATTTTACAAATTTTGTTGATGCGTTGTCTTATTTATGGACATTTAAGATGTTTTTGCTGAATATTTGAAACATTCTATATGTGATATTCCGCCTTCTTCAAAAACAACTCCTTCAGGAATAAAGCCTAATTTTGCATAAAATCCTAAAGCGTCAACCTGAGCATGAAGTGAGATCTTTTTGTAATGATGGGTTTGAGCATAATTGATTAATATCTCCATCATTTTTGAACCCAACCCTTGTCGACGGTATTCTTTTAAGATTGCCAGCCTACCAATCTTAAAATGATTATCAGATTCTTTGTTAGCTTTAAAAATTCTAGCTGTAGCAATTGGTTTGTGATTTTTGATAACAATTAAATGTTGGGCAGCAAAATCTTGTTCATCAATTTCTAACTCAATAGGAATATGTTGTTCAAGAACGAAAACTTGATGCCTTATTGGATAGGCGATGGGAGAGGCTTCTGCCCATGATTTTAAAATATATTGATACATCTTAATTAAATGTTTGCATTCCTATAAAAAATAAAGCTATAATACTCAACTGTTCCCTGATAGCTCAGTCGGTAGAGCGACGGACTGTTAATCCGCAGGTCCCTGGTTCGAGTCCAGGTCGGGGAGCCAGATTTAGTTTTAAAGAAACCACTTTTAAAAGTGGTTTTTTTACTTTTTATCGTCGCTTTGTTCGAACTGAATAAAAATTTCTCAAGTTTTATTTAGAAAGCTCCGATTCCGAAAACTCCTATTCCCTAAGTCCAATCTCATTTTGATAAAGGCTAATAGATGTATTCACGTACCGATTACGATATTCAACAACTTCATCGCCGTAGGTGTATGCATAACGGCTAATTTTCAAAACGGGATCAGTTTTTTTTAGTCCTAACTCCAATCTTACAAACTCGGGAGCTTGAATAGCTTCGACTTGTTCATTAATCCTAACAATAGTCATCATAAATTGAGATTGATAAAGGGAGTAAATAGATCCTTTTCTATTTTCAAATTCGTTTTGAGTGAGTTGGGTAAATTTCCTCTGAGGCAACCAAATTCGATCAAACATAGTTGGCTTACCATCAATGAGCCTGAGGTTATCTATCACAAACAATGCTTCCCCTCCCTTAACTCCTAACGATTTTCCAATCTCTTTATTTGCCAATATTTTCTTGAATGAAAGTAATTTTGGCTCGATAAGCATTTCGCTATCAAACCGATTAGAAAAGTTAAAAAAAGTACTAAATTGGTTATACTTTTCATGCGTAGAAACCGTGGTTCCGATTCTTGCTCGTCTAATTAGTACTTGCTCTGAAACAAGATCTTCAACCGCTTTTCTAACAGTCCCTACACTCACTGAAAATAATTTAGCTAACTCAGGCTCTGTCGGAATTTTATCTCCCGGTTTCCATTCTCCATTTCTAAGTTTAAGCAGAATGAGACTTCTTACCGTGTTGTAAAGGGGTTGATCCAAACTGCTACGCTTATTCATTTAAAAACATCCTTTAAAGAGGTAGAGTATTTCTAATTTTAATTGAAAATAATACTTGACTTCATATTAATCATATATATGATTAATATGATTGATTACTGTAAATAATTTTAAAAGGAAAAAACTGTGCCAAATTTAATTAAACATATCGCAATGCGAGTTATCAACATTGAAGAATCAAAGAAGTTTCATGAAACAGTATTTGGATATAAACATGTAAATACCGTACTGAGAAAAGGTAAACATGGCGACCATATTTCCTGTCATATGACTGATGGATATATGGACTTAACCTTAATTCATTATGAATCTGATGATGCTGATGAAGCAAATTTTGCTGGTCCTGCTCCTTGTATTCATCATATTGGTATGGAAGTTGAAGATTTAGACGCCTTTATTAAGGGTGTTAAAGATAGCGGGGGTGAAATCTTAACTGAGCCAGGTCATTTACCCGTGAAGTTTAGATCACCAGGTGGACCGGTAGCTGAAGTAGTCCCAATGAAGCGTTGGGAAGCTGAAACCTTAGCTGCCGGCGTTCATGGAAAAGTATTGGCTTAACAAACATTGAAGCGCTTAGGATATAAGATGCCACTAGTTTCTAAGGATAGAAGAAACTTGTTGCAATTCGTGATTGCATCTATTGGTGCTTCATTTTTAGCTAGTAATCAATTGCTGGCTAAAGATAAATGGCCTAGCGCTAAGCCCATCAAAATTATTATTCCCGCACAACCAGGCGGTGGGTTAGATTTAATTGCTCGAACTATGTCTGACAAACTCTCCCAAGCCACGGGTACCTCATTTATTTCAGAGAATATTGGCGGGGGTGGGGGAACTATAGCTAGTCTTGCAACTTCTAGGGCAACTCCAGATGGACAGACATTCATGGTGGTAAACATTAGCACCCATGGTACTAACCCAGCAATTAGAAATCTTCCCTACGACTCCATGAAAGATTTTACTCATATAGCAATGGTTGGCGGGTCCCCGAACGTTTTAGTGGTTGGTCCAGAATTGAGTAAATTTGACTCCTTAGAGGCTTTATTTAATGAGTTAAAAAAGAAAGGTAGACCAATCAGTTATGGATCAGCTGGGCCTGGTACATCTTCACATCTTCTTGTTGAAGAACTGAGTGTCGCGACCGGAATTCCATTTTTACATGCCCCTTACAGAGGAATTGGTCCTGCATTGGTGGATGTAATGGCAGGTAGAGTCGATGTGGCTTTTCCGGGTCTTATTGCGGCTTTACAGTTTATTAAAGGTAATCGTTTAAAACCTTTTGCTGTAACTTCTCAAGCTCGAGTGCCGCAACTTCCAAATTTACCCACGTTTACAGAATTAGGAATGTCTGAATTTTCAAGTCTGCAATGGTATGGAATATCTGGGCCCGCAGGTATACCTAATGAAATTGTTAATAACTTAAATAGTCAAATTAATCGAATTCTAAAAGACCCACTAATCGTGGCAAAGTTTGACGCAGAGACGCTAACTGTTCTCCCAATGACACCTCAACAATTTACAACTTATATTGATAAAGATTTAAATAAATGGAAAAAGGTAGTAAAAGAACGAGGAATTCAAGTTGATGGTTCTTAAAAGGCTTTCCTAATGCCTAAAACTGTAAGATTGGTCTCAAGTAATTGCTAAATTTTTTCTATAGCTACCAGATGCATCTTGATTAGAAGCAGATCGATTGCTTGGGTAATCTGCCTAAAATTAAAGGCCTCGCGAGTAAGTTAATTAGCTTACTCAATACCTCGCAGAAAAGCACGCTAGTCTACAAAATTACAGATTTTCAATCTAAATAAAGAAGTTTTTAGGGGATGGTGTATTAATTACTCCAATAGTTGAAGAAAATTTCAATAAATTCATTAACTTGAGGTAGTATTTGTAGTACCATAATTTCAAGTTAATTCCTAAACTTGTCAATTAAATAATTTAATCATTCCTTTTATGAAAAATATCTTAACTAGAACAGTCCTGATTTGCCTTTTATCCGTATCAGTCAATGTATGTGCTCAAAAATTACCCTTTCAGGGATTATTTGGGCAAATTGGAATTGGATATGATGGAGCTTCTCCATCCGCGACAGGTTCTTCAACCGGAAACGTTGGTACGGTTTATGGCAATTACAACATTGGTAAAGCCTATAATTTCAATGAGTCTATTGCCCTTGGTTACAACTATGTAATTGACCCTAAAATTCGTTTAGGCATTGGCTTTGCATACAATGTCATGATTGCTGTACCTCAACAAGATGTGACTTTAAGCACCGGAAATACTACAGCAGTTGTAGGTGGTTATGTCAAAAAGAACTCATATGATTTCTTTTTAGCTCCAGGATATCTCGTTCGAGATGATGGACTCGCTTATGCCAAGTTCGGTTTGTCCTCAGCAAGAGCTACATTACTAGGTGACACGATTAATTTCAAAGGTTATACCTTTGGAGCAGGTTACAAATATGCACTTGATCCAAATATGTATGTTTTTGGGGAAGTGAATTACTCTATATACGGTGATCAAACTTCATCGCCAACTACTTATATCAATGGAGCCACGGCAAACCATAATCTGACTTACACCAGTAATTCAAAAATGGCTTTAATCGGTTACGGTTTCAGTTTCTAAGTTCTCAATGAGTGTCTCAAGATAAAGTCTGCAGTAACTACTGCAGCATCTTGGGTCATTTTGTCAGCAAATATCAGATTCACAATTTCTTCTAAATCATATTTCTGAAAATGATGGACTTCACCATCGTGATTAGTTGGAGTCCATTCTTCTTCTAGTACTAAATCAAATGTAAAAATTCTTTCATGATGGACTTCGTTTTGCGGTAGTGGTCTTCTGATTTCTAACGAACCAATGGGGTAAAGGTTTTTTAATTGATTTGAAGTAACTCCAGCTTCTTCCCAAAGCTCTCGTATAGCGCAGGTTTGGACCGTTTCCAAGGCACTAATTCCGCCGGCGGTCAAGTTATCAAGCAATCCAGGATCAACTGTCTTACTTTCACTTCTAGTAGCTAGCCAAAGCAGTCCTTTGTCAGTGAAGCCATTAATGTGAACAGCATGACTCATGAAGCCAAACCCTCTAAAAGCTGCGCGTTCTAGTTGGAAAACTTCGTGTGAGTCTTCCCTTAAAAAGGAAAAATTTTCATTTCGCCAGTGAGAAAATACTTTTTTAGTTCGTAAAAATTCAGCAAGAATTTTTAGCTCTAAACTTAAATCGTGTGAGGACGCCTCAGATAAAATAAGTGCATCCTTTGTCACTTGAATTAAGAAAAACTCATTTTGATCTTGATCTAATAATTCCTGAATGAACATTAAACACGATGGAGAAATGCATCCTATCACCTGGCTCTTATAGACGACCGGAAAAAAATTGTTAGGAATTGACCGATAAGCAGTCTCAATGATTTCCAAGAGTGCCGATTGGGTTGATTCAGAAATTACATAATTTAATTTCATACCACATTTCTTCGTAAATTTTTTTAAATCTATCTACTATTTTCCCTCACCACTTTTGGGGGAATGAGAGGCTCTTAAAATTTGGTCAGTGCAATATGAGTCCTACCAAATCTAATAATTCTTAAAACATCACGCTTCAATTCTTAAATACTCGTCAAATAACTAGGGTTTTCCATTACCACTTTCGAGGGAATGGCTAGTGCTTAAAATTTGGGCAAGTCAGCCCATGTCCTACTAAATCTAATGATTTCGACTATTTTATGCTACTTATCCACAGTTCTTGTGGATAAGTTAGTCTCCAATAAAACAACAAAAAAGGATTGACAGTGTTACAAAATTAACTAGTTAATAAAAACTGATGATTGAGGAATTTTGTTATAAGATTATTTTAAACTTTGGTCCCGCCGACAGGAATCGAACCTGTATCTTACGCTTAGGAGGCATACGTTCTATCCATTGAACTACGGCGAGATTGAATGATTCTACAATGAATATAAATTATTTTTAATTTTGAATAAAGCCAGAAAAATAAATTATGTATTAGATCAAGAGTTTAGTTAAAAAAAGTTTGATTTTATGTGGGTACATGATGATAAATCGTTTTGAAAATTGCTAGTATAGTTACCGATTTAGAATATCATCTTGAAATCGAATCATTCAATTACGGCAATCTACATTAGTTATTTCCATGGCAACAAATAAAGAAAATTACAGCGAATCATCCATCAAAGTTTTAAAAGGCCTAGAGCCAGTAAAACAAAGACCTGGAATGTATACGCGCACCGATAACCCCTTGCATATTATTCAAGAGGTCATTGACAATGCCTCAGATGAAGCATTAGGCGGTCATGGTAAAGAAATTTCACTGACGATACATCTCGACGGCAGCATCAGCGTAGAAGATTTTGGTAGGGGTATTCCTGTTGGAATGCACCCAGAAGAAAAGAAACCAGTTGTGGAAATTGTGTTTACCCAACTCCATGCTGGTGGAAAGTTTGAAAAAGGATCAGCTGGAGCTTATGCATTTTCGGGGGGGCTTCATGGGGTTGGCGTTTCAGTAACGAACGCGTTATCCAAGCGTCTTGAGGTACAGGTTTGTCGAGAAAAGCTTTTTTCTACTTTGGCTTTTGAAAACGGATTTTTAGTCGAAAACATCCAATCAAACCCGATTGTCCAAGGTAGTAAACAAAATGGGACAAGAGTTAGAGTTTGGCCTGATCCCAAGTACTTTGACTCCCCAGTTATTCCGCTGAATGAATTACAGCGTTTATTAAGATCAAAAGCAGTTTTGCTACCTGGTGTTAAGGTCAATTTAACCATCGAAAAAAATAATGATACTCAATCATGGATTTATGAAAAAGGATTAAGGGGTTATTTGGATGAGGCAATGGTTCAACTGGGTCATAGTGAATCAATCATTCCCCCATTTGAAGGCGAACACTTTGCTCACCCTGATGTGAATGGAGAAGAAAGTTTTGCGCAAGGTGAGGGTGCATCTTGGGTTGTAGCTTGGACGGAGTTTGGTCATCCTGTGCGTGAGAGTTATGTGAACTTAATTCCAACCACGGCAGGCGGCACTCATGAGAGCGGCCTTCGTGAAGGGCTCTTTAATGCTGTGAAGTCATTTATTGAAATGCATGCCTTACTTCCAAAGGGTGTTAAATTAATGCCGGATGATGTATTTGCAAGAGCATCATTTGTACTTTCAGCTAAAGTTCTTGACCCTCAATTTCAGGGCCAAATTAAAGAGCGCTTAAATTCTAGAGATGCAGTTCGACTCGTCTCTGGATTTGTAAAGTCTGCACTGGATTTGTGGCTCAATGAACATGTTGATTTAGGTAAGAAACTGGCTGATTTAGTTATTAAGCAAGCACAGGCAAGAACCAAGGCTGGTCAAAAAGTTGAAAAGAAAAAATCATCTGGTGTGGCGGTCCTTCCAGGAAAGTTAACGGATTGCGAAAGCGAAGATATCATCATCAATGAAATCTTTTTAGTTGAAGGAGATTCAGCAGGTGGTTCTGCTAAGATGGGCCGAAACAAAGAGTATCAAGCAATCTTACCTTTAAGAGGAAAGGTCTTAAATACTTGGGAGGCTGATAAAGATAGATTGTTTGCAAATAATGAAGTTCATGATATTGCAGTTGCAATCGGTGTTGATCCTCATGGGGTCGGTGATGATCCAGATTTAAGTAATCTTCGCTACGGAAAAGTTTGTATTTTGTCAGATGCTGACGTTGATGGTTCTCATATTCAAGTGCTTTTGTTGACACTGTTTTATAAGCATTTCCCCAAATTAGTTGAACGTGGTCATATTTACGTTGCAAGACCACCTCTATTTAGGGTTGATGCTCCTGCTAGAGGAAAAAAACCTGCTCAAAAGATTTATGCATTAGATCAACCTGAATTAAAAAATATTGAAGATAAGTTAATCAAAGATGGTCTAAAAATAGGTAGTTGGCAAATTTCAAGATTTAAAGGTTTAGGTGAAATGAGTCCTGAGCAATTGTGGGAGACCACCTTGAACCCTGACACCAGGAGACTATTACCTATTCTGACCGGTAGCCTGGGACTAGAAGACACTAATAAATTAATGGATATGCTCATGGGCAAATCTGAGTCGTCTGCTCGTAGATCTTGGTTAGAAGAACGTGGCAATGAAGTAGAAGCGGATATTTAAGTTATGGCAAATAATAATGAATTAGATCTTTTCTCAAATATCCAACCAGAGGATCCTAACGATTCTTTAGTTTTGGGACATTTTGCTGAAAAAGCATATTTAGATTATGCAATTAGCGTGGTAAAAGGTAGAGCCTTACCTGAGCTGGCTGATGGTCAAAAACCTGTGCAAAGAAGAATTCTTTACTCAATGAGTGAAATGGGTTTAAGGTTTGATGCTAAACCAGTTAAAAGTGCAAGGGTAGTCGGTGACGTACTAGGTAAATTTCACCCTCATGGCGATCAATCTGCTTATGATGCTTTGGTTCGATTAGCGCAAAGTTTTAGCCTTCGATACCCACTGATTGATGGTCAAGGTAACTTTGGCTCAAGAGATGGCGATGGAGCTGCAGCAATGCGCTACACCGAAGCTCGCCTTACGAAAATATCGAGTTTATTGCTAGATGAGATTGATCAAGGTACAGTTGATTTTATTCCAAATTATGATGGATCCTTCACTGAGCCAGCTTTATTACCGGCAAGACTTCCTTTTGTTTTGTTAAATGGTGCTTCTGGGATTGCTGTGGGTATGGCAACTGAAATACCCTCACATAATTTAGTAGAAGTTGCAGCAGCTAGCGTAGCGATTTTAAAAAATCCTAAAATTTCTGAAGATGAAATTTTGAATATTATTCCTGGGCCAGACTTCCCAGGGGGTGGACAAATTATTTCCCCAATTCAAGAAATCCAAGAAATATACAAGCAGGGGCGCGGCAGTCTCAAAATGAGAGCGCGCTGGAATATTGAAGAATTGGCTCGAGGCCAGTGGAAGCTTGTCATTACAGAAATGCCACCAAACGCGTCTACTCAAAAAGTACTTCAAGAAATTGAAGAACTGACTAATCCAAAGGTGAAAGTTGGTAAAAAATCTTTATCTACGGAGCAAAACTCCTTAAAGCAAGCCGCATTAGCAATGCTTGATGGGGTTCGGGATGAGTCTAGTAAAGACGCAGCGGTTCGCTTGGTTTTTGAACCTAAATCAAAAAATATTGATGTCAATGAATTTGCAAATTTCTTACTTGCCCATACCTCTCTTGAATCAAATGCCTCCATTAATTTAGTAATGATCGGAACGGATGGTCGTCCAAGGCAAAAAGGATTATTGTCAATTTTGCAGGAGTGGGCGCAATTTAGAATTCAAACGGTCACAAGACGAACTGCTTTTCGCTTAAAAAAAGTTGAAGACCGTATTCATATTTTAGAAGGCCGTCAATTAATTCTTTTGAATATTGATGAAGTGATTCAAATTATTCGAGCTAGTGATGAGCCGAAAAGCGATTTGATGAATGCTTTTAAATTGTCTGAGCGCCAAGCAGATGACATTCTCGAGATTCGATTACGTCAATTAGCAAGACTCGAAGCGATTAAGATCGAACAAGAACTGACTCAGTTGAATGAAGAGAAAGAAGAATTATCAAACTTGTTAGGTAATGATTCTGTAATGCGTCGCCGGATCATTAAAGAAATTGAAGCAGATAGTAAGATGTTTGGAGACTCTAGAAGAACCTTAATTCAAGAAGAAAAACGCTCTATTATTCAAACCAAAGTTGTAGATGAGGCCGTTACAGTTATCGTTTCACAAAAAGGTTGGGTTAGATCTCGATTAGGCCATGGACATGATCCTCTTCAATTCTCTTTCAAGGCTAGTGATAATTTGTACGCAGTTTTTGAATGTCGAACAGTCGACTTTATTTTAGGTATTGGTAGTAATGGCCGCGTTTACAGCGTAGCAGTCTCTGATTTACCCGGCGCACGAGGTGATGGTGTGCCAATGACATCACTTGTAAATATGGTTTCCGGAACACAAATGGTTGCCTTTTATGCAGGTCAATTAGACGATTTAGTTCTCATTGCAATGTCCTCTGGTAATGGTTTTTTAGCTAATGTTGCAGATATGGTTACTAGAAACAAAGCAGGCAAATCTTTTGTTGGTCTTAATGAAAAGTTTTCACCTGCCGACAGTATTTTGCCTCTATATAAAATAAAAGAATCGATGAAGCAAGTTGCTTGCTACTCTTCCGAAGGCAAATTACTTTCATTCGATATTGCTGAATTAAAACGTCTACCATCCGGAGGGAAGGGCGTGATTTTGATGGATATAGGTGTTAATGCACAATTATTAAGTGCTATTTGCTACGATGAGCAAGGTTTGTTGCTAGAGGGTTTAGGGCGCGCCAACAAGCCAAGCTCTGTGACACTTAGCATGAAAACTTTGTTGACTTACAAGTCGTCAAGGGCCAAAAAAGGGCAGTTTGTCGAACCAAGACTAAAAGAAGCAATATTAAAGCCAGTCTAGTGGACTTGTTTCACTTTGGTCATCTAGAGCAGTGAGGTCAGTTTTAGACATCACCAATCTGGATTGACTAAATGAGCGTAATGACCTTTTACTAATTTTTCGCAATTTCAGCAATGAGTTCAATTTCAACGCAAACACCCATCGGTAACTGATTTACTCCTACTGCGCTTCTAGCATGCTTGCCAGCATCTCCCAAAATTTCCACGAGTAGTTCAGAACAACCATTGGTTACCAAATGGTGCTCGGTAAAATCTGGGGTACAGTTAACAAAACTACTCACCTTAATGATGCGTTGTATTCCATCGAGATCTCCTAAATGCTTTTCTAAGGTAGCTAGCAAATCAATGGCAACAGATCTCGCGGCCAGTTTACCTTCCTCTGTAGTTAATTCCTGACCAAGCTTGCCTACCCATGGGGCACCATCTTTTTTTGCAATATGGCCCGATAAATATACCAAGTTACCCACATGCGTGGACATGACATAAGAGGCTGCTGGCGCTGAGGGTTTAGGCAAAACAATGCCTAGGTTTGCAAGACGTTGTTTACGTTGAGAATGCGTGTCGACCATTGGTATATTCATATATCCGCCTTAAAAAATTGTTACAGATAGTATAAATGACTATTTCGATAATTCATTCATGGCAGTTTCAAGGCCAACTAAGGTCACAGGATACATTTTTCCACGAATAAGTTCTTTGATGATGCTAACAGATTGGCGATACTGCCAAACTCCTTCTGGTTCAGGATTCAACCAAATCACTTTTTTAAAGTGCTCAAGGATTCGATTGAGCCAAGTTGCGCCAGCTTCACTGTTGCTGTACTCAACTGATCCACCAATTGATAAAATTTCATAGGGACTCATCGTCGCGTCACCAACGAAAATGACTTTGTAATCTGAGCTATATTTATTAATGATGTCCATCGTATCGAATTTTTCTAAATGTCTCCTTTGATTATTTTTCCAAACATAATCATATAAACAGTTATGAAAATAGTAATATTCAAGGTGTTTTAACTCTGTTTTGGCCGCCGAAAATAATTCCTCAACACGTTGAATATGATCATCCATCGAGCCACCTACGTCCATTAATAAAATGACCTTAATGTTGTTGTGACGTTCTGGCCGCATTTTTATATCTAAGTAACCTGCATTAGCTGCAGTCGATTGAATCGTATTATCTAAATCAAATTCATCAGCAATTCCTATTCTGGTAAATTGCCGCAGTCGACGTAATGCCATTTTAATATTTCGAATATTTAACTCTTGGCGATCATCATAATCTTGGAAAGTCCTTTTTTCCCAAACTTTTAAGGCAGTTCGATTTCCAGCGCTTTCCCCCTTGATTCTAAAGCCCTCAGGGTGATAACCACTGTGACCAAAAGGAGAAGAACCACCGGTCCCAATCCATTTACTACCACCTTCATGACGACTTTTTTGCTCTTTCATTAATTCATCAAGTCGTTTCATTAACTCATCTAAACCACCTAATTTTTCAATCTTTGCCTTTTCTTCAGGTGTTAATTCTTTTTGGAATTTTTTGATTAACCAATCATCCACAATTTCCCTGGATAACTCAATAATAGTTTCAACTCCGGCAAAATATTTTGAAAATACTTGATCGAATCGGTCAAAGAATTTTTCATCTTTAACTAAAGTTAGTCGGGCTAAAAAATAAAATTCTTGAATTGATGGAGGGATTACTTCTTTCTTTAAAGCACCGAGTAAGGTTAA
This sequence comes from Burkholderiaceae bacterium, assembly GCA_947448305.1. Taxonomy (GTDB): domain Bacteria; phylum Pseudomonadota; class Gammaproteobacteria; order Burkholderiales; family Burkholderiaceae; genus Polynucleobacter. The sequence goes on from CANFME010000008.1 coordinate 13,011, forward strand.
ATACTCGCCAATTGAAACTGGGATTTTTTGATCACGAAGTTGAAAGAAAAATTCAATCAGCATGATTACCGATGGTTTTTATTCATCATCATTAAACGTTCAAAAAGTCGGATGTCTTGCTCATTTTTCAATAAGGCACCTTGCAAAGGAGGAATTGCACTCAACTGATCCTTTGATTGTAAAAGCTCTGCTGGAATATCATCAGCCATTAATAGTTTTAGCCAGTCAATAAATTCGGATGTAGAGGGCTTTTTCTTAATTCCTGGCATATTTCTAACTTCATAAAAAATCCGAAGAGCGGCAGTTAAAAGATCTTTTTTGATATTCGGATAATGCACATCAACAATTTTTAACATGGTTACAGCGTCTGGAAAAGCAATGTAATGAAAAAAACATCTTCTTAAAAAAGCGTCGGGTAATTCTTTTTCATTATTGGATGTAATGATTACAATCGGGCGAAATTTCGCTTGAATTAACTGCCTCGTTTCATAGACATAAAATTCCATCTTATCAATTTCTCTTAATAAGTCATTGGGAAATTCAATATCAGCTTTATCAATTTCATCAATTAAAAGAACTGTTTGTTGATCAGCTTCAAAAGCCTGCCACAAAACACCCTTAACAATATAGTTGGAAATTTCGTGTACCTTTGCATCGCCCAATTGTGAGTCTTTCAAACGACTCACGGCATCATATTCGTAGAGTCCTTGTTGTGCCTTGGTAGATGATTTGATATGCCATTGTAATAGTGGTAATCCAAGAGCATTAGCAACTTCCTCAGCTAACATCGTTTTACCAGTTCCAGGCTCACCCTTAATTAATAAAGGCTTTTGTAAAATAATGGCTGCATTGACAGCAAGTTGCAAATCATCTGTGGCGATATATTGGTCTGAACCACTAAAACGATCAGATGGGATTTGGGCCGAATTATTCATAATGTAAAAAAAATAATGTTAATGAAAAAAGCTGTCATGATAAAAATACTAGGTGGCTCTATAATAATGAATCAGTTTAATTTTGATTATTAACAATAACTCAATAATAAATTTAAGATAGTCCACTATACTATTATTCGATAAAGATTTTTTACACTACAACACACTTTTATTATGACAAAAAATATATGTTCTAAAGACAAATTGCGCCTAACTGGCTTAATTTTGTTTTCCATTGCGCTATCCTCTAATTCTTTTGCTCAACAAGATGTTAAAGGCGATGCCGAAAAGGGTGCAAATAAAGTAAGTTTATGCGCTGGTTGCCATGCAATCCCGGGTTATCGTTCTTCTGTTCCTGAAATTTACACTGTGCCGATGATTGGTGGTCAATCTGCCTCTTATATCGTTTCAGCACTCAGTGCATACAAAAAAGGGGAGCGTAAGCATCCAACCATGAGGGGTATTGCCGGTTCTTTATCTGATCAAGATATGGCTGATATTGCTGTTTATTATTCAGCACAAAATTCAGACTCAAAGCCTAACAAACTAAAATAATCTATCAGAATTAAGAAAGCCTCAAAATGAAAAATTCAATAATCTTTACGCTGTTAGCCTCTTTTTTCCTTTCCAGTCCTGTCTTTGCAAGAAATATTGAAGCAGGAAAAGAATTGGTTACAAAAAACAACTGTAATTCTTGTCATGGTCCTGATTTAAAGCAACCTATTGCTCCTGGGTACCCTAAAATCGCTGGCCAACATGAAGACTATCTTTTTTATGCTTTAAAGTCTTACCAAGTTGAAAATAACCCACACGTAGGTCGTTCAAACGCCATTATGGGTGGTCAAGCAAAACAATTCACTCAGGCCCAATTAAAAGATATGGCTGCATATATTGCCTCCTTACCTAGTGATTTTGTCATTAAAAAATAAGTCTTGATTGTAAGGAAAGGAATTAATCCTTTCCTTTTGTAGCTGCTCTTTGACCTTGTAGAAGGTGGCTATTCATCAATAATTTAGCTTGTTCAGGTTTTCTGTCAATTAATGCAGACATTATTTTTCGATGCTCCAGCAAAGATTGTTCTACACGGCCTATTTTTCTCAAAGAATTTTTCCTTTGTAGCTTTAGGACCTGCCTGAGGTCTTGAATGACTTTTCTCATCCATGGATTGCCTGCAATTTGCTGAATTAAATCATGGAACTCTTGGTTTAACTCAAAAAATCTATCGATATCTCGATCTGCTGCAGCCTTTTCTAAGCGAGTATGGATATTGTCTAGTTGTTCGAGTTCATTCTCTGACGCATTAGTAGCAACATCAAATGCGGCTTGAGCTTCTAGGATTGAAATGACCTCAAAAATATTGACTAAGTCTTGGTTATCAACCTCCGTAACATAAGCGCCACGCCTTATTTTCATTGTTACTAGACCTTCTGCAGCTAATACTTTGATCGCCTCACGGAGAGGTGTTCTACTAATTTCTAACTCTTGAGTAATTTCTTTTTCATTAATCCAAGCCCCTGGTTTTAATTGATGTTGAAATATTTTTTCTCGAATTACATCTGCAATATCAAGATAAAGTGGTCTTGAAGCTAGACTCATTGTTTAAGTTACCTTAATGATATTTGTGATTAAAAGAATTTTATAAATCAATTTTGAATTCATAATTATGAATTCATTTTGCTATTTCTTTTATTATCTGTCAATGGTATCCTAGACAAATAAATAAAGATTAACTCTTTTTAAAAGGGACAGTGCATGAGTAAAGACGACAATAATTCAAAAGAATGGCCTAAAGTTGAAGGGGTGAAGCTAGAAGATTGGATCAAGTCCGCTAATAAATCAGCACCTAATCATGACTCAACCAAGTTGGGTTGGCAGACTCCAGACGGGATTCATTTAAAAGCACTTTATTCAGCACAAGATACTCAAGACTTACCGTTTACAAATACCTTACCTGGGTTTGCGCCTTTTATTCGTGGCCCACAAGCTACGATGTACTCAGTTAGACCTTGGACAATAAGGCAATATGCCGGATTCTCTACAGCTGAAGAGTCGAATGAGTTTTATCGTAAGTCACTTGCTGCGGGTGGGCAAGGAGTTTCTGTAGCATTCGATTTGCCAACCCATCGAGGATATGATTCAGATCATCCAAGAGTTACCGGAGATGTTGGCAAAGCAGGTGTGGCAATCGACACCGTCGAAGATATGAAAATCTTATTTAATCAAATCCCTTTAGATAAAGTTTCCGTTTCAATGACCATGAATGGAGCAGTTTTACCAGTATTGGCTGGTTATATTGTGGCCGCAGAAGAACAAGGTGTTACTTTAAACCTGCTTTCAGGAACAATTCAAAATGATATTTTGAAAGAGTTTATGGTCCGTAATACGTATATTTACCCACCTGAACCATCGATGAGAATTATTGGCGATATCATCGAATTTACTTCCCAAAAAATGCCAAAGTTTAATTCCATCTCAATTTCTGGCTATCATATGCAAGAAGCGGGTGCGAACCAATCCCTAGAACTTGCATTTACTCTCGCAGATGGTAAAGAATACGTCAAAACGGCTCTTGCTAAAGGTTTGGATGTCGATGAATTTGCTGGTCGTTTATCATTCTTTTTTGCTATTGGGATGAATTTCTATCTTGAGATAGCAAAGTTGAGGGCCGCTCGTCTGCTTTGGTGGCGAATCATGAGTGAATTTTCTCCCAAAAACCCCAAGTCTCTAATGTTGCGAACGCATTGTCAAACTTCTGGCTGGTCTTTAACAGAGCAAGATCCCTATAATAATGTTGTTAGAACAACCGTCGAGGCAATGGCTGCAGTTTTCGGTGGGACACAATCTTTGCATACTAATTCTTTTGATGAGGCGATTGCACTTCCGACAGAATTCTCGGCACGTATTGCCAGAAATACACAATTAATTATTCAAGAAGAAACCCACATTACCAGCGTCGTAGATCCATGGGCCGGTTCTTATATGATGGAAAAGTTAACCCAAGAAATGGCTGATAATGCCTGGGAAATTATTCAAGAAGTTGAGGCAATGGGGGGCATGACTAAAGCAGTGGATAGTGGTTGGGCTAAGTTGAAAATAGAAGCTGCTGCAGCTGAAAAACAAGCCAACATTGATTCAGGTAAAGATGTGATTGTTGGTGTCAATAAATATCAGCTTGCAGAGCAAGATGATCTTGAGGTGCGAGAAGTGGATAATAATAAAGTCCGTGAATCCCAAGTTCTTCGCTTGAAAGAAATTAAATCAATGAGAGACAGCCACGCTGTAGAAAAAGCATTAGAGGCAATTACCTCAGCAGCCCACAGTGGTGAAGGCAATCTATTAGATTTAACTGTGCAAGCGATGCGACTCCGAGCTACAGTTGGGGAAGTTTCAGATGCTTTAGAGTCTATCTATGGTCGGCACAGGGCGGATACACAAAAGGTCACTGGGGTTTATGCAAGAGTTTATGATTCGGCTGAAGGTTGGGAAAAACTTCAACAAGAAATTAGCCAATTTGCAGATGATTTTGGTCGCAGGCCAAGAGTAATGATTGCTAAGCTAGGGCAGGATGGTCATGATCGTGGCGCAAAAGTAGTTGCTACTGCTTATGCTGATTTAGGATTTGACGTGGATATGGGGGTACTATTTCAGACGCCTGCAGAATGCGCAAGACAAGCAATTGAAAATGATGTCCATGCTGTCGGAATTTCTACATTGGCTGCTGGGCATAAAACATTAGTTCCTGAAATCATCGCTGAATTAAAGCTTCAAGGTGGGGAGGATATTGTTGTCTTTGTTGGTGGAGTAATTCCAAGGCAAGATTATCAATTCCTATTTGAAGCAGGAGTACAGGGGATTTATGGACCAGGTACGCCGATACCTGCTTCAGCAAAAGATGTTCTAGAACGAATTCGAGAACATTTAGTTAGCCAACAATCTTTAAATTAATTAACGGTTAATTAAGCGCATGCTACAGACTGATGAAGAGTTGTTTTCGCAGTTAATCAGTAAAGATACGGATCGCCTCTTACTGAAAAGAAGAGCTATTGCAAAATTAATTACTTTATTTGAATCCACACGATTAGAACATCGTAAAAGGGCAGATACTTTATTACAGCGAATGCTACCTTTGGTTGGGCAATCTCTAAGGATTGGTATTTCAGGAGTTCCTGGTGTTGGTAAATCTACTTTAATTGAAACTCTTGGTTTGTATTTAATTGAAAAGGGCTTTAAGGTAGCCGTGCTTGCAATTGATCCTTCATCAACCATTTCAGGTGGCTCTATCCTTGGTGATAAAACCCGCATGGAAAAATTGTCGGTCAATGATCATTCATTTATTCGCCCCAGTCCATCCTCTGGAAATTTAGGAGGTGTAGCAGAAAAGACGCGGGAAGCCATAGTGGTGCTCGAAGCTGCTGGCTTTGATCTCATCATTGTGGAAACTGTCGGTGTTGGTCAAAGTGAAATTGCTGTTTCACAAATGACCGATATTTTTGTTTTATTGCAATTGCCTAATGCCGGTGATGATTTACAAGCGATCAAAAAAGGAGTGATGGAAGTTGCAGATTTGGTCGTGATCAATAAATCCGATATTGATTTGAACGCAGCCATCAGGGCACAAGCACAGATAAAGAGCTCAATAAGAATTTTTGGTTATCAAGGTAATCCGCACCATCAGTTACATGATAAAGAGCAGTGGCATCCTGATGTTATATGCATGAGTGCCCTCGATGAAAAACAAATCGACTCTTTTTGGCAGTTGATTCTTCATTTTGAAAAAATTCAAAAAAATAATGGCAGTTTCAATGCCCGTCGCGCCCAACAAGCATTGTCTTGGCTAGATGATCAAATTAATCAAAGCTTAAAGGTCTTATTTAAATCACATCCAGGCGTTCAAGAAAAATATTTGCAGTATCAATCTGAGGTTCATTTAGGTTTATTAGATCCATCCGTTGCTGCAAGAAGTTTATTAGAAATTTTTAAGTACTAGAAATAAAAAAGATGAGGAGATAATTTGAACGACATTATTCGACAGTTAGAGGCGAAAAGAGAGCAGGCTTATTTAGGCGGTGGCCAAAAACGGATTCACGCCCAACATAGTAAAGGGAAGTTAACTGCTCGTGAGCGGATTGAACTATTACTCGATGAGGGTTCCTTTGAAGAATGGGACATGTTTGTTGAGCATCGTTGTACAGACTTTGGTATGGCAAATGAAACCGTTCCAAGTGATGGTGTCGTGACTGGATACGGCATGATTAATGGTCGATTAGTTTTTGTGTTCTCACAAGATTTCACGGTTTTTGGCGGCTCTCTGTCAGAGGCTCATGCCGAAAAAATTTGTAAGGTCATGGACCAAGCAATGAAAGTTGGTGCTCCTATTATTGGCCTGAACGATTCAGGTGGTGCAAGGATTCAAGAAGGCGTTGCGTCACTTGGTGGATACGCTGAAATTTTTCAACGCAATGTGATGGCGTCCGGAGTGATTCCACAGATTTCGCTCATCATGGGACCCTGTGCTGGCGGTGCGGTTTATTCGCCTGCATTGACAGACTTTATTTTTATGGTCAAAGATAGCTCCTATATGTTTGTCACTGGACCTGATGTTGTAAAAACTGTTACGCATGAAGAAGTGACTGCCGAGGAGCTTGGAGGAGCTTTAACTCATTCCACAAAGTCTGGTGTGTGCGACCGTGTGTTTGAAAATGATATTGAAGCAATCATGATGTTAAGACGATTCTTTAATTATCTGCCCCTTTCTAATCGCGAATCTGCTCCGCTTCGTCCTAGTACCTCTATTTCAGAACATTTGGATTATTCCTTAGACACTTTAGTGCCGTCTAATCCGAATAAAGCATACGACATGATGGAATTAATTCATAAAACAATAGATGATGCTGATTTTTTTGAAATTCAACCTGACTATGCTAAAAATATCATTATTGGCTTTGCCAGAATAGATGGTCAAACAATTGGGATCGTTGCAAATCAACCGCTCGTTCTAGCCGGTTGCCTAGATATTAAGTCCGCAATTAAAGCTGCTAGATTTGTACGTTTTTGTGATGCATTCAATATTCCAATCGTGACGTTTGTTGATGTGCCAGGATTTATGCCAGGAACAGCTCAAGAATACGGTGGAATTATTAAACATGGGGCAAAACTGTTATTTGCCTATGCTGAATGCACTGTTCCCAAAATAACCGTAATTACTCGTAAAGCTTATGGTGGTGCCTATGACGTGATGTCATCAAAGCATTTACGGGGCGATGTGAATTTTGCATGGCCTTCTGCTGAAATTGCTGTGATGGGTCCCAAAGGTGCCGTAGAAATTATTTTTAGAGATGAAAAAGGAGATCCATTAAAGCTAGCTGCAAGAGAGGCCGAATATAAGAGTAAATTTGCCAATCCTTTCGTTGCTAGTCGAAGAGGGTATATCGACGATGTAATTATGCCGCATGAGACACGTAAAAGAATTTCTAGATCATTAGTAATGCTTAAGGGCAAAGAGTTAGAAAATCCTTGGCGTAAACACGACAACATTCCTCTTTGATGAATATTACTTAAGGATCAATTTATGTTTGAAAAAATCTTAATCGCCAACCGCGGTGAAATTGCTTGCAGAATTATTGGTACAGCAAAAAAAATGGGGATCAAAACAGTTGCTGTTTATTCTGACGCTGATCGTGAAGCCAAACATGTTGAATTAGCTGATGAGGCTGTTTATATTGGGCCAGCACCCTCAAGAGAATCCTATTTAGTGGTTGAAAATATCTTGCAGGCTTGTAAAGACACAGGAGCTAATGCTATTCATCCAGGATATGGGTTTTTATCAGAGAACGAAGCATTCGCAAAAAGAGTTGAAGAAGAGGGATTGGTATTTATTGGTCCCAAGCATTTTTCTATTGCTGCAATGGGCGATAAGATCGCATCTAAAAAGTTGGCGATGGAATCAAAAGTAAATACTATTCCAGGCTACAACGATGTCATTGATTCTAACGATCAAGCAGTACAAATTGCCAATAATATTGGTTATCCAGTGATGATTAAAGCATCTGCCGGTGGCGGTGGAAAAGGGCTACGCGTTGCCTACTCAGATAAGGAGACTATTGAAGGTTTTTCCGCTTGTAAAAATGAGGCTTTAAACTCCTTCGGCGATGACCGCGTTTTTATTGAGAAATTTGTTGAAGAGCCGCGCCACATAGAAATTCAAATATTAGGTGACAGTTTTGGTAATGTAGTTTATCTATGGGAACGAGAATGCTCTATACAACGACGCCATCAGAAAGTGATTGAAGAAGCTCCATCACCCTTTATCAGTGAAGCAACTCGAAAAGCCATGGGGGAACAAGCTGTTGCTTTGGCAAAAGCAGTTAATTATCAGTCTGCAGGCACAGTAGAGTTTGTTGTCGGTAAAGATCAGTCTTTCTATTTTCTAGAAATGAATACTCGGTTACAAGTTGAACATCCAGTCACAGAATTGATCACTGGCTTAGATTTAGTTGAACAAATGATTCGGGTTGCAGCAGGTGAAAAATTAAGTTTTACACAAGAAGAAATAAAGAGAGATGGCTGGGCAATGGAGTGCCGGATTAATGCAGAAGACCCATATCGGCAATTCTTACCCTCCACTGGACGCCTCGTGAAGTATTCTCCTCCAATAGAAGAGGGCGGGGTGAGGGTTGATACGGGTGTTTACGAAGGCGGTGAAATTCCGATGTTCTACGACTCTATGATTGCTAAATTAATTGTGCATGCTGAAAATAGACCGGCTGCCATTATGAAAATGCAAGATGCTTTAAATCAATTTGTGATTAAAGGGATACATTCAAATATTCCTTTTCAGGGTGCACTCATGCAGCATCCAGATTTTCAAAGTGGTAATTTTCATACAGGATTTATTGCCAATCATTTTCCAAATGGCTTTAAGGGTGCAGAGATTGACACTGGTTTCCATGATTTCTTTTGTGCTATTTCTACTTTTATTCATACTGCTTTTCTTGCCAGAGCTGCAAATATCTCAGGTCAGTTAATTGGGCATCAATTTCAAATCCCAAATGAATTTGTCGTTGTCGAAGGCGAAAATGGTAAACAATCTTATACTCCCGCCGCAAGGAATGAGAAGAGTGGTGGGTTTGAGGTTAGTATCGCCAATAAAAATTTTTCGATTCAATCAAATTGGAATCCAGGGGAACTTATTTTTAAAGGCACTGTAAATGCGCATCCTGTCATTTTGCAAGTTGAAAGGTTTGGTCTATTCTATCAATTGTGTCATTCTGGTATGCAATTTAATGCCATGGTAATGAGTAAATCGGCGGCAAATCTCCAAAAATTAATGCCATTTAAAGCCCCTCCTGATTTATCAAAATTTTTGCTCTCACCCATGCCAGGATTACTCGTAAATATTGCAGTAACAAAAGGACAGAAGGTTCAAGCTGGTGAGCGATTAGCAGCTATTGAAGCAATGAAAATGGAAAATGTATTATTTGCATCTCAAGATGCTGAGGTTCTCGATATTCTTGCTAATCAAGGTGAAAGTCTTTCTGTCGATCAACCTATTATTCAATTTAAATAAACTAAAAAACGAGCGAAAATTCATGAATCAACGACCATTTAAAATACTAGGACTCCAACAAGTCGCAATTGGTGCCGAAAATAAAGACCATTTAAAAACCTTATGGGCTGATATGCTAGGTTTGCAATATAAGCTCACTTTTCGATCTGAACGTGAAAATGTGGATGAAGATATTTATACTCTAGGGGGCGGTGATCATCCTATTGAGTTTGATTTAATGCAACCTATTGATCCCAATAAAAAGCCTGCCGTTCACTTAACTCCTCTTAACCATATTGGCTTGTGGGTTGATAATTTACCTTTAGCCGTGGAGTGGTTGACCCAGCAGGGTGTTCGTTTTGCTCCAGGGGGTATTCGACGTGGTGGAGATGGCCACGATATCATTTTTATTCATCCTAAAAGTAATGATGAATTCCCTATTTCAGGGAGTGGCGTTTTAATTGAATTGGTGCAAGCTCCTGAAGATGTGATTAATAGTCACAATCCATAATCACACAAGGCATAATTGAAGTTTGATTTATAATTACTTTTTTGCTTATCTTAGGAGAAACAATGTCCCAATTGCCAAATGGAATGGAAATCCACGCTGAAATCACCCCTGATTTTGCAACAGTTTTAACCCCAGATGCTCTGGCTTTAGTTGCAAAGTTACACCATACATTTGAACCACGTCGCCAAGAGTTACTGCAGTTACGTGTTGAAAGAACAAAAAGTTTAGATGCTGGAGAAATTCCTGATTTTCTTCCAGAAACAGCGTCAATTCGGAATGGTGATTGGAAAATTGCTCCTATTCCAGAGGCTCTTCTTTGCCGTAGAGTTGAAATTACTGGACCGGTTGACGCCAAAATGGTTATTAATGCCTACAACTCTGGTGCAGATTCTTACATGACTGATTTTGAGGACTCGAATAGTCCTAGCTGGTCAAACCAAATTCAAGGTCAAATCAATTTAAGAAGCGCAATCAAAAGAGAATTGACCCTTGAGCAAAACGGCAAAACATACGCACTAAATGACAAAATTGCTGTTCTTCAAGTTCGCCCACGTGGTTGGCATTTGGATGAAAAGCATGTAACGATTGATGGTAAGAGAATTTCTGGTGGAATTTTTGATTTTGCGTTGTTTCTATTTCACAATGCACGTGAGTTATTAGCGCGTGGAGCAGGTCCTTATTTTTACCTACCAAAAATGGAAAGCCATTTAGAAGCTCGTTTATGGAACGACATCTTTGTGATGGCGCAAAACGAAATGGGTTTACCACAGGGAACTATTAAAGCAACTGTGTTGATTGAAACCATCCTTGCTGCTTTTGAAATGGATGAAATTCTTTATGAACTTCGTGAGCATAGCGCAGGTCTTAATGCAGGACGTTGGGATTATATTTTCTCTTGCATCAAAAAGTTTAAAGTAGACAAAAACTTCTGTTTAGCTGATCGTGCAAAGGTCACCATGACAGCACCGTTTATGCGCGCTTACGCCTTGCTATTATTAAAGACTTGTCACCATCGTGGTGCCCCTGCGATTGGCGGTATGAGTGCTTTAATTCCAATCAAAAATGACCCTGAGAAAAATGCAATTGCCATGGGTGGAATTATTTCTGACAAGAAACGTGATGCTGAAGATGGTTATGATGGTGGTTGGGTTGCCCATCCTGGATTGGTTGAGCCGGCCATGATCGAGTTCAAGAAAGTTTTGGGCGACAAATTAAATCAGTTTGAAAAACAAAAACCAGAAGTGACCGTTGTTGCTGCTGATTTATTGAACTTCCAACCTGAAGCGCCGATTACAGAATTTGGTTTACGCATGAACATTAACGTTGGTATTCATTATTTAGGTGCTTGGTTGGCTGGTAATGGTTGTGTACCTATCCATAACTTGATGGAAGATGCAGCGACTGCCGAAATTAGTCGCTCACAAGTTTGGCAGTGGATTCGTTCACCAAAGGGTGTTTTAGATGATGGTCGTAAAGTTACTGCTGAATTAGTAAAATCAATGATTCCTGAAGAGTTAGCGAAAATAACTGCTTCCGGTGCCATTGGACATTTTGAGCGTGCTGCCGCAATTTTTGACGTAATGTCTACGGGTGAGAATTTCGAAGAGTTCTTAACCTTACCGCTATACGAAGAAATCTAAGTAAACACATCGCTGTAATGACCATTTTAGCCATCGATACAACCTCACAATGGTGTTCGGTGGCTATTTACTTGGATCAAGAGAATTATTTTTTTAAGCATGAGCAACTCGGCAATACTGCTAGTCAACATTTATTGGATTTTGTTGACGATGTACTTGACCAAGCACGACTCAAGTTAAATGATATTTCTGCCTTTGCTTGTTCGCAGGGACCAGGTGCTTTTACGGGTATTAGATTAGGGATTGGTGTTTCGCAAGGCATTGCCTTTGCCCAAAATAAACCTCTGATTCCGGTTTCCAGTATTGATGGTATGCTTGCTCATACTTGGCTTACTAGACCAGAGTTATTCCAAAACCAGCCTTTAATCGGCGTAATTGATGCTCGAATGAATCAAATGTATATCGGTGAGTATTTACAGAGTGAAGGCACTGTGCCCCATCGTGTTGGGCCAATTCAATTACAAGATAATATTGCTAGACTCCAATCTGACAATCAATTATTGGTTGCCTATCAAAGCTCCCAATATGAATTATTTACCTCTGTATTTAAATCAGTAATTGAAGGTACTCCCCATGCTTTAGGGGTTGCTTATTTAGCCAGTTTATCTATTGATATTGAGAGTTTTTCTCCAGAGGATTGTCAGCCGCTTTATGTTCGTGATAAGGTTGCGCAAACAACCCTTGAGAGAACGCAATCTAATTTATCTTAATCATGGTGAATTTTCAATTCAGAATCATGCAAGAAGATGATTTAGAACAAGTCTTACTGACCGAGACCAGCTCCCATTTGACACCTTGGAAAGAGCTTAATTTTTTAGACTGCATCACTTCTAATTATTGGAATTATGTTTTGGTAGATTGCAATGCGCCATTTACTTTAATAGGTCACTGTGTCGTCATGCCAGGCTTTGAGGAGGCGCATTTGTTAAATATTACAATTCACCCAGATTATCGACGATTAGGGATTGCTAAAAAAGCGATTCAGGCTATTGAACAAACTTGTGTTGAGAGAAATTTTGAGCGTATCCTACTAGAAGTTAGACAAAGTAATTTAGATGCACTTTCTCTATATCAATCAGTAGGTTTTAAACAAATTGGTATTAGAAAGGCATATTATCAATTACCATTGACTCATCAAGAAAATGCAAGAGAGGATGCAGTTGTGATGCAGAAATCCTTATATACTGAAATAAATCAATTATGAATAGCACTCAAATACTTAAAGAAATGGGAGTCACACCTTGGGTATTAAAAACTCCAGAGTCTAAGCCGACTCTAGAGCCTGACTCTAATGAGTCTCATTTCGAAAAATTGGTATCTCCAACCTCATCAGAACAAAATATTATGCCTGCCAAAGAGCTTAAACCTACCTGGGTTATTGTGGCTAAACCCAATGTGATTCAAACACCCATTTTCAATAAAATTATTACTACTATTAAAAAGTTTGGAGTTGATACTTTAACGCTTGAGTTTAATCCAACGCGTTGGCAAGTTGAAGCTGTGCAGGGTGATTTGGTGATAGCTTTTGGTGATTCAGCGGCACAGTTTTTTTCTAATGAACCATCCTTAGCAGCAGATCTTCGTGAAATCATTTTTGAAACTCAAAACCATGAAGGAAATGATATTCCAGTCATCATTACTCATGATATTGAAGTTCTGAAAAATACTCCAATCAAGAAAAGAGAAGTATGGAATGATTTGGTTATGGCTCGCTCAGTCTATTTAGAAATGCAATAGGATTCTAAATAAAATAAGACTGAGTTAATAACTTACTAGTGTTTTTCCTCGCCAATTAAATGCAAGGAATCGTATTCTTTTTGATTGCATTTATGCCAATGAATAACTAAAGCCATCGAAATAATAACGAAACAGCCGAAACATAAAATCACTACTTGAACAGGAACATTCAAAGAAATGAGCAAAGAGTAAATACCAAGCATCACTAATACTGATAAGTTCTCATTTAAATTTTGGACTGCAATCGAATGTCCTGCAGATAAAAGTACATGACCTCGATGTTGTAAAAGTGCATTCATTGGCACCACAAAATAGCCTGACATCCAACCAATGGTAAATAAGAAAACATAAACAAAGAGTAAGTGGGCGGGGACGTTAATAAATGCAAAGTGAATTACATAATCACCAAACTGATGCTTTTGAAAACCTGCAAGTGTAATCACAAAAAAACCCATAATCACACCATACTTCAAAACAACTAAGGAGTTCTTTAAGGGAACCCTTGCTGCCGCCCAAATTGCACCCCCAGCAACGCCAAGTGCAACCACGGCTTGTAATATGGCACTTCTAGATAAATCCATATCTAGCGCACTTTCAGCCCACTTCAAGATGATGAACTGAAGTGTGGCACCAATCCCCCAAAATAAGGTTGTGACAGCGAGAGAAATTTGTCCGAGCCGATCTTTCCATAAAACTCTAAAACAATACGAAAAATGCTGGATTAATTTGATCGGGTTTTTATTAATATTTTCATAAACCACACCGGTATCAGGGATTTTTAAATTGATTAAGGCAGCAATAAAATACAACACCATAATAATGGCAATCGCAGCTTCAGGAGGTGTATCAATATGTGAATCGAATATTGGTATATCAATTGATAAAAGGGAAGCTGCGACAGAGGGGTTAATCAGGATGCCACCTAGAACCGTGCCTAAAATAATGGATCCAACTGTCAGTCCTTCAATCCAACCATTGGCCGCTACCAACTTTTCAGGGGGCAGCAACTCTGTTAATATGCCATATTTAGCTGGAGAGTATGCAGCTGCTCCAAATCCGACAATGGCATAGGCGGCTAATGGATGAAAACCGAAAAGCATTACTAAACAACCAAATAATTTGATAGCATTGGTAAGGAGCATTACTTGACCTTTGGGCCTTGAATCTGCAAAAGCACCAACAAAGGCAGCAAGAACAACGTAAGAGAGTACGAAGAACAGCTTTAATAGTGGAGTCATCCAAGCTGGCGAATCTAATTGGAATAGAAGTGCTATAGCGGCGATTAGGAGGGCGTTGTCAGCTAGCGAAGAAAAGAACTGCGCTGACATAATTGCGTAAAATCCAGGTTTCATTCGTACAATATTATTAATAAACTAATTTTCAATGATAAACGGAAGTTGATGAATAGACCAATACAAGCAACGATTGTTACACAAAATTTAAAAGATAACTTGAATATAGTGAAGAACATCACAAATCAACGTTTTGTTTGGGCTGTAATTAAGGCAAATGTCTACGGACATTCAATCGAATCTGTTTTAAGAGGGTTTTCTCAGGCAGACGGTCTTGCCCTGCTTGATCTTCATGACGTGCATGAACTTCGTAAAATGGGATGGACGAAGAGAATTTTGCTACTAGAAGGAATCTTTTCTGAACAAGAAATCCCACAAATTATCCAAAATGAATGCAACATTGTTGTGCATAATTTTTTACAACTAGAGTGGATTGATAAGCATCTCTCTAATTTGTCTCCTCTTGAGGCTGATAATTTTAAATCTCGTGTTGAAATTTGGTTAAAACTTAATTCTGGGATGAATCGACTTGGTTTTAAATCAGGTGAATATGGATTAGCCTATAACCACTTATTTCATCTTGGGTTTAAAGTCCACCACCTAACCCATTTTGCGAATGCCGATGAAGAAAATATTTTTCCAACCGTTGCAGATCAGTGGGAGATTTTTGAGCACACTACGCAGTGGATGGATGGATTTCGCTCTGCAGCCAACTCTTCTGCCATTTTAAATTTTCCTCATGTTCATGCTGATTGGGTGAGGCCTGGAATCATGTTGTATGGTGCATCTCCAACTGGAAAATTTCAGGACATTGCACACTTAGACCTAAAACCTGCCATGATTTTAAGCTCCGAGATTATTGCTATTCAGGAACTTGCTAAAGGAGATACTGTGGGTTACGGATCAAGGTTCGTTGCCAAACATAACACCAGAGTCGGAATAGTAGCTTGCGGATATGCAGATGGATATCCTAGACATGCCAAGGATGGCACACCAGTATGGGTCCGTTTACCGAGTGCTAGTGATAGTCAGTTAGGTATCAAAGTTGGTTTAATCGGCAGAGTATCAATGGATATGATCACCATCGATTTAACGACTATTCCTCAGGCGTCCATTGGCACCAAAGTTGAACTTTGGGGTGAACATATTCCAATAGATGATGTTGCAATGTTTAGTGATACTGTCGGCTATGAACTCATGTGTGCCGTAACACAACGAGTGCAATTGAAGGTGCTTTAAAATTTTTTATTAAGGCACCTCTAAAATAGATTAGGGCTTTTGGGTATTCCAAATTTGCCACCAAGAACCTTCTCTGGCAGTCACTGATACACGTTTACCTGTTTTAAAGATATCACTTGTTGGGAAATTGTTGTTAAAAACACGCATTGTATCTTCACTAAGATCTTTCATACCTAAGGCGTCATAAGATTTCACCATTAAATATAAAGCTTCTTCAATCGCTGGAGCTCGATCATATTCCTTAATGGCATTTTGAGCACGATTAATTGATGCGATGTAAGCACCTTTCCGAAAGTAAAAACGCGCCGCATTGACGTCACTTTCAGCGAGAGAGTTAACGATATAACGCATCCTATCAATCGCATCCGGGGTGTATTTACTATTTGGGTATCGGGTAGTTAAGGTTTTAAAGGCCTCATAAGCATCCTTTGATGCTTTAGGATCTCTCTCACTTAAGTCCTGACCAGAGAATGAAGCAAAAAACCCTAAATTGTCATTAAAGGTAATTAAACCTTTTAAGTAATAGGCATAATCAATATCAGGATGCCCAGGGTGCAATTGAATAAAACGGTTAATTGAGACTAAAGCCAGTTCAATATCATTCTTTTTCCAATTACAGTAAGCCGTGTTCAACTGTGCCTGTTCTGCTGAAGGTCCAAAAGGATACCTAGATTCTAGTTTTTCGTGATATTTTACGCAATTTACATAATCTTTATCAGCCAGGGCTGTTTTGGCTTCATCCATTAATTTTTGCTGCGACCAGCCAGAAGTAATATCCGCTTCAGAGCTTGCACATGAGGACAAAAATTGAGAAACACCTAAGGCAAAGATAAAAAACAAAGCAAATCTTACGAGGCGATTTAAACTGAAAGATATAGAAGACAAATTAGTTCTCTTTTTTAATAAACTGGGTTATAAATACGACAAAATTTATGTCTACTGAAGATTATATCGATGAAGTTGAGATAACGGAAGAAATCCCGTTATGCAATGAAATAAGGGTCACAATTCCTTCGCAATGGCGTGGTGAAAGACTTGACAAGTCCCTAGCCGCTTGTATGCCTCAGTATTCAAGAAGTAAGTTACAAAGTTGGATTGAAGCAAAGCTTGTTAAATATCTTGATGGTAGGTTTGCCCAAATAAAAGACCAAATTACTGGTGAACAGATTTTATTGGTGACGATTCCAGAAGATCCACAAAACAAGGCTTTTGAGCCAGAAAATATTCCTTTAGAGATTATTTATTCAGACTCTTCAATCGCCTTGATAAATAAATCAGCTGGTATGGTTGTTCATCCAGCTGCTGGTAATTGGAGTGGTACTTTACTGAATGCATTGTTGTATCATTTCCCTGAATGTAATCAAGTTCCAAGAGCTGGTATTGTGCATCGTTTAGATAAAGATACATCCGGATTATTGGTCATTGCAAAAAATATCATTGCTCAAACCCACTTAGTTAGACAACTCCAATCAAGAACAGTTTCTAGAAGATATTTAGCGCTAGTTTGGGGGAAACCACCAATGAGTAAAACTATCAGTGCACCGATCGGACGTGATCCTAGGGATCGCCTGAAAATGGCGGTCACAGATGCCCAAGGTGCAAAAGAGGCTATTACCTCATTTAACGTTCTTCGATCAGTGAATTATGAAAATAAAGAGGTTAGTTTGATTGAATGTAAATTACAAACGGGAAGAACACACCAAATTCGCGTTCACCTTCAACATCTTGGCTTCCCTTTGTTGAATGACCCCATTTACCAACTAAGGTCTCCCCTTCAATTACAAAAAGTCTTAATGGAATCTTTGGGTGTAAGTCCAGAAAATTTAATGCCGGGGCAGATGTTACATGCTACCCAACTTGGATTTACACATCCTGAAAGTGGAAAAGAATTAAAGTGGTCATGCCCACCCCCTCAAGTATTTTTAAATCTAATGGGTAATCTTGGTATTCAGGAGCAGGTATGGAAACATCTTTTGGTTTAAATTTAGAGTCGGGTCTTGAGAAACCTCTAGTGCATGTCCCAAAGTGGGACATACCAAAGCATGTCAAATCCATAGTAACAACAAGGCAAGGAGGTCAAAGTCACAAACCTTATGAGCATTGGAACCTAGCCTTACACGTAAATGACGAAATCAATACCGTAAATCTCAATCGTGGATTGCTAAGTAAAAAGATTGGTAAGGAACCTTTTTTCTTAAATCAAGTGCACGGGACTGAAATATTTTCATTCACATCCTCATTACAGTCTTCAACGCCTACCCCTTCTGTAGATGGAGTCATTACCAATTTAAATTCTCACTTTTTAGCCATTTTGACAGCTGATTGTTTGCCGATATTAATGTGTGATGCAAAAGGAGATGTTATTGCTGCTTCTCATGCAGGGTGGAGAGGACTTGCAAATGGGGTGATAGAAAAGACCATTCAATCGATGGTTAACTGGATTAAACCAGACTCTACCAACAAGTTTATTGAGGGGCTTCACGTCTATATTGGCCCTGCAATTAGTCAGCCCAACTATGAAGTAGGTGGGGAGGTAAGAGATGCATTTAGTCAAAATCACCTTATGCAAATTGACTTACTCAATACACTCTTTACACCGGGTCACCAAACCAATAAATATTTTGCAGATCTTTTTGGTTTAGCTATTGAAATATTGCACCAAATAGGTACCTATCAAGTGCATACCGAAAAGTTATGTTCTTATACTCATTCTGAGTATTTTTACTCCTACCGACGAGAAAAAATAACTGGACGCTTTGCAAGTTGTATATGGCTTGATTAGGTTCATTTTTATTAATATTGTCGTTAGTAAGGGTATAACCCCATGACCTTTTTGACTTTTAAAGATTAAATTGGTAATCTTAGTGTTTAATTATTGGAGATAAATTTGTCAAAGCAAGGATTTGTTATGCCACCAAATTGGTCGATACCTCGCTTATCACCAACTGACATGACATTGATCCCCCCAGATCAATTAGAAGCAATTGAAAAAAAGTATTTGGCTGATATGTTGTTGGTTTGGAGTGGGAAAAAACCAGATTTAGAAATTGATAACCGTTTTAAATCAAATATTTGGAATGAAGGTTGGTCTGAAATTGTTTATCAAACCTATTTGATCAATGGCCAACATTTAAAATCTCTAGCAAATGCTGTAGAGGCTGAGCCTAAAGTGAAAAATAAGATTATTTTTGCGACTGAGCAATTAATCTCAACCATGGCGCCAAGTAATTTTTTGGCAACCAACCCCGAAGCAATCAATGAGTTAATTAGTACTCGAGGTCAGTCTTTGACCAATGGCCTGATACATTTATTAGCTGACATGCGGGAAGGAAAAATTTCTCAAACGACCAGCGATACTTTTGAAGTTGGAGTAAATTTAGCAATTACTGAAGGTAGTGTTGTATTTCAAAATGAACTGTTCCAGTTAATTCAATACAAACCATTAACGCCTTCGGTTTTTGAAAAACCAATTTTAATGGTTCCTCCTTGCATCAATAAATTTTACATACTCGATTTAAAGCCTGAGTCTTCAATGGTGCGCTTTTTGGTTGAAGAGGGTTTTACCGTATTCATGATTTCTTGGAAAAATGCAGATGAATCGATGAGCCAAGTAACCTGGGACGATTACGTGGCCTCTGGTGTGATAAAGGCAATTCAAATTTGCATTGAGATATCGAAGGTTCCCCAAATAAACGTTTTAGGCTTTTGTGTGGGCGGAACTATTTTAGCTAGCGCACTGGCCGTTTTAGCAAACCAGGGAATACATCCAGCTGCGAGCTTGATTTTATTAACATCATTCTTAGATTTTACTGATACCGGTGTTTTAGATGTTTTTATTGACGAAACAATGGTCGATATGAGGGAGAAAACAATTGGCGGTAAAACTGGTAACTATGGGCTCCTTAGTGGTGTAGAACTGGCAAATACCTTCTCCTTTTTGCGTCCCAATGAGTTGGTTTGGAATTATGTTGTTAGTAATTATTTATTAGGTAAAACCCCTCCAAGTTTTGATTTGTTGTATTGGAATAGTGATTCAACTAACTTACCAGGGCCAATGTTCTCATGGTATCTAAGGCATATGTATCTCAACAATGAGTTAAAAGATCCTGGAAAACTAGAGATTTGTAATCAACCAGTTGATTTATCTAAAATCAATTGCCCAACCTATATTTATGCTTCTAAAGAAGACCATATAGTCCCTTGGAAATCTGCTTTTACCAGCACTCAGATACTTAAGGGTAAAAATAGATTTGTTCTTGGGGCCTCTGGACATATCGCTGGAGTGATTAATCCACTCAAGAAAAACAAACGTAATTATTGGGTTAACCAAATTAAAACAAAAAATCCTGATACTTGGATTAAAGGCGCGAAATCAATTGAGGGTAGTTGGTGGGGTGATTTTAGAGATTGGCTCACTACCCAAAGTGGTAGACGGGTTAAAGCAGCTACCAAATTGGGTAACTCTAACTTTAAAGTACTAGAGCCAGCCCCAGGATCATTTGTCAAAGAAAAAGCAAGCAAGATTTAAATTTAAAACGGGAGAAAAAAATGTCAAAAAAAATTGCATATGTAACGGGTGGTATGGGTGGAATTGGGACATCAATCTGTCAAAGACTTCATCAAGATGGCTTTACTGTGATTGCTGGTTGCGGCCCGAACTCTCCAAGAAAAGATCGTTGGTTAGCTGAACAGAAAGCACTAGGTTTTGACTTTCATGCGTCCGAGGGCAATGTTGGTGATTGGAATAGTACCGTTCAAGCCTTTAATAAGGTAAAAGCAGAGATTGGAAACGTAGATGTTCTGGTCAACAACGCAGGTATTACAAGAGACACGGTTTTTAGAAAAATGACTCCCGAAGATTGGCGTGCTGTGATCGATACCAATTTAAACTCTTTATTTAATGTGACCAAACAAGTAATTGATGGAATGGTCGAAAAAGGGTGGGGGAGAGTCATTAATATTTCCTCAGTGAATGGTCAAAAAGGTCAATTTGGACAAACGAACTACTCAACTGCAAAAGCTGGATTAAGAGGTTTTACCATGGCTCTTGCTCAAGAAGTAGCTACTAAAGGGGTCACGATCAATACTGTTTCACCTGGTTATATCGGTACTGATATGGTAAAGGCGATTCGTGAGGATGTTCTCAATAAAATTATAGAAACGATTCCTGTAAAACGTTTGGGTACCCCGTTTGAAATTGCTTCCATCGTAGCTTGGTTAGCGTCTGATGAGTCTGGTTTTTCAACGGGAGCAGACTTCTCATTAAATGGCGGTTTACACATGGGGTAATTCCCAAAGGGCACTGATTGTTCTGTTTCAGTTTTTTACAAACAATGCCCGTGTTAGAAGAATGAATAGAATACATTTTCGATAATATCTACTATGATAGTAAGGAATATGCCTTTTGCATGTACCTTACTTATTTATTATGGCTACTTCTAAAAAAACTAATTCGATTTCAGAAAATACCGTTGTCAAGAAACCTGCAGTAAAAAAAACGCTGAGTTCGGAATCTGTCCAAGCTAAAAAGCCAGTTAAAAAAGATCCTCAGTCAACAATTAATTCTGAAGAATCAACGGCTAGTTACTCTGAAACATCTTCTAACACGACACAAGCCAAATCAAGAATAATTAAAAAGTATCCTAACCGCCGTCTTTACGATACTCTTCATAGTACTTATGTGACCCTTTTTGACATCAAAGGTTTGGTAATGTCGAATATTTCTTTTCATGTGGTGGATGCAAAAACAGGCGATGACATTACTAGAAGTATCTTGATGCAAATTATTTTAGAGGAAGAGGCTGGTGGCCAACCTATTCTCTCCAAACAAAGTTTACTGAAAATGATTCGTTTTTATGGTAATTCCCTTCAGGGTATGATGGCGCCATTTTTAGAGCAAAATCTTAATCAATTTATCGAATTACAAAACCAATATGTTGCTCATTGTCAAAAAATTGGTGGCTTAGCAAGCCCTGAAACTTGGGTTAGTTTTGTGAATAAGCAAAATTCAACGGAATTCACCCATCCAATGAGTTTTTTATTTGAAACGGGCTCCAAAATACTCGAACAGATACAGTCTCAGTCATCTGGCGTAATAAATTCCTTTCCATTTAAAAAATAAAACTAAAATAGAGCATTGTTATATTTTCAAAAAGGAATACCTTGTCTAAAGTCGGTTTTGTTTCTCTTGGTTGTCCCAAGGCTTTGGTGGATTCAGAGTCTATTTTGACGCGCCTTAGTGCAGAAGGCTATGAAATCGCAAAGAATTACGAAGATGCAGAGTTAGTCATTGTTAATACTTGTGGATTTATTGATTCTGCAGTGCAAGAAAGTTTAGATGCAATTGGTGAGGCTCTCTCTGAAAATGGTCGCGTCATCGTGACGGGTTGCCTTGGAGCCAAAAGCGAGAAGAATGGTGACAATATGGTTCTCAAACACCATCCGAAGGTACTTGCTGTCACAGGCCCTCACGCCACGAATGAAGTTTTGGATGCAGTTCATTTGAACTTACCCAAACCCCATGACCCATTTGTAGATTTAGTGCCCCCAATTGGGATTAAGTTAACACCTAAACATTACGCCTACTTAAAAATCTCTGAGGGATGTAATCATTCCTGTACTTTTTGTATTATTCCGCAAATGCGTGGCGATCTAGTATCAAGGCCTATTGCTGATGTTCTCAAAGAAGCTGAGCAATTATTTCAATCTGGCGTCAAAGAATTGTTGGTGGTATCACAAGATACGAGTGCTTATGGAGTCGATATTCAATATCGAACTGGATTTTGGAATGGGCGTCCAATCAAAACGCGCTTATTTGAGCTAGCTAGTGAATTGAAGATTTTAGCGAGGCAATATGATGCATGGGTTCGGTTGCATTATGTTTATCCTTACCCATCTGTTGATGAAGTCATTCCTCTGATGAGTGATTTTTTTGAACATGGTAATGGCTTATTGCCTTATTTAGATATTCCTCTTCAACATGCTCACCCAGATACTTTAAAGAGGATGAAACGTCCTGCGGGTGGTGAAAAAGCTTTGCAACGGATTGAAAAATGGCGATCTGATTGTCCGGATATTGTGATTCGGAGTACGTTTATTGCTGGTTTCCCTGGAGAAACAGAAGAAGAGTTTAATTATTTATTAGATTTTATTCAGGCCGCTCAATTAGATCGAGTCGGTTGTTTTGCCTATTCACCGGTAGAAGGAGCAACTGCTAATAAGCTTGATGGCGCTCTTGAACAAACAGTCCGTGAAGACCGTCAGCAAAGGTTTATGGCTGTTGCTGAAAGGGTTTCAGTTGATAAATTACAGCAGCGTATTGGTCAAAAAACACGTGTGCTGGTTGATAGCCAAAATGCTCAGGGTGGTGTTGCGAGATCTTATGCAGATGCACCAGAGATTGATGGCGTCATTTTTGTAGCTCCGGCCCAAAAAATTTCCAAGAAATATCGTATGGGCGAATTTGCAAAGGTTAATATTTCTGATGTAAGAGGACATGATTTATTAGCGAGTGTCTCTTAAGAAGAAATGCTGCGATTAAGTAATGATTGAGTTTGTATTTAAATAATTAATATTTCTAACGAGGGGAAATTATGAGCCAAGATGTTGTAGTGTTAAGTGCAGTGAGATCTGCAGTAGGTTCTTTTAATGGGTCTTTGAGTACTATTGAGCCAGCCGAACTTGGTGGCATGGTCATGAAAGAAGCTGTAATTCGGTCTAATGTAGATCCTTTACTTATTAACTATGTAACGGTTGGAAATTGTATTCCAACGGATAATCGCTACCCTTATGTAGCCCGAGTTGCGTCAATTCAGGCTGGTTTATCCATGCAATCTGTCGCAATGGCCGTGAATCGTTTGTGTAGCTCTGGTTTACAAGGCATTGTGACCTCAGCTCAGCAAATCATGCTCGGTGATTGTGATTATGCAATTGGTGGCGGTGTTGAAGTGATGTCGCGTGGTATGTATGGCTCACCATCAATGCGATCTGGTGCGCGTATGGGGGATACGAAAATGATTGATTTAATGGTATCTGCTCTAACAGATCCATTCGGAGTTGGTCATATGGGGATTACTGCGGAAAATTTAGCAAAAAAATGGGGAATTACGCGCGAAGAGCAAGATGCATTTGCTGCCGAGTCTCATCGTAAAGCTGCCGCTGCGCAGGCTGATGGCCGTTTTAAATCTCAAATCGTACCGATTACCATCAAAACCCGCAAAGGGGACATCGTATTTGAAAGTGATGAAGGCGTTAAAGCTGAAACAACATTTGAATCATTATCAAAATTAAGGCCTGTTTTCTTGAAAGAAAATGGTACGGTTACTGCAGGTAATGCATCTTCTATTAATGATGGAGCATCCTTTTTTGTTTTGGCATCTGCCGATGCTGCTGCAAAAGCTGGACAAAAGCCATTAGCTAGGATTGTTTCCTACGCGGTCGCTGGTGTTCCCAATGATGTTATGGGTGAAGGTCCAATTCCTGCAACTAAGCTTGCTTTAAGTCGCGCCGGATTAACGATTGATCAAATTGATGTGGTTGAATCCAATGAAGCATTTGCTGTTCAGTCATTAGCTGTTGCAAAAGGTCTAGGATTAGACCTTTCGAAGACAAACGTTAATGGGGGAGCTGTTGCAATTGGTCATCCAATCGGCGCATCAGGTGCTGTAATTGCTACTAAAGCAATCTATGAACTTCACCGTTCAAATGGTCGTTATGCTTTAGCGACTATGTGTATTGGTGGTGGTCAAGGAATTGCAGTCATTTTTGAGCGCATGTAAACTTAAAAAGTTACTAATTTAGTAAATCTAAAATAGCATCAAGGCCGACGTGATCGAAAGCTCCGTCGGCTTTTTCTTTAACAATTGGTTTGGCTCGATAGCCAATTGATAACCCAGCGTTAGCCATCATTGGTAAATCGTTTGAGCCGTCTCCCATCACAATCACTTGATCAGGACGGATACCGTGTTCCAAGGCCTGATTAGAAACGATTTGTGCCTTAGCATTGCCATCGACAATATGGCCAAGGACTTTACCAGTCAGGTAACCCATTTCAATTTCTAAGGTATTTGATTGAGCAAAATCCATTCCTAAATGATCTTTTAATCGATTGGCAAAATACGTAAAACCACCTGATACCAATACCGTATGCCACCCTAACTTGTTAACACTTGCTAGCAGTTCAGAGGCGCCAGGATTTAAACGCAATCTATTTTGATACACATCTTCTAAAACTTGTTCTGGAGTGCCAGCTAGAAGGGCTACCCGATCAATCAAACTTTTGGAAAACTCTTTAATTTCCCCGCGCATAGCGGCTTCTGTAATGGCTGAAACTTGATCCATCTTTCCAATTGCACGAGCAATTTCGTCGATACATTCAATATTAATCAAGGTAGAGTCCATATCAAATGCAATCATTTTGACTTGTTGAAAATCAAAATGAGGCTTCGGAAATATAACATCACAGGCATGTAAAGCAGCATGATTTCGAAAGTGCTCCTTATCCAGCAGGCTAAGATTTTTAGATAGTTGGATTTCTAGTGCCTTAAGCGAATATTCCTTACTCTCTAAGAGGGGGTATTTATCCGATATTTCTTGCACTAAAACTCTAGGAATTTGTACTTGATGAAGGATGATAATTCTCATATTTTTAACTTTTTAAGTAGGCTATAAATCGCTTAATAGCTTCAATTCGTTGATTAAGTTCAATAAAACCTTGGGGATTTGAGGGTAAAACTTTTAAGCGGTCTTTACCAAACAATTGCACCTTCTTATCATTTTGAATTAATTTAATAATCTTGAGTGAATCAATTGGCGGGTTAGGAATAAATTGAATTTTGAGCATTTCTACGCTAGCTTCAATTTTACTGATTCCCAAAGTTTCCATTTGAATTCGTAAGCGGTGATTTTCTAGTAGGGTGATCGACTGATTTGGTAAGTCACCAAAACGATCAATAATTTCCATTTTTAAATCTTCAACTTGCTCAACATCTTGGGCACTCGATAGTCTTTTGTAAAGGGATAATCGCTCATGTACATCAGGACAATAGTTGTTTGGCAATAAGGCAGGACAACCCAAATTGATATCTGTAATGGCATGCATCGGACTTAATAAATCAGGTTCCTTGCCCTTTTTGAGTTCAGAAACTGCTTTATTTAACATTTCTGTATAGAGTTGGAAGCCAATCTCATGAATATCACCAGACTGTTTATCACCTAAAACTTCGCCAGCACCACGAATCTCTAAATCATGCATGGCAAGATAAAATCCAGAACCTAACTCTTCCATCGATTGAATAGCATCAAGTCTCAATTTCGCTTGCTTAGATAAAGACTCAGGGTCTGCAACCAATAGGTAGGCATAAGCTTGATGATGGGATCTGCCAACTCGGCCGCGTAATTGATGTAATTGAGCTAAACCAAATCGATCTGCACGATGCATGATGATGGTATTCGCTGTGGGTACATCAATACCTGTTTCAATAATGGTGGTGCAAAGAAGGACATTACAACGTTTAGCCACAAAATCATGCATCACTTGCTCTAAATCGCGTTCGTGCATTTGCCCATGAGCCACAGCAATACGGGCCTCAGGAACCAACGCCTCTAATGCAAAGCGACGATTTTGAATGGTTTCGACTTCGTTGTGTAAAAAATAAACCTGACCTCCTCGTTTAATTTCTCTGAGAATAGCTTCACGGATGACGCCATCACTTTCTCGGCGGACAAAAGTTTTGATAGCTAATCGTTTTTGTGGGGCAGTGGCAATGACTGACAGCTCCCTGAGACCCTCTAAAGCCATACCAAGTGTTCTTGGAATAGGTGTTGCAGTTAAGGTTAAGACATCAACTTCTGCACGGAGCTCTTTAAATGCATCCTTTTGTCTAACTCCAAAACGATGCTCCTCATCAATAATGACTAAGCCTAAACGGTTAAACTTAATATCAGGAGAAAGTAGTTTATGCGTACCAATAATAATATCTGCGTCGCCACTTTCAAGTGCTTTAAGTGCACTAGAGATTTCTTTACCTGACTTAAATCTTGAAACTTCCACGATTTTTACAGGCCAATCCGCAAATCGATCCTTCCATGTGGTTGCATGCTGTTCTGATAGGAGGGTTGTAGGTGCTAACACTGCTACTTGCTTTCCACCCATTACAGCTACAAAACTAGCTCTTAAAGCAACTTCAGTTTTACCAAATCCAACATCACCACAAATCAATCGATCCATTGGTTTACCGCTAGTCATATCCTCAATTACCGCAGTGATTGCGGACATTTGATCAGGAGTTTCATCGAAGCCAAAACTTTCAGCAAATGCTTCATAGTCATGACTGGAATATTCGAAGGCATGTCCTTTACGAAGTGCACGTTTGGCATAAATATTTAATAACTCTGCCGCTGTATCGCGTATTTGCTCAGCTGCTTTGCGTTTTGCTCTCTCCCATTGACCAGAACCTAAGTTATGCAGCGGAGCGCTTTCAGGATCTGATCCAGCGTACCTTGAGATTAAATGAAGTTGTTGTACTGGTACGTATAAAGTTGCACTATTGGCATACTCTAAAAATAAAAATTCATCTTCAATGCCGTCCACCTCAAGCATGATGAGACCTTTATACCGTCCGATACCATGCTCAGAATGCACAACTGGGTCACCCACTTGAAGCTCAGCCAGATCTCTGACCATACCTTCAATATTGGTTACTTGGTCTTTTTTACCTGATTTCCTGGCTTTTCTTTGATCTGCAGAACTGGAGAAAATTTCTGATTCTGTTAAAAAGTAAATATTGCCAAGTTGTGAATAAAATCCATCATTTAAAGCGGCAACGACCATCCCCAGTTGCTGATCACCATTTAAAAACTCTTGAATAGATTGAGGATAAGAAAAATGAATTTTAGAGTGATTCCCTAAAAATTCAGCATCCTCTAGCAACTGTTTAATTGATTCTCTTCTACCTGGGCTATCAGCACAGATTAATACTTTTTCTTTTGTGGTTTCTAAGAATTTTCTTAGTAAAGCAACTGGATCTTTCTCTTTACGGACAACAGAAACGTTGGGAGGCGCTAAAAAGATAGAATCTGGTAAAACTTGGTTTTTTTGATCTAGAGAAACTTTTGCAAAAGGTTTTATAAAACTAAAAAATGTATCTTCTTTGAGGTATAGCTCCTCAGGAGGAAGAAGCGGATGCTCGGTATCATGGGAAAGAAACTGATAGCGCTCTTTAACACTTTTCCAAAACTCATTAATTGATTCTTGCAAGTTCCCATGTGACCAAATCCATGCTGGTTGTTTGGAAACGGGTAAGTAATCAAAAATGGTTGAAAGTGAATCAAAAAATAAAGGTAGATAAGCTTCAATACCAGCACCAGGAATTCCTAAGCCAACATCCTTGTAAAGAGGACATTTAGCGGGGTTACCCTCAAAAACTTCGCGCCATTTCCCCCTGAAATCTTTTCTAGCATTTTCTGTAAAAGGAAACTCATGACCTGGCAAAAGTTTAATTTCCTTGACTGGGTATAGACTACGCTGCGTATCTGGATCGAAAACTTTAATTTGGTCAATTTCATCACCAAATAAGTCAATTCGAAAAGGAAGCGGTTCACCCATTGGGAAAAGGTCAATCAACCCCCCGCGAATACTATATTCTCCCGGACGAACAACTGCTGAGACAGGATCGTATCCCCCTTGTTGTAATTGGTGATGAAGAGATTGTTCATTAATGACTTCGCCTTGTTTGAAGAAGAAAGTATTCGCTGCTAAAAACTGAGGCGGTGAAATTTTTTGAATTGCAGCTGAAAGGGGCACTATAACTATATTTAATTGACCCAAACTCAATTCGTGAAGGGTTTTTAAACGTTCAGAGATTAGGTCATGATGTGGTGAAAATTGATCATAGGGCAAAATTTCCCAGTCAGGTAGGACACTAACTCGAAGCGAAGCATCGAACTGGGGTATTTCTAGAGCAAGTCTTTGGGCAGAAGCGGAATCACTACAAATAATCATCATGACTGAAAATGAATTTTGGTGATATTTTGCTTGCTGAGCAATAATTCCTGCATCAGCAGAACCAACAATATCAGTCCATGTAAATTTATTTCCTATTTTTGGCTCAGGAAAGTTATCAACAAGGGCAGAAATTGGTTTCAGAGAAATGGGGGCTTTAGTATTTTTGAGCATTTGAAACATTATAGAGAGGGACTTGCTTTAAGATGAATGCAATGATAATTATTTTTTACAATTTATGAATTCAAATTTTCACGTTTTAATACCTTGTGCAGGAACAGGAGCGAGGATTGGTGGAGAAGTACCTAAACAATTTCAAAAACTTCATCAACAAGCGATTGTTTTATACAGTCTCAATGTTTTTTTAAATATGCCTGAAATCAAAACGGTGTGGGTTGGTTTGTCAGAATCAATTTCCCAAAATCAAGAATTGATGCAAGTATTTCCAAAGCACCCGAAGTTAAGACTTTGTATCACAGGGGGTAAAACAAGGGCGCTGACTGTTCTGAATACCTTAAACCACTTATTGTTGCAAAACACAGATGAGGTTCTTACTAGTGACTGGGTTTTGGTGCATGACGCTGCAAGACCAGGTATCCAAGCCAAATCTGTTAAACAGTTAATTGATACAGTCAGTCAATCAGATCAGGCAGGTGGTATTTTAGCTCTTCCTATTGCCGATACAGTGAAAAAATCTTCGTGCGACAGTGCTTTAAGTCTATCTGAGAGCACAATTGATCGAACAGGATTATGGGTCGCACAAACTCCTCAGATGTTTAAAATCAATCATTTACGAGACTCTATTCAACAATCACTTGAGCAGTCCTTTGAGGTAACAGATGAAGCAAGCGCCATGGAAAATTGCGGACATTCCGTCTTACTTGTTGAAGGTGATTTTCAAAATTTTAAAGTTACATATCCAAAGGATTTGAAGAACATGGAACGATTATTGAATAAAAGTCTTTTCAAAATAGGGCAGGGATATGATGTTCACAGATTAGTGGAAGGTCGTCCTTTAATTTTAGGTGGAATAACGGTGCCCTATGAAAAAGGCTTGCTAGGGCATTCAGATGCGGATGCTTTGCTGCATGCGATCATCGATGCTTTGTTGGGAGCAGCAGGGCTTGGTGATATAGGTCAGCATTTTCCTGATACGGATTCAACTTATAAGGGGGCAGATAGTGGAGTGCTTTTACAACATGCCTATTTTAAAGTGATTCAGTCTGGCTATGAACTAGTCAATTTGGATGCCACTATTATTTGTCAAAAGCCTAAATTAATGCCCTATTTAGACGCAATGAAAGAACGAATAGCTCATCTCATGGAAGTAAATTCACAGCAAATTAACCTAAAGGCTAAAACAAACGAGAAACTTGGATATTTAGGTGAGAATCAAGCCATTGAAACGCAAACAACTGTTTTAATAGCAAAAATTTCTTAAAGTTTATGATTATGAACAAGATTTAAGCTGTTAAAACTGCTTATTATTTGTGCATCCATAACAATTCAATAGTCCTAATGATGGTTTGAGTTAAAATATTGGATTACCTAATTGAAATAAGATGCGAGGATGGCGAAATTGGTAGACGCACCAGGTTTAGGTCCTGACGCCGTAAATGGTGTGGGGGTTCGAGTCCCCCTCCTCGCACCAAATTCTAACTGAAACATTAGTTGAATTGCTTTGCATATGTAACTGTATTTAGCAATACGTGAAGTATTGTTTAGTGAGGAAGTTAAACAGTTTTGTTTAAGTTCCTTTTTTTTAGCTATTTTTATTAATTTTTACTATGTCCCTAACAATTGAAAATCTTGGCGCACTTGAGCGCAAAATCACTTTACAGTTTTCCAAAGCAGATCTTCTGCCAAAACGTGAGGCTAAATTAAGGCAGCTCGGTAAAAATATGAAAATGGCGGGTTTTAGACCCGGCAAAGTGCCTACTAAAATGATCGAACAACAATATGGTATGCAAGTCGATTTCGAGTTGTCGTTTGACTATGCTTCTGAAAAGTTTTTTGAATTCGCAAAAGCCGAAAAAATTGAGTTAGTAGGTCAACCAAGATTAGAACCAAAGAGCGAGATATCTGCTTCAGATATTGAATTTGATGCCTTCTTTGAAGTGTTTCCTGAGGTAGTGATTGGTGATATTACTAGTGCTGAAATCACAAATTATTCAACAGAAGTGACCGACGCTGAAATTGATAAAACGATTAATATGTTGCTCAAGCAGCGTGTTCATTACCATCCACGTGGAGAAGCTGGTGAGCATGGTGATGGTGGCGATGATCAAAGTGCACAAAGCGGTGATCAAGTAACTGTTGATTTTGTTGGCAAAATTGATGGTGTAGAATTTGCTGGTGGTAAAGCCAATGACTTCACATTTGTGCTTGGTCAAGGTCAAATGCTACCTGAGTTTGAAACAGCTTCTTTAGGATTAAAAGCTGGAGAAGAAAAAGAATTCCCGCTAAGTTTTCCAGCTGATTATCACGGTAAAGAGGTTGCGGGTAAAACTGCGGAATTCACTATAACAATGAAAAAAGTAGAGTGGCCACACCTACCCACCCTAGATGATGATTTTGCTCTCAGCCTTGGTGTTACAGAAGGTGGTATTGCTAAAGTTCGTGAAGAAATTAGCCAAAACTTACAAAGAGAAATCACTCGCCGTAAACAATCCCTATTGAAAAATCAATCAATGGATGTCATTTCAAATGCATGT
>CANFME010000009.1 GCA_947448305.1 Burkholderiaceae bacterium
GACCGCACGGGCAACTTATTGCTCTTATGCATTTTCCATGCACTGCGATAAGAGATACCCTTAGTTTTTGCCCAAGCGCTTAATTTCATGAAAATAATATAGCACATTGAATCATAAAAGGCAATGTTTTTTTATACAGTTGTCAACCCATAAAAATTGAACAGTTCAATTAGAAAAGCAGAAGGGATTGATTTCGGTAATTTACCGGACTCAATCCCTTTAATTTTTGATTGATTCGAACTTTTCGGAACTAATCTATTAGAATAATTTCATGTGCGTTCAATACCTTCCGACCTCCAATGCGACTTGGGTGAAAAGTAAGTTCAATCTTGATCTTCCTTCAAGTCCGGTAATCGATATTTACCCTACCCAATCTAGCCCAATAATTCTTCGAAGCCATACTTCGCATCGAACCGCCATTGGATTGGCGAGATTTGGATTATTACCTGTTTGGGCAAAAGACCCTAGTTTTGGAAAGAAGACATATAACGCCAGAATTGAAACTGTAAGTGAAAAACCTTCTTATCGTAAAGCTTGGCAAAGACGTCAGTTTGGATTGGTTTTGGCTGATGCCTTTTATGAACCAAACTACCAAACTGGAAAAGCAGTTCGCCAAGCAATTCGCTCCAAAAATTTCGAACCTTTGGCCATCGCATCTATTTGGGATACATGGGCAGATATTGATACCGGTGAATTGATTACATCTTTTTCTTTATTGACGATCAATGCAAACGATCATCCTCTGATGAATCAGTTTCACAAACCTGAAGATGAAAAGAGAACCATCGTCCCACTCCGAGTTGATTTGTTCAGTAATTGGCTTTCAGCAACGACTGAAGAAGCCCTAGACTTATTAAAAACTGAAAACATGGTTGAACTTTGTATGGCTTGAGCATTTAGCAAGTGCAACCTTGAGTGCTTTAGTCTAGTATTTTTGAGTGTTTTAAAGCACCCCAAAAAAGATGCCTTTTTAATAATCCTGATGTGATAATGTAGTAGTAATCTTAAAAAATTAACATACCAAATAAAGGTTAAGTCTATGGATTTCAATGTTGCTATTCTTTTGGGAACCTACTTAGTATCTATTATTGCGTTATTTTTATTTATTTACAGTATGTCAAATGGCATGTTTGGTGATGGGAAACCTGCATCAGAGATGATTTTTGATAAAGGTGAAATGGGACTTACGGAAGACCCTGCTGCAACCAAATCACAAAGTAAGCAGTTGCAAATTGATGCTGGTGAAAAAAATAATCCGCCACAAGACTTAGACTCCGATGAGCTCAGTGCTAGAGCAGTAGCTGATCAATCAACGCATTTAGTAGTAGGAATTTGTTTAACTTTAGCAGTTATTTGGTTAATTCTGGCCTCGTTTGCAGGTCTAATCTCTTCGATTAAATTACATGAGCCTGACTGGTTAAACTCCATTCCATGGTTAACCTTTGGTCGGATTCGTCCCATCCATTTGAATATTGTTGCTTACGGTTGGTGTCCTCTTGCGGGTATTGGTGTTTCGTTATGGATGTTACCTCGGTTACTGAAATCTCCTTTAATTGGAGCTCGTTGGGCAATTCTAGGGGGCGGACTTTGGTCGCTCGGTGTTTTTTTAGGAGTCTTGGCCATTGCTGATGGACAGTCTGACGGTATGGAGTGGGCTGA
Organism: Burkholderiaceae bacterium; assembly: GCA_947448305.1. Classification (GTDB taxonomy): domain Bacteria; phylum Pseudomonadota; class Gammaproteobacteria; order Burkholderiales; family Burkholderiaceae; genus Polynucleobacter. The sequence continues at coordinate 1,660 of CANFME010000009.1, forward strand.
GTTTCCGTGGCAACTAGATATCTTGTTGATTGTTGGTGGAGCATTAATTGGAATTCCACTCTGGCTTACTTTATTGAACCGTAAAGTTAAACACCTTTATGTTTCTGTTTGGTATATTGCCGCCGCTTTACTCTGGTTTCCGGTTCTGTTTACGGTCGTGAATTTTCCTAACTTACATGTGGGAGTTGAACAAGCAACGGTTAACTGGTGGTTTGGTCATAACGTTTTAGGACTTTTCTATACGCCGATTGGGTTAGCTAGCATCTATTACTTTGTACCTAAAGTTTTAGGACGTCCGATTCACAATTACAACATCTCTTTATTAGGTTTTTGGGCTTTAGCTTTCTTTTATAGTCAAGTTGGAGGTCACCATCTGATTGGCGGTCCAGTACCTTCCTGGTTTATTACTTTGTCGATTACGCAGTCCATCATGATGATTATTCCGGTGGTTGCATTGGTGATTAATCAATACTGGACGATCAAAGGGAATTGGAAAGCACTTTTGAATTCTCCAACATTACGATTTGTTGTGTTTGGATTATGCATGTATGTCCTTTCATCCATTCAAGGATCTTTCGAGGCACTGCGCTCGGTTAACACGATCACCCACTTTACCCATTTTACTGTTGCACATGCGCACCTAGGGTTGTATGGGTTTTTTAGCATGGTCATGTTTGGTGCTATTTACTATATTATGCCCCGTCTTATGAGCTGGGAATGGCCATATCCTTCCTTGATTGCGTTACATTTTTGGCTCGTATTAATTGGTTTTGCAATTTATATTATTTGGCTCTCCATTGGTGGTTGGTTACAAGGTTTAGCAATGTTAGATGCTACTAGACCATTTATGGATTCTGTACAACTTACGATTCCTTATCTGCAGGCAAGAACTATTGGTGGTGCTCTGATGACTTTAGGTCATATTGTATTTGCTGCCCATTTTTTCATTATGGCTTGGAAGAAGGGGCCTAGGCGTTTAGGAGCAGCTGTCATTGGACCAGAACTGATAGCCAAATACTTCAAAAAAGGAGTCCTCTGATGAATTATCGGTTTGAGATGGATGAAAGAAGTCTAGTCATCGGTGCGATGGTTTGCTTGAGCTTGGCAACCGGTGTCATGGTTCTAATACCTTATTTCTTAGCCAAGGATATTCAACCTGCAAAAGGTTTAAAACCTTACACAGATCTTGCAGCAGAGGGCAGAAAGGTCTATATATCAGAAGGTTGTGTTTATTGTCACTCTCAACAACCAAGAGACGCAAAGCAAGCTCCTGATGCAAAAAGAGGGTGGGGACGTGTCTCGGTAGCTGGTGACTATTACTATGATTCTCCTCACCTTTTAGGAACAATGAGAACTGGACCTGACTTGTTCAATATTGCAGCTCGTCAACCCAGTAAAGATTGGCATCTTGGCCACTTGTATCAACCACGTGCGTATACGCCGGGTTCAATTATGCCTTCATATCCCTATCTGTTTGAGGTTAAAAAAACCGAAGAAGTTACCAAAGATGATGAAGTAGTCAACCTACCTCCAGAGTACGCTAAAACTGGCCAAACCGTGGTAACCAAGCCGAAGGCAAAGGCTTTAGTGGCTTATTTGCTGTCTTTAGATCATACCTATAGCCCTTTACCAGCCATTCCCGTGCAAGGTGATGAGCAAGCTCTTTCAGGAGGTAAATAATGTCTGATCAAAAAAATCCTTTATCTGAACAAGGCTTAAGAGAAAAGAGCGATCCAAAAGAAAATGTTCGCGCGGTTCCCTATTTTTTAATGATGTTAATCAGCGCTATTGCCATGTGGGCACTCAATAATATCTTTAGCACGCCATCTGGAGAATTAACTGAATACGGAGACCAACGTACTGTAGCCGATTTAAGACCTCCAGTGCTTACTGGTGGAGCTTCGAAGGTAGACGGGAAACAAATCTATAGTGGGAAGTGTGCAGGTTGTCACCAAGCAAATGGGGCAGGTGTGGCAGGTGTGTTTCCTCCCTTAGTAGGATCAGAATGGGTGACTGGTAATGAAAAGATTCTTACTAACATCTTATTACACGGCATTAATGGTGAAATTGAAGTCAACGAAAAACACTACAAGGGAGTTATGCCCGCATGGGGAATGCTTTCTGATGATGAAATTGCTGGAGTAATGACCTATATTCGTTCAGACTGGGGAAATGCTTCACCTCCCGTCACATCTGCAACAGTCAAAACTCAAAGGGAAGCAACCAAGGATCAACAAGGTCCTTATGAAGGTGGTCGGGCACTTAAAGAAGGTTCGTAATAGAATAATTTGTGCAAAGTAAATACCCATTAAATACCTCAATTCTTCCAACACTTTTGGTGAGTTTGTTGGTTGTGTTTTTGAGTGCTGGGTTATTTTTTTACTCCACCAATCAAGGGCAAGCTTTAACTACAGAGGCCTTAAGGCAGTCTGAGTTAAGCGATCATCCTAAAAAAATTCCCAATTTCCGATTTGTTGACTCAAATGATCAAGAGACTAGCCTTGATGAAATTACGAAAAATGATCGTCGAGTTTTGATCGTTGATTTTGTGTATACACGTTGTCAAACAGTATGTGTTGCTTTAGGGACATCCTTTCAGAATTTACAAGAGACAGTCTTAAAGAAGGGCCTACAAAATCAAATTGGTTTGCTGAGTATTAGTTTTGACCCTGAACATGATGATGCGCAGGCACTGAAGCGCTATCAACAGCGTTTTCGGATGGACGCGCGTGTTTGGCAAGTACTAAGTTTAAAGGAACCTAAAGATCGACAAAATTTACTGGATACCTTTGGAATTATGGTCATCCCCGCCCCCCTAGATGAATATGAACATAATGCAGCTTTCCATATTTTTAAGAATAATTACCTTTATCAAATTATTGATATTAACCAACCTGAAAAAGCCTTAGAGGCAGCCTTGTCGCTCCGAGAAGGGCTTTCCCAATGAGATTCAATCGATCTCAATCCATCAATCTGGTTTTTATCGCCATGGCTATTAGCTTATCGTTTTCACCATTCAGAATTTATTTAGAACAAAGTATGTTTGTGCAAATGGTGATTCAACTGCCGATTTTATTTATAGGCGGAGCCTTGATCAATGAAACAAAGCCGATTAGACGATTTTTTTCATTCATTAACACTTTCAATATTTATGGCTTGACGAGTTTTATGGTAGCTCAAACGATATTGGTTTATTGGATGTTACCCATCAGCATTGATCGCGCGGTGGTGATTCCTTGGGTTGATGGAGTAAAGATAATTTCTATGATTATTGCTGGAGTTTGCGTTGGTCAAGCTTTACAGAAAGCACCACTAGCTATTCAGCTATTTTTTATTGGTTACTTTACCGCCATGATGATTTGGTTAGGATTATATTTTGCAACTACGGAAGTACGTTTATGCAATGTGTATTCCTTAAGTTCCCAACATATGACTGGCTATGGTTTGGTGGTGATCAGTGGAATTCTATTAGCCTGGTGGTCCTGGCGAGTCTTAAAAGATAGAACTCTGTTTTGAATTAGTGCTTTGATCATTTTTTGTAAGATGATTTGACAGATCGAAGCATTTTATTTATCTTAGCTCAATGCGATTATCTGCGACATCCTTCATAAAAATTAACGACAACATACTTGTTGAAGTAATACCTAAAAAAATTAAAAATATTCATTTAAGAGTGCATCAACCGGAAGGAAGAGTTACTGTTTCTACGCCAGCCTATATGGAGATAGAATCAATTCGTGGGTTTCTGATAAGCAAGATTGATTGGATTCTTAAACAACAAAGAAAAATAAAAGAGCATCCCAAAGAAAGCCAACGCGAGTTTTTAGATCAAGAACGTCACTGCGTTTGGGGAGAACACTATTTATTGAATGTTATAGAAGTAGACAAAGCCCCAAGAATTGAATTGAGTGGTTCCCAATTAATGTATTACTTGAAATCTGATTGGAATCAAATCCAAAAGCTAAAATTTCTTGATAGATGGTATAGGGACCTGATCAGAGATCAACTTGAAGAAATTGTTCCTAAGTGGGAAGGATTGGTAGGGGTAAAGGCAAATCAATTTTTGATTCAGAAAATGAAAACCTTATGGGGGAGTTGCAATACAAAAACTCACGTTATCCGTTTAAATTCGGAACTGACTAAAAAGCCTAAAGAATGTCTAGAGTATGTTCTTGTCCATGAGTTGATGCACCTCATAGAACCAAGTCATAACCGTCGGTTTGTGACCTTAATGGATCAACATTTGCCTGAATGGAGGGCACTCAAGAAAATCCTTAATACCTCCCTAGTTAATCATGCAGACTACGCTGAATAAAGATGGATTATTTCTGAAGTAAGATCAATATTAATTTCTCCTCATGTTTTACCCCAATAGATTTACTTTAAGTTTTCTATTAAAACTTAATATTAGAACAATTTATGCTGACTGAATTTTTAAGTAAAAACTTATTAAGTTAAGTGGTAGGTCAAAATTAATTTGCGCGTCACTCAAGAAGAGGTATTTGGATCTGTACTCTCCATCATCAAGTTCAGGGATGAGGAGGCTGTTACGAATGGATATTCGGTTTTGTTTAGCTCTATCGTCCAATCATTTACTGGAAATCCTTTTGTAATGCAATGTTGGTTTTAGGGTTGGATTTTGTTTAAGTTTCTTTTGATAGATATTGGAATAATTTTATGAATATAGTCATTGCAGATGATTACCAAAATTGTGTTAAAGATTTGAATTGCTACTCGCTGTTATCTGCGCATCAAGTGAAAGTTTATGTGGAGCCAGTTAAGCACCGTGATGAGTTAATTGCTCGACTGAAAGATGCCGATATTTTGGTCATTATTCGGGAACGTATTTCCATTGATGAGGAGTTGTTAAGACATTTACCCAAACTTCGATTAATTTCTTTGGTAGGGCGACACAGTAAAACAATTGATTATGCCGCATGTACGAAGCATGGAATTGCAGTTACTCATGGCATTTCTTCTTCGCCAGAAGCTCCTGCTGAATTAACTTTAGCTCTGATGCTCGCTGTGAGAAGAAACGTTGTACTGGAAGCCACAAGAATGAAGGAAGGTCAATTTCCAATTACTCTGTCCCACAGGCTTGCTGGGTCGATTTTGGGAATTTATGGTTTAGGTGTTATTGGCCAAATTGTGGCAAGGGCTGCGCATGCTATGGGTATGCATATTTTAATTTGGGGTCGAGATGCTTCAGTAAATAAGGCAAAAGAATTGGGGTATGAGGTTGCAAATAGTAAAGCCGATTTATTTTCACGCGCTGATGTATTGAGTCTTCATTTACGCTACAGTAAAGATACAGCTAATTCAGTATCTTATGCCGATCTTAGTTTGATGAAGTCAACGGCATTATTTATTAATACCGCACGAGCTGAACTAGTAGAAGAGGGGGCATTAGAGAAGGCTTTGCAAAATGGTCGCCCTGGTTTTGCAGGTGTTGATGTCTATGAGAATGAACCCATTCTTGACGGTAATCACCCGTTTTTAAAAATGGAAAACGTTGTTTGTATTCCCCATTTAGGCTGGGCAGACATTGATACCTTCGAGCTCTATTTTGGGGAAGCATTCGAGCAAGTCACTCGTTATGTGAACAAAGAAAACTTACGTTTAATTAATCCTGAAGTCCTTTTGAGGTAGTTGAAATGAAAACTATTCGACAGTTAAGTATTTATTTTATTTTGGCCCTATTTTTCTCACAGGCAATTGCAGCAGAAAAATATCCCTCTAGACCGATTCGATTAGTGGTTGCAAATTCCGCAGGTTCATCTGCTGATGTGATTGCAAGAATCATTGCGACGGGTTTGTCTGAATCATTTAAGTGGAACGTAGTCGTTGAAAATAAGCCAGGTGCAAATGGTATTGTGGGTATTGATATGGTTGCAAAGGCTCCAGCCGATGGTTATACATTGGGGCTTGTAGTGCCTAGTCTAATGACAGTCAACCCTCACGTTTATAAGAATATGCCATTTAGACCTTTGGAAGATTTAGCGCCGATTACTCAAACCACTTCGATCATTTTTGCTTTGGTATCAAACCCGCAACTTCCTTTTAAAAATGTTAATGACCTTGTTTCATTTTCCAAAAAGAATGAACGTTCTTTAAACTTTAGTTCTGCTGGCGTTGGTAATCTTGGACATTTAGCTGCAGAGTTGTTTTCTGCTAATGCAAATATTAAGTTAACTCATATTCCTAACCGTGGAGATGCTGCTGGAATGCTTGACGTTATGGGGGGTCATACTGATTTAATGTTTGTACCATTGGCCTCTGCCATCAGTCATATAAGGTCTGGTAAATTAAACTTATTGGCTATCGCCTCGCCGTTGCGCGTGCAACAATTTCCAGATGTTCCGACCTTAGTAGAGCAGGGTTTCCCCGAGGTTGTGATTCAAGGTTGGACTGGATTAGTGGCGCCAAGCGCAACGCCAATGCCAGTTATCAATGATATTCATAAAGCCGTTCAACAAATACTTTCAGATAATACGATTAAACAATCTATTTTTCAGCAGGGTATGGAAACAATTGGTTCGAGTTCAAATGACTTTAAGCAAATCATGAAAACAGAGTCCATTAAATGGGGAAATCTTATTCAGCAGTCTGGATTGAAATTAAATGACTGATAAATATTAAATATTGGAAATGTCTGATTGAAAAAAATCGATTGGAATTGATCAAAATAGAAAAATTGTAGTTATTTTTAATATCCATTTAGAACACTACTTATTTGGCTACTAGTTTTTAAATATTAAAGTGAATATGTATAAAAGACTAAAGACCTCTAATGTATTAAATTAGAGGTCTTTAATTGGTTGCGGGGATAGGATTTGAACCTATGACCTTCGGGTTATGAGCCCGACGAGCTGCCAGACTGCTCCACCCCGCGTCTGATCTGTACTAAGAGGGTAACTATATCATGTTTAACCATGAAAAGCAATCCTCTCACAAATTTAAGGGTTTGATGGGGTTTTGCCTGGGTGCTGTTGAATGACTAAATGACGATAGGGGATCTCTATTTCTTCTTGTTCAAAAGCCAACTTTAGTCGACCTTGAAACTCGCGTTTGATTAGCATTTGAGAACTCGTATCAACCTTTATTCTGCATCTCACGACGATTGATGATTCACCAAAGTTATCCAGACCGGCAATTTCAAGGTCATCTAAAATAAGGTTAGTAAACCTTGGATCTTCACGCATTTCTTTTGCAACTTTTATTAAAGTTTGGTTCAGATGAGTTAAGTTAGTTTTATATGCAACACAGACGTCCATGACCGCATATAAAAAATTTCTAGATCTGTTTGTAACTACACTAATGGCATTATTGGGAACAAAATGGACAACCCCTTCGTAATCTCTTAATCGAATATAACGCAGAGTAACCTCTTCGACTGCGCCGATTTTCCCAGCAATTTCAACAACGTCACCTTGACGAATTTGATTTTCAATCAACATTACAAAACCAGTGAAATAATCTTTTACTAAAGATTGGGCTCCAAAACCAATTGCAACGCCTGCCACACCAGCTGTTGCAAGTAAAGGAGCTACTGGAATACCTAAAGTGGATAAAGCTGTCATCACAGTTAAAGAAAATACGACCACTGATGTGATGTAACGCATCACTCTAGATAATGTTTGTATTCTTTTCGTATCATCAAGCGATGAACTTCCAGTCATTTTCTGTTCAATACTAGTAATGATTTTCTTTGTGATCCGCAAAACGAACCAAGCAACAAATAAGATGACTGTTAGGTCTAGGACAATAAAAATAAAATCAAGCCATTCGACGTAAGCTTCTAATTCAAATTTTTTCAGGAAGTGGATGAATGGGTTTTTCATTATTGATTTTTTTGTTAAGTTTTTTCTATTTTAAATTCAATTAATATGGTGTGCTCTAAATTGAAGATTGTAAAAAATATCCATAGAACTACCTAAAAAAGGCTTACGGAATGTTTGTCCCAACCGTTTAGTCATCGTGTGTGTGAGTTTACAGATACAAAAAAGCCAATAATTATTAGTTCTAGTAAATAAATGCACAAGCTATGGGCGTTTGGTCTGATTAATGCTTGGGTAAACCCTTAGAAAATCACATGCCATCAACTTTAAAGGTATATAATTTTCAACATTGGAGCACCAACAAGGTAGAACATGTCCCTAAGTAACCGTGAGTTTTCAGAATCAAAGATTCTTCGTCCCATTAACCTTGAGTCTGATGCTCATAATAATCACGGAAACACTTCATCTTTAATGCTCGCGGCGATCGGTATTGTCTTTGGTGATATCGGTACTAGTCCCTTATACGCCCTTAAAGAGTGTTTTAGTCCAGAGCACGGTATTCCGTTCTCCCCAGAAGCTGTATTTGGGGTTATATCGATGGTCTTTTGGGCTTTTTTAATTGTTGTTTCTCTCAAGTATGTCCTCTTTGTGATGCGGGCTAATAATAATGGTGAGGGGGGTATCCTTGCCCTCATGGCACTTGCTCTTCGGACAGCTCCAGTTGGATCTAGACGTGCTTCTGGCATTATGATGCTTGGAGTTTTTGGTGCTTGTATGTTTTATGGTGACGCGGTCATTACCCCAGCTATTTCAGTTTTATCTGCGGTTGAGGGAATTGAAGTCGTTTCTGCGGATTTCAAACCCTATGTCATTCCAATCACACTCATTATTTTAATTCTCCTATTTTTTATTCAAAAAAAGGGGACTTCAACTGTAGGTATTTTGTTCGGCCCTATTATGGTGGTTTGGTTTGGAGTATTAGGTTTAATGGGGGTTTACAACATTGTTGATAACCCGCAAATTATTGCTGCAGTAAACCCTCTTTATGCAGTCAATTTTTTAGTCGAACACTCCTTGCAAGCATTTATTGTTTTGGGTGCAGTATTTTTGGTTCTTACTGGAGCGGAAGCACTGTATGCAGATATGGGTCACTTTGGGATCAAACCAATCCGCTATGCTTGGTTTTTTATAGCTATGCCTTGTCTCCTTCTAAATTATTTTGGTCAGGGAGCGATGTTATTGAATAACCCTGAGGCTATTTCTAATCCATTTTTCTTAATGGTTCCAGAAGCTTTCACTATTTCCCTAGTCATCTTAGCCACTTTTGCTACTGTGATAGCATCTCAAGCCGTTATTTCAGGTGCTTACTCGATGACAAGTCAGGCTATCTTATTAGGATTTGTGCCAAGAATGAGGATTTTTTATACCTCAGCCAAAGAAGTAGGACAAATTTACATGCCTACGATTAACTGGTTACTTTTAATCATTGTTATTTTCGTAGTCGTTACTTTCAAAAGTTCTGCAAATCTTGCCGCTGCATATGGGATTGCAGTGACTACGACCATGGTTATTACAACGATCTTATCCGCAATTGTGATGAGCTTTGTTTGGCGTTGGAACCCTATACTGATTTTTGTTGTCATTGGCCTATTTATATCCGTAGACTTTGCATTCCTTGCTGCTAATTTACTAAAAGTTGCTGAGGGCGGTTGGTTCCCATTATTACTAGGGACTATTTGTTTTGTGTTGTTAATGACTTGGTACTTAGGTAGAAAATTACTGCGAGAAAAATCTGTTCAAAATGGTATCCCGTTACTTGGTTTTATTGAGTCTTTAAACAATCATCCACCTTTGCGCGTTGAGGGTACCGCAGTGTTCCTGACTGCGCACGTCGACTTCGTTCCAGTAGCGATGCTACACAATCTGAAGCACAATAAAATCTTGCACGAAAGAGTCATCTTCTTAAAAATTAGTATTTGGGATGTCCCATTTGTGGAAGAAGCACAAAGAATTACTTTTAAAGATCTTGGGAACGAGATGTATTTAGTACGCGCTATCTATGGTTTCAAAGAAACACCAAATGCCTTGAAAGTCATCGATGATTTAAAAGCATACGGTATTGAGTGTGAAAGTATGGATACATCCTATTTCTTAGCAAGAGATTCTGTTATCCCATCGGCGATACCTGGTATGGCAATATGGCGTGAAAAAATCTTTGCTTGGATGCATCAAAATGCTGCAAAGCCTTCAGACTTTTATCAGATTCCAACTAATCGAGTTGTTGAACTTGGTGCAAAAATAGAAATCTAAAAAAAACACACTAGACGTGAGTCTGGTGTGTTGATTATTTTTTAGCTATTTCAAACTCAAGTTTTGAAACACGTTTTAGAATGCAGAAATTCCTGTAATTGCGCGTCCTAAAATAAGGGCATGGATATCATGTGTACCTTCGTAGGTATTCACAACTTCTAAATTTAAAAGATGTCTAATCACATCATATTCTTCTGAAATACCATTACCACCGAGCATATCTCTGGCCATACGAGCGATTTCTAAAGCTTTCCCAGTAGAGTTACGCTTCATTATCGAAGTAATCTCAGGACAGTCGATTCCTTCTTCCTTCATTCTTCCTAGGCGAAGAGCACCCTGTAAGGCCAAACTAATTTCTGCCAGCATATCAGCTAATTTTTTCTGTATTAACTGATTTGATGCGAGAGGGCGATTAAACTGTTTGCGATCAAGAGTATATTGGCGAGCAATGCGCATACACTCCTCTGCTGCACCCATAGCTCCCCAAGCAATTCCGTACCTGGCAGAATTCAGGCAGGTGAATGGGCCTTTTAAACCAGATACATTCGGCAATTCATTTTCTGCGGGTACAAAAACCTGATCCATAAATACTTGACCTGTTGTTGATGCCCTAAGTCCCATCTTGCCATGCATGATAGGAGCTGACAAACCTTTCATACCTTTTTCTAAAATATAGCCACGAATTACGCCATCATCATTTTTCGCCCAAATGACAAAAACATCTGCAAATGGGGCATTTGAAATCCAAATTTTTGATCCCGTTAATTCAAAACCACCTGGTACAGATTTTGCTCTAGTGACCATACTTCCCGGGTCAGATCCATGATCAGGTTCTGTTAATCCAAAGCAACCAATAAGGTGACCGCTGGCAAGCTTAGGCAGATATTTTTGTTTTTGCTCTTCTGAACCAAACTCGTAAATTGGCAACATCACAAGGGATGATTGTACTGATAGCATGGAGCGATAACCTGAGTCAACTCGCTCAACTTCGCGGGCTATTACCCCGTAGGCAACATAACCTAGGCCAGCTCCACCGTATTCACTTGGGATGGTACAACCGAGGAAACCTAATTCACCCATTTCACGAAAAATACCCTGGTCTGTAACTTCGTTATGAAACGACTCACGGATTCTTGGCATGAGGCGTTCTTGACTATATTGACGAGCAGCATCAGAAATCATGCGCTCTTCCATGGTTAATTGTTGTGCAATTAAAAGAGGGTCGTCCCACTGGAATCTTGTTTTATTTGACATAATCTTGATAAGATAAAAAAATAATATAAATGCTAGTTTAGACTAAATTTAAAATCATGACCAAACAAGAAAACCCTTCCATCAAATTGACGGTAGAAATATCCCCACCTAAAAAATCATTCAAATATTACGATTTGATGTTGGTCGGGTTTGTCACAGTCCTCCTTTGTTCTAATTTGATTGGAGCCGGTAAGGCTGCTCAAATAGAATTACCGTTTTTAGGAACCATGATTTTTGGGGCAGGTATTCTGTTTTTTCCTATTTCGTATGCCTTTGGTGACATTTTTACCGAGGTTTATGGTTATGCCCATGATCGACGTGCTGTCTGGTGTGGATTTGCTGCACTAATTTTTGCTGCATTAATGTCCCAAGTCGTTATTCACTTAACTCCAGCACCTGGGGAATATAACAGCCATTTACAAGAAGGTCTAGAATCTGTTTTTGGTAATACGTGGCGTATTGTCTTCGGATCGATTATCGCTTTTTGGTCGGGTAGTTTAGTTAATGCTTACGTGCTTGCCAAAATGAAAATTTATTTCAATGGTCGGCGTCTTTGGTTACGCATGATCGGTTCTACTGTTTGTGGCGAGTTCGTTGATTCTAGTTTATTTTATATGTTAGCTTTTTATGCAATATGGCCAATTGAACAGATTATTCAAGTGGCAGTAGTGCAATACGTTCTAAAGACTTCATGGGAAGTTTTGGCTGTTCCCTTCACGTATAGAATTGTCGCTTTTTTAAAGAAAAAAGAGGATGAAGATTATTATGATCACCAGACGAACTTTAGCCCCTTTAAGCTCAAACTTTAGATCTTTTTTTTGTAAGCAATAGATTTAGTCATTAGCCGTTAATTCGTAACGACTGTAATCATCTTGACCCAGAGCCTTTACTAAAAAGGGTAAACACAATGCAAGTTGTTCTTTCAATTGCCATGGTGGATTGATTACCCACATACCACTAGCTGCCAATCCCTCTGTTAGGATTTGACTTTTAATTTGTAGTTCTGCTTGTAAATAAGGTAAATGATGGTCTTTGCAGAACTCTGCTAATTGGTGTGGTAACTCAGTTGCATCGCGGCGCTGTAGGATTGGATACCAAATAAAATAGGCTCCAGTTGCAAACCGCTTAATAGCATCCTTAAGGGCAGTTAATACAAACTGATAGTCATCCTTATTCTCATAGGAAGGATCAATTAAACAAAGGCCTCTACGGGTTGGAGGTGGTAGATACGCTTTTAATTGCGCAAAACCATCTTTCTGAAATATCTGTACCGATCTTTTAGGGCGGTACTCTCCTTGTGAGACGGTCATATTCTCCACTAGATTGGGATAATCTGTCGTGTGAAGTTCTATCAATTTCAATTGATCTTGAACTCGCATTGCTTGCAATAATAATTGAGAAGATCCTGGATACGTTTTGATGGACTGAGATTGAGGGTGATTTAAGTGTGCAATTTCATGTAAATATTGGACAACCCCATCTGGAATTTCATTTGGATTTTCAGTACAGTAAGAAGCCAATCGTAAAACACCTTCACTAGCTTCTCCACTTTTTATCGCATAATCGCCTTCCAAACTATAGATTCCAGCTCCAGCGTGAGTGTCAATCAGGGTAATACCAGTTTCCTTTTTTTTCAGTAACTCAAGACCGATCAGTAGAGTAATGTGTTTGAGCACATCTGCATGATTACCCGCATGAAAGGCATGACGATAACTAAACATGATTTTTCAATAACCGCTGATGTTTAATGAACAAACTAAAGTAAATTACAAAATGAATACTTAAAAATAAAGCTGCGATGAACTGGACTGGTTGGTTGATAGAAAAGTCTAGTTTTTCTTTTAACAAGATATAAATGTTAACTAAACTAATGAGAACAACGACAGCAGTCATAGTTGAATAGGTTTTGAATTTTGAGGCTGGAATTTTAAAGATCAGCATCGTACCTACCAAACCACAAAAAATTCCGAATGATGCACCGATTAAGACATCAGATGGCCAATGTGCTCCAACAGCGATTCTGGCTAAACCAGCTCCAATTGCGATCAGGCAAACTAAACTTAAATACTTACGAGTGTTCTTGGGAGCGGAGAAGATTACGGCAAAGGCAATCGCAAAAGCGGTCATTGTATGACCGGACGGCATTGCAGAGTGGAGGAGGGGTGAATCAATAATGTGAAAAGTACTTTGATCGAGGATCCCGGCTGGCCTTGCAGTATCAAAATAGGCTTTACTGATACTAGATAATATCCCTGTCAAAATACCGCTAAGTAAAGCAGCAAAAATAACTCTAGGGGCAATGAAAATAACGGGTAGGAGAACAGCAAAGCAGAACCAACCGTTACCAAATAAAGATAAAGTCGTCCAAAAAAGATCAGGTAGAGTTGAAAATTGATGGTTGAGACTTAAAAATAAATCAGTATTCCAATTGTTTTGGTCTATGACTACCCAAATTAAAAAAGGGATAAAGATTAAACACCATGCGTAAATTGGCACAGTTTCTTGAGTAATTTCCAAAGAGGAACTCGTAATGCTATCCAAAGTTGACTACCACTTCATTGGTCGGGGTATCCAGTAATTTTTCCATAGCATTTATTACTTGGGGAACTTTAATGGCTTGCATACAGACATTATCAAAACATGGTGTCTTACGGTGGTTTGCAGCACTAACACAAGGTGAACAGGCTAGCCCAGCATAAATAGGAATCGATTTCCCGAGTGAGCCATAAAGAGCAGGTGTCTCAGGGCCGAATAATACAATGGTTGCTAAAGGGGTAACAGAGGAAAAATGACCGGGTCCTGAATCATTGGTGACCATCAGATCCGCTAGTTGATATAGTGCTGGCAATTGAGTGAATTTGACTTGACCTGCAAAATTGATGACGTTATTAGATTTTGCATCATCCATAACTCTTTGAGCGTATTGATGTTCTTCAGGAGAGCCGGTAATTAAAAAGATAGCCTCTGGCCATTTTTGGGAAGCCTCAGTTATTAAATCAGAGAAACGAGCTGGTGCCCAACGCCTTTGCGGTAATAAATCACTTGCATTGGGATTAATTAAAATAAGTGGGTTCGGAAAACTCAACTTTAACGAGTCACTAGCATTCGATTCGCTCAGACATTGCATGATTTTCTGTCTGACTAAATCTCTTTGTTCATCACTTACTTGTGCTTGGGCTAAAACGATATCTTCATCTTTAATCAGAATCTTACTGAAAGGAAGCTCCGTAGTCAGGCTAAAAGCAGCATGAACCAGTGACATGAAATTTTTAGAAATATGAATATGCGGGTTATAGTGCACGGCATGTGTCAGCATCTTGCCACGCCACAATCCCTCGCCATGAAAGATATGGTAACCAACGCGACGTCTTGCCAGAGAGCATCCGGTTAACAGAGCAGTAAAGCGCGAGAATAACTCTAAGTCGATAACAGTATCGATTTTTAACTTATGAATCTGCCACAGCACTTTCAGAGTGCTAAGAATCAAAGGGAAGAGGCCACTGGCATCAATGGTTAGAACCTGGTGATTCGGTACCGTTTTTAAAAGCTCAAGACTAATTTGATTACTTTTAAAAATTAGAAAATATACCTGTGCTCCACGTTTAATTGTTTCTCGCATTGCAGGATCTACTAAGATGGCACTGCCCATTTCTGAGAGTTCAATAAACAGCACTTTTTTTGGACTTGCCAACGGCTGACTAACCAGGCGTCTTAAGAGGTCAAAAAGAAGTACAAATGGACTTAAAAGAGCGCATAAAGGCACACCTGCAAGGTGATCAATACGGCGCATTGTATCTACACGAATAGTCATAAACGCATTATCTCAGATGGAATTTTTTTTTACTACTAATCTCAGCAAACCAGGTAGAAAAGTGATTAATGTGATTAATCCATACAGCAAGGAACTCAAAATAACCAGGCTCGTATCTAACTGCCAAAGTCCTAAAATGCTTACTAAGGAGGTTTCTCTCAAACCCCAGCCAGAAATGCTGATGGGTAATATCATCAGGACACTAATCGCGGGGATACCAATTAATAATGCTTCAATTGGCGCATCGACATGGCAAGCTTTTAAACATCCCCAGTAGGCGGCGAGTGTTAAAAAATGAATCAATACAGCAATCGGGATCTGAAACACAATATTTGGCCAACCCCAAGCATAGATAGTAGACTGTAGGCCATTATGAATATCTAATTTATGCAGTGTTTTTTGAATCAGTTTTTTACTAAATTGTAGGTGGAGGAGAAGGGAGATCATTCCAGCTCCCAAGATCATGACGATACATAAAATCCAACCTGTTGTGCCTAACCAGTCATTAAAAATATACCCCCCAAGCCCTAAGCCAATCGCTCCTAAAATACTATTACCTGCAAATCCTAGAGAACGATCAAGAGCTACATTATAAAAAGCTAACTTCAGGTTTGGTGTTTGCTCGGGCGACAATAAACTATTTTTTTTATTGAGATTGTAAGCAGAAATGGCACGGTAACTGTCTCCTCCGAGAGTCGTTGGGAGACCCTGATTAATCAATCCTCCTGAGAAATACCAGCGAACGTACTCAATCAGGGGAGTAATAAAACCACCGGCTTGCATAATTTTCCCCCAGCGCAGGCCTGAAGTCGCGTTGCTAAGCCAAAGAAAAAATAATGTTAAAAGTAGCCACTCAAATTGAATCGTAGGGAGTGCATTCTCAATATTTTTCCAATCAATTAAGGTAAAAGCACGGGCTAAAAGAAGAAATGAAATCAATACTCTCATCCAAGAAAAGAGTTTTTGCTTCCAATTGCTATTGAAATGATTCGTCAAAATGAATAATAAGGTCGATTAAATTTTTAGTTAATGATAAATGGTTTAAAAGTTAGATTTAATTATTCTTGGTATTTGGCGCTGATAGTTCAGAAGTTGGTTGTTCTGGAGTAGTTTCCAACAAAGGACTTAATTGGGTTTGAACAGGTAAATTAAAGTCAAAATCGTTTCTTTGGGAGGCGAAGGAGCCCCGCCAGTTTTTGCACAATAAGAAATCAAATTGAGCAATATCTCTTCCAAAATGATGAACTGCCATTGATTCTACTTTGTCACAACTCTCAAAACCTGTATCGCCAACAGGCGGAATAAATGACATTTGGGACCAGTTTAAAAGTAAGGCATCTTTACCAATCGGTAGCTCACCGAACCATAAATCAAATTGATCTACTCGCTCATCCAGAATATGGACTGGAAGAGGCTTTGCATACCAAGCCAACCGACTACCCAAAGTCCAATTTTGAACAACTAGATGCTCTATCTGATTGTTTTGTGCAAGCGTTTTGATTTTTTCACCTGCCTCATACCAACCAAATAAATCTGCAATTGGATTATTTTTACCCAATGAATCTTGCATTGATACGGAAGGGATTCCTCCCATTAATAATAATGAAAAGCCTATCCCGCAAAGGGATAGCTGAATGATGAGAAAGAATTTTATCCAAACTCTTTTGCCCATCCCCCAAGCATTCGATAGGCCTATACCTGCAATCGGCGCAAGTGCAATCCAAGCTGGGCTAGTCCAATGAGGAAGACTAGAACCGCCTCCAGAAAAATATAAAAATAGGAGGAACGGGATGATAAAAAATAGAGTTAGGGGGCTTGGAATACTTATGTGTCGACGATAAGTCCAAATAACCCCTAAAATCGAAATCACACCAAAGCAAACCATTTGATTTAGGAGGAAAACCCCTAAACGTTTAAATTTCCACTCTCCACCTGAGCCATGGGCTATTTGATAGGTAAAAGAAATCCACTCATTTTGAATATTCCAATAAATAATTGGTGATGTGAGTATTGCTGCAATTAAAAGACAAATCCAAAATCCAGGACGTTTGAATATTTTCATCCCATTCCAACTAATTAAACAAAATGGAATAGCGAGAGCAAAAAACAAGGATGTATATTTGGCTAGTGCTGCGAGCCCTAAAACGCAGCCTAATAAAATCCATAGTCCCAAATCACGGGAATATCGTTCAGATAGTTGAAGATGTAGTTTGATTGTCAACCACATCATCAATGGCACAATCAGCATCAAGAGTGTATCCGGGAGTAGTCCAACACCCAATACATGCAAAATAGGGGAGCTTACTAAGCATAATGCGGCCCAAAGGGGGGCAGATTTGAAGTGAATATCACCTGAAAAATAAAAGAAAGAATCTAGAATAAGTCGAGTCAGTGACATGGTCACTAAGATGCTAATAACCCAAATAACTTCTGGGATTAATAGTCGAATAAAACCTACCGAAAACTGTAGGTTGATGGGTAGTGCTTGAATCCATCCAACTAATGGGGGATGATCAAAGTAACTCCAATCTAAATGCAGTCCATATAAGGCATAGTGTGCCTCGTCAACCGAAAAGTCTAAGTAAAAACCAAAAAAAGCATGGATAAAACATGACAAGACAATCACAAAAATCGCTAGACGCTTTCCTAATGGACTTAACATGATGGTTCTGGTTTGGAGTGTTGCATTTTTACAGTCCCGCTCAAATCTTCTAGAAAAGCATCTTTTCGGAAGGTGAGAACTAGGGTATCTCGCCAACTGTGTTCTGGATGAAGTCGATCCATTGGTTGGATTGGAGTTGTTTCATGTAAGACCTTAAGATCATCAAGAATTAAAAGAGTCCAAGATTCATCTAAGGTGAAACGCTCTCCCTGAGGGCCAATAGCTGAGAAAACACGAGATTCGCCACCCTTTACAAGATGTCGGTCAACGAGTAGAACAGCAACAAAATTGACGCCATCTCGATGGGCACCCTCTGGGGTAGGTCTGCCAATCCCGCTAGCAGTATCAATTCGGAATTGATGCACTTCTGTGAACCAACGCAGAGATTTACTAACTTCTTGATTAGCCTGTAATGCCTCTATTTGATCAAATAATGAGGTTAGAGAACCAAGCAAATTTATTAATGGCTGACTGTTAAGGAAATCTTTCGAGCACTCTGTAAACCAACGTTGCATTCCACCGTGAAGGGCATTGTAGGAGACCGGTTGGAAATGAGGGCGATAAGGCACTAATTCAATTTGCTCATTGGACACAACCACACTCGCATGTTTACGCTGACGGTATTTGCCACCATCTTTTAAATATTGGTCAGGCTCGAGAGATTCCCATTCTGTTTTCAATTTTTCCCATTGTGTTGCTTGCGTATGGGTAAAGGAAAAGAAATCTTGATCTTGCAAGAGGACAAAGCCTCTTTGTAAAAGGGTATGACGTAAATCTGCCAAGGGGGTAAATGGTGGTGTAAAAGACGTCATGCCAAAAGTAATTCAGAAGTATTAATATAAAAAATGCTTGTAATATGGTTTTGAGGTCAATCATATTTCCTTCTAACATTTAGTATCTTTATCAGTACATTATTGATGAAGATAATTAAAACGATAGTGGGGGGAGAGATGGACGTTATAAAAACAACCTACATGCTTTAAAGCATTCAATCATATCAGTTTTTGTTGGTAAAAGTGGTTTTTAAAACATTGTTAAATAATGGTCTTCTGGGTATTACGTAACTCCAAATTTCGTTTGCCCCAATAAAAGAGTCGGTAAGCGAGAAGCACACCAATAATTCCAACGTAGATTTTGACTGTAAATAAGTTGTTTTTAGCGGCTTTATGGATCCAATAATGCAGTGGAGCTAAGATGGCGATCAGGTAAATTAGTTGATGAAGTTTTTTCCAATTTCTACCCAATTTTTTTTGCATCGTATTTGTAGATGTAACGGCTAGGGGAATTAACAAAATGAAGGCAACTAAGCCAATCGTAATATAGGTACGTTTGTAGAAATCTGGAATAATTTCCGAAAAATCCAGTTGGTGATCTAACACGAGCCAAGTTAAAAAATGAAGAAGAGCATAGGCAAAACAGGTTAAGCCCAAAGGTCTGCGATAACTAAGGAGGTGGTTGAAGTTGGAAAGTTTTCTGAGTGGAGAAACAGCAAGGGTGCAACATAAAAAAACAATTGCCCAGGTACCGGTAGACCTTGTAATAAATTCAATGGGGTTAGCAGTTAATGCGTTGGTGAAGCCAAGCCATACAAGTCTTATGAATGGAAACAAACATAAGACAAGAATCGCTGGATAGCCATACTGTTTAGTAATACTTTTTAAGGTCCATACCGGCATACATTGATCCTACTTGTTCAGCATAACCATTTAGCATTAATGTTTTACGTTTGGGACCGAAAAATCCTTTGTCGTCGCCAATTCTTCTCTCACTTGCCTGCGACCACCGTGGATGATCAACCTCTGGGTTTACATTTGAATAAAAGCCGTACTCACCAGGATTAGCTAGCCACCAACTGTTGGCTGGTTGCTTTTCAACAAGACGAATTTTGATAATCGATTTTGCGCTTTTGAAACCATATTTCCAAGGTACCACCAATCTTACCGGTGCGCCATTCTGTTTCGGTAAGACTTCTCCATACAAGCCAAGTGTTAGTAGTGTTAAGGGATGCATTGCTTCATCTAATCTGAGTCCTTCAACATATGGCCAGCTTATAACTTCACTACCAATACCTGGCATTTGTTTTTTGTCCGCAAGTGAAATAAACTCGACAAATTTTGCAGAGCCTTGTGGCTCAACTTGCTTAATTAAATTGGACAATGAGTATCCAACCCACGGTATGACCATCGACCAGCCCTCTACACAGCGCATACGATAAATACGCTCTTCCATTGGGGCCAGTTTTAATAAGTCTGCCAAGTCAAAAACTTTAGGTTTGTTAACAAGACCCTCAATACTGACTTTCCAAGGGGTAGTTTGGAAATTTTTTGTATTTTGTTTGGGATCACTTTTATCCATGCCAAACTCATAAAAGTTGTTATAACTCGTAACATCCTCATAACTAGTCTTTTTCTCATTGACCGACATTGCCATGTTAGGGGTGCTATTGAGTTTACTCGCGGCACTTTGGGCAAAAGCATTCCTCGTGAACCAGTCACCCATGGAGGCAGTAAGAGTGCTCGCAGCAGCAACCTTCATCAAATTACGACGATTTTCAAAAAAATGTTGAGGTGTAATTTCACTCGGTAAAATCAATGGGGAATTAGAATTTTTTGTCATTTCTATAGGACCTTTTGCTTTAAAAAAAGACGAGTTGAACATTTAGAAGTTCGATTCTATTCATCAATATTAACATTCGTTTTAAACTAGCGTCATATTCAATTCACATTTAATATATTCGACAAATACTTATCAACACTAAAAAATAATTATGAGCTTACTTTTCACTGAATTTAACCTTCCTGCCCCCAATGGTGGCTTTACCTTGGCTAACAGAACGGTGGTTGCGCCAATGTGTCAATATTCATCAATCGATGGTTTGGCTAACGATTGGCATCTGTTTCACTGGGCAAATCTCTTAAATAGTGGTGCCTCGGCCCTTATTCTAGAGGCTACGGGTGTGACGGCTGATGGCAGAATTACTCCGCACTGCTTAGGCTTATATAACGACGCCTGCGAAGCAGCATTGGCCGATAACTTACATAGAGCACGGGCCCTAGCCCCACCAATTAAAGTTGGTATTCAGTTATGCCATGCTGGCAGAAAAGCATCTAGCGCTGCACCTTGGGATGGCGGGGCCCTAATTGACCCAAGTCATCCAAATGGTTGGTCAACTAAGGCTCCTTCAGCGATTCCTCAAAATCCAAATGAAGTTTTGCCTATTGCACTTGATAAAGCAGGTCTGGAAGAAATTAAAGCCGCTTTTGCTGCTGCTGCAATCCGTGCTGAAAGATTAGGGGTGGATTTTATTGAGTTACATGGTGCGCACGGTTATTTAATTCATCAATTTTTATCTCCGGTGGCTAATCAACGCACTGATGAATATGGTGGTTCATCTGTCAATAGAATGCGTTTTCCGCTAGAGATTTTTGCTGCTGTTCGTGAAGTTTATAAAGGGGTTCTTGGAATTCGTTTATCTGCCAGTGACTGGGTTGCTGATGGTTGGACCCCAGAAGAAACCGTCGTTTTATGTAATGCACTCAAAGCTCATGATGTTTCCTACATTCACGTTTCA
Organism: Burkholderiaceae bacterium; assembly: GCA_947448305.1. Classification (GTDB taxonomy): domain Bacteria; phylum Pseudomonadota; class Gammaproteobacteria; order Burkholderiales; family Burkholderiaceae; genus Polynucleobacter. The sequence continues at coordinate 23,046 of CANFME010000009.1, forward strand.
AGTGGTGGTGTCGCTCACACGCAGAAAATTGCTCTTAAGCCAGGTTATCAGGTCGACTTTGCAAAGAAAGTGAAAGAGGAAACTGGATTACCAACCATTGCTGTAGGACTGATTACTGAGCCTACTCAGGCGCAAGAGATTTTGGAACGTGGTGAGGCAGATTTGGTTGCATTAGCTAGAGCCTTTTTATATAAACCTCGCTGGGTTTGGGAAGCGGCCGCAGCACTAGGCGGCCAAGTAGAGGCTGCTCCTCAATATTGGAGATGTTTACCAAGAGAGCATCAACATGTTTTTAAAACATTAAAAATAGGGCAGCGTTGAAATTTGATGGATTTTTAATCAACTAAGATTTGCGACTATTTTTAGCCTCATCGCCAAATTTTCTTAGCAATGAGATGAATTCTCTATTAAGATAGTAGTTGAAGTAAGATTTTCTTAAGAAAATTCATCGAGGTTGAACGTGCTCCATATTTTGAAGCTAGACGTTGCTGGTATTCCTCAGAGTTGGATTAACGCTGAGGAAGCTACCAAACACTACGCAGAAGGAAGTGTTGCTTGGACTTTAGGTAACCCAGTTGCGGTGATGAGGGGAGGTATTTCCCGACTTTCAGGCAAACAGTCGGTAATCGAACTACACTCTATTATCGCTACCAAAGGTAGTTCTAGAATTAATCTCTTTGAAGTAATCCCATCGATCACTAAAGCCAAACTCTATAAACGTGATCAAGGGTTATGTGCCTACTGCGCTAGTCTTATTAACGAAGGAGAGGCTGAAGCTGAGCACATTAGACCATCTTCTAAAGGCGGTGGTTATTCTTGGATGAATTTAGTTATTTCATGCCGAGCCTGTAATCAAAAAAAGGGTAATCGGTCCCCTGAAAGTGCTGGTATGTCCCTGATTTATGCACCCTACATTCCAAGTCTTTATGAAGATATGATCCTAAAAGGTAGAAATATTCTCGCCGATCAAATGCAGTTTTTAGCAGCAAATTTACCTAAAAATAGTCGATTACTACAAAGTAGTAATGCAGTAAATTTACTTTCAGAGCACATTCCTGAAGACTCTGCTGTTGAGTTTCTATAGCTGTTATTTGTCAAAACGTTTCAGCTAAGATTTTTTAATCGGTTGATGTTCAACTAATTCGTTTAAGTATTTGTGCATTGAATTTCCTTCTTGTTCTAGGAAATTTTGTACCGCATTGGCAAATCTTTCATCAACTAAATAGTGCATTGAATACAGGTTCACGGGTAATAATCCGCGATGAATTTTATGTTCACCTTGTGCGCCACCTTCAAAAACACTGATTTTTTCGCGGATGCAAAATTCAATGGATTGGTAGTAAGCTGTTTCAAAATGAAGATTACTGACATACTCCGTACTTCCCCAGTATCTACCATAAGCTCGTTCCTTTTCACTGCGATTTCTAAAAAGTAATGAGCTTGCGATACGTCGATTATCTTTAATAGCAAAAATGACATGAATGTATTCAGCCATCGTTTTACCAATTATTTCAAAGAAAGATCTCTTCAAATAAGGTGCATTACCGTGATTGATGTAATTCGAGTCATAAAAGGTATAAAAATCATCCCAGTCACTTGTATCCATGGTCGAGCCAGGTTTGTGTTCAAAGTAAACTCCTGCTTCTTCAACACTTTGTCTCTCCCTAAGAATGTTGTTTCGTCTCTTTTTATTGAGGGTATATAAGAATTCATGGAAATCAATTAATTTCTCTGAGGGTCTATCGAGTGATTGATTTTGCCAATGAAACTGGATCGATTCTCTGCGCTGAAAATTAAATTTCTTTAGTAACTCTTCGCTCTCATTGTTGGGGAAGAGTATGTGCATGGAAGAAATATTTTGCTCCTTTATCCATTGCAAACAGGTGGCGATTAAAATTTCTTGCGCATCTTGGTGCTTACCAATTACACGTGACCCACTTACTGGAGTAAACGGAATAGCGCAGAGTAACTTGGGATAATATTGCAGTCCATTTTGTTGATATGCATTGGCCCAGGCCCAGTCAAAAACAAACTCTCCATAAGAGTGCTTTTTTAAATATGCAGGCATTGCGCAGAGTAAAGCATCATTTTCGCGAAGTCTTACTGCGAAATGACAAGGTTGCCACCCAGTCGATACAGAAACACTACCACTTAGCTCCATGGCCTCCAAGTATTCATGACGAATAAAAGGAGACGCATCTGGGTCGGTAATTAACTGATTCCATTCAGTTGCTGGAATATGACTAATGCTTTCGTGTATCTCAGTGTAAAACAAAGATTCAGTCAATTTAGATTAATGACTTTCTGGAGAAACACCAGTGGCGATTAAAAATCTAGAAACCATGTTGTAGGTTGCAACGACCGCAACCATTTCTACTGTTTCTTGGTTTCCAAGCGTTTTTTGTAAACGTTCCATCACTTCGACGGGCACTTCAACATGTCTAGTCATAGCGACCGTCAGTGCAATGACATCAAGTTCCGTAGCGTCAAATAAACTCGAGTTAAACGCTTGCGTATCAATCTTTCTTAGTTCATCTACTTGTGCCTGAGTACCGCCTGCTTTTAAGAGCTCGGGAGCATGATGAATAAACTCATATTCAGCACGATTCAAAATAGCTACACCACACATACCTATTTCTTTGTACTTATCATCAAGAGTAAGGTTCTCTCGAATTTCTTTTAAATGGGCATTCCAACCTCTGATTAAGGCAGGGCTATTGAGTAGCATTCTGTCTAAATTGAGGAGAGTACCTCCCCTGCGAGCACGCACAGCGTCTACAATTTCTTTTGGCTCTTTGAGATCGATTGGTAAATAAGGGATAATTTGTTTTGTCATGGTCTGAATAATTATGAAAGAGTTGTCTGAATAAATGTTTTTTGCTATAAAAATGATTTTAAACCTTTTTAAATCGATGCTCTGATGAATGTAACTCCCAATGATTTGATCGTTCGAAAAGGGGGCTTAATTTGCCATTCAAAGTCTCTTGGTAACCATCAAGCAAAACGTTTTCAAATTCTTTGCTCAGACATCCATCCTTTTCCAGGTATGAATGCAGACCCTGAGGATTACTTACCTGCATTTATTCTTCGTAAGGATCAGGCTGTCGTCGCTTATTTAAATCGTTGCGCACACTTGCCGATGGAAATGGATTGGAATCCATCAGAGTTCTTTGATGAAGACTTTAACCACATTATTTGTGCGACACACTATGCAGTGTATGAGATTGAGACTGGAAACTGTCTACGTGGGCCGTGTCCGAAAGGAGCAAAGCTGATTCCATTAGCAATCAAAGTTGTAGAAGAAGAAATTATTTTTCTTGGTAGTAAAGACAATCAATAATTTTTCTCACAAAGGCTTTACTCGGTCTCAGGGCTGTTCTCATTACCATCTAAAGCTTTTAGAATTTGAAATATTTCTCTAAAAGCTTTTGGTGGTTTATTCTCAGCTTTTTCTTTTCTAGCATTACGAATAAGGGTTCTTAAGTTTAGTAAATCCTGTCCTGGGTGATCCTGTATCAATTGAGTGAGTCTTGAATCATTATTCAGTAAATCTTCCCGTAAACGCTCGAGATGATGAAACTTAGCAATTTCTACTTTATTGACGCCTTTAATTGCCTCTAAGCGTGCTTCTATTGCGCTAATTTCCTCATCATCCAGAGCCCTCATTAACTTTCCTAGAAAAAGTTTATGGCGTTTGATCGCACCAAAAGTTTTAATTTTCTCAGTTTCTAATAGCTTTTCTTTTAATCGCTCTTCAACCGGTAATGATTTAATTTGATCAATACTTAACTCTGAAAGGGTCTTGGCTAAATCTTGCCTTGCCAACATTTGACGTTTAATTTCTGATTTGCTAGGGCCATCGTATTCATCATCGAATTCGTCTGACATTCCATTGTGGCTATTTTGCATCTAAAAGTTCTCTCTTCAAATTCTCTAAATCTGGCTCAGGAAGAGCATGATACGCTAATCTGTGAAGCCCAGTCAGGGGGTAACTTTGCAAATTCAGAAAATTGTGGCTGTTCATCAAATGGCTTTTGTAAACACTCTTGCAGTTGATGGACTAGACCAAAATCTCCATTTTCGGCATTTTCAATGGCTTTTTGAGCAAGATATTGGCGCAGGATATATTTAGGGTTGTGTCTTCTCATCTGTGCTGCAATGTCCTGCGCACTATCGCTCGGGATCATAGCAAGATATTTTTGAAGCCAAAGATCAATTCCTTGATGATCTAAAAATAAATCTTTAATCACTGAGATAGAAGCGATTGACGTTGTATCAACAACATCACAAAGGGCTCTAAAGAAAAAGGTGTAATCTACTTTGTTACGATCTAATAGTAAAACCAATTCTTCTACTGAAGCGTTTTCTGCTTGAGGGAGACCTAGCTTTAATCGCATTTCTTCTTGATAGAAGTGCTCGTATTTTTGTGGGAATTGAAACAATAACTCCTTTAATTGCTCTACTTTTGCATCAATCAATACCTCATCTTGACCTGGCGCTATCAATGGTAATAGTGCTTCTGCTAAACGTACTAAGTTCCAATGAAACACATTTGGTTGATTTAAATAAGAGTATCTACCAGCGCTGTCACTATGATTGCAAATGTATTTTAAGTCGGTTGCATCGATAAAACTGAACGGACCATAATCAAGGGTTAGACCAAGGATTGACATATTGTCAGTATTTAATACGCCGTGACAAAATCCCACAGCTTGCCATTTGGCAACTAATGCAGCATTTTTTGCAATGACATCTTCGAGTAAAGCCAGATAAGGCTCTTCAGAATTGATGTGGTGAGGGTAGTGATTTTTAATCACGAAATCGGCTAGCTGCGCTAACTCTTCATACTGCTGATTTGACGCAAAATGTTCAAAGTGACCAAAACGAATAAAACTGGGTGCTACCCGAGTGACTACCGCTGCTGTTTCAACTTCTTCTCGAACAATAGGAGCACTTGAGTGGGTCAGTGCGAGTGCTCGCGTAGTTGGAATCCCAAGGCCTGCAATCGCCTCAGAACATAAAAACTCACGGATAGAAGATCTTAAAACCGCACGACCATCACCCATCCTTGAATAGGGTGTTTTACCAGCGCCTTTAAGCTGAATTTCAAAAGACGCTTCACCATTCTGAACAGTACCAAGATGAATCGCACGGCCATCACCTAGTTGTCCTGCCCAAACTCCAAATTGGTGACCAGAATAGACCGTTGAGTAAGCTTGGTAGTTTTCTAAAGAAGCATTACCTGTAAGAACCTCTAAATTATGTTGATCTAACTCCCAACCAGCTGAAAAGCCAATACTTTTGGCAACATCTTGAGAAGCAGCTCCCCAAAACGAGTCAGGTAAAGGGGTCGGTTTTAAAGTCGTAAAGAACGCATTACCTAACTTTAAAAAGCCTTCTTGCCAAAGGAGTGAGTCAATAGATTTAGACATGCGTTATTCAACTTTACCAATTTTTTTAACTATCTCAGACATTTTCTTGGCGTCTGTATCCCAATACTTTTGGAACTCAGGTGCATCGAGATACTGAATAGGAGAACCAGCTCCTTCTAAAATCATTTTGACTTTTTCATCATTAACGGCTGCTTTCGCAGCAAGTCGAAGTTTTTCTACGATTGGCGCCGGAGTATCTTTAGGAACAAATAAACCGGACCATTGTGCAAATTCAATCTTTTCACCCAGCTCTTTTAAACTAGGAACTTCAGGCATGCTAGCGAGACGACCTTCGCCCCAATGCACTAAGGCTCTGACTTTGCCTGCTTTTATTTGTTGAACAATTGAGGCAGGACCCGTGGCAATAGCGTCTACTTGTCCACCCAATAAGGCCACGATCGCAGGACCAGCACCTGTGTATGGAATATGTGCCATCTCAAACTGATCGTTTAACTTAATCATTTCCATTGGAATGTGCATCGTCCCATAGTTTCCAGATGAACCAAAATTATATTTGCCAGGATTTTTTTTCATACCCGCCACAAATTCTGAATAGTTTTTCCACGGGCTATCAGCTTTTACTACCAGAACAGTTGGATCTGCCGTAAACCTAGCAATTGGTGCAAATTGACTTGTGCGGAAAGAAATTTCCTTACCTAAAATTTTGTCAGCTTCTGGAATAATCGAAATAGAGGAAAGTGTCATTAAGATTGTGTATCCATCTGGCTTTGCTTTTGATACTGCAGCCATTCCAACCCCACCTCCAGCACCTGCTTTATTTTCAATAATTACAGGTTCACCCAGCTGACGACTCAAAGCTTCTGCAATTGGTCGGCCAACCGTATCAGCAACACCGCCTGGAGGAAAAGGTACAATCATTGTGATAGGGCGACTTGGCCACTTATCTTGGGCTTGAACATTTCCTGAATGGAGAAACGGTAAGGAAAGTAACAAGCCTAAAACTGCTAGTTGAAACAATGCAAAGCCTTGTTTGTTGTTTAAATGTGTCGTCATAAATAGTCTCCCTTTTAAAATAATTTCAACTGTACTGTTATTGTAATTCTTTCGAATAATTTAAGAAGTTCCTGTGAGGCTATAAAGAGGTTTTAGAAAAAATGTATATTCCAAAAGTTTTATCGATTGCTGGATCAGATAGTGGTGGCGGAGCTGGAATTCAAGCGGATTTAAAAACTGCTACCTCTCTTGGTTGTTTTGGCATGACCGTTATTACAGCCGTTACTGCTCAAAATACATTAGGTGTCGATCAAATAGCCCAATTGTCAGAATCGATGATTGCGGCACAATTTAATGCTATTGTGCAGGATTTTCAGGTTGATGCTGTAAAAATTGGCATGATAGGTAGTAGCAATACTGTTCAATTGTTAAGTAAGTTATTAGGTGTAAATAGAGAAAATATCGTATTCGATCCTGTCATGGTGGCTACTTCTGGCGCAATATTGGCCGAGGATCAAATTCAACATTCCATGGCAAATTTATTATTTCCTATCAGTCGTTTAATTACCCCTAATTTAAATGAGGCCCAAACATTTTTAAATTCTAATCCTATAGAGTCTAGTCAGATGGTTGATGCCGCCAATGAGCTTTTAAAACTAGGAGCGAAAGCAGTTTTATTAAAAGGAGGGCATTTATCGCAGGAGCAATTAAAAGATGTACTGGTTGAAAAAAATGGCCAACATATCGAAGTAACAGAATTTCATCACCCCCGTATCTCCACGAAAAACACCCATGGTACTGGTTGTACATTGTCTAGCGCAATTGCTTGTGGTTTAGCTCAAAAGCTGTCATTAAAAATGGCGGTTAACAAGGGGATTGACTATACCCAAAGTGCTATCTTAGCGGCTAGTCATATTTCTGAAAAGCAATTAGGCAATGGGCACGGCGCCTTATGGCATTGTTTCCAACAGTTCCCAACGCATTAATCATTCAGTTGAGACTTTAAAATTCTTGCTTGTAGTTGGTCAATCGCAAGCTGATAATCAGGCGCATTAATGACGGACCTCACCATCGCCACGGAACCCACCTGACAACTTAAAACAGCTTCTAGATTAGTTTCATCAACTCCCCCGATACCGACTAAAGGATAGGACTTTAATAGCTTGGTGTAGAAGGCCAAGCGAGCTAATCCCTGAGGTGCAGTCGGCATTACTTTTAAAGTGGTTGGGAAAATAGCACCAAGGGCAATATAGCTTGGTGATATTTCATCAGCTCGTTGCATTTCAGCAACTCCGTGGGTACTAATTCCCAAACGAAGCTGATTAGATTTGATTAAATCAAAGTCAGCGGTATCAATGTCCTCTTGACCTAAATGGACCCCATAGGCCCCGTACTCAATAGCAAGTTCCCAAAAGTCATTAATAAAAAGTTGGCAAGAAAATTGTTTGGCGATTTGAATAGCTTTTTTTACTTCTTGTCGAATTGCATCTTTATCCTCAGATTTAAAACGTAATTGCACGGTTTTAACACCGGCAATTAAGAGTTTTTCAATCCAATCTGCAGTGGGTGCAACCACATAAAGTCCAAGATTTTGGGGGCAGCTTGGGAATGAGTTATTTCCTTTGGGACCTTGAATATTAAATAGCGCTGGATCAGTAGGCCAATCTAAAAGGTCAAACTGAGCGATGGAAGGATTATTATTTTGCCAAGCTTTTGCAATGGCCTCTGCATCGATTTCCATAAAACCAAGTTCATAGCAAGCTTCTTTGACTAGTTGATAAACAAGATTTGAATCCGAAAAACTTAATTGGGTCAAATGATCACGTTGTTCGATGTTCAGAGATCGATAATGGTCAATCAACTTTTCTCGAAGTGATTGATATTGGGCAGGGAGTTGTGAAGTTAACTTTGATGCCAAAATGGAATTCCTAAATTAGGCGTACTTGCTTGAGCTTGTTCATGTTCTGGCATCGCGCCTGCTAAAAAAGCATCTCTGCCAGCTTTAACGGCACCGGCAAAGGCGTTTGCCATTTTGATGGGATTGTGGGCAAGAGCTACTGCGGTATTAAGAAGAACGCCGTCGTATCCCCACTCTAGAACAGTTGTCGCATGCGAAGGTAATCCAAGACCCGCATCAACAATCATTGGTACTGAAATTCTTTCTCTAAGAAGCTTTAATCCATAAGGATTGATGGGGCCTTTACCTGTCCCAATTGGGGCCGCCCACGGCATGATTGCTTGACATCCAACATCAACAAGTCCTTGACAGAGGATTAAGTCATCAGTGCAATAAGGTAAAACCTTAAAGCCGTCTTTAATGAGGCGTTCTGCAGTAGCAACCAAATGCAATGTATCAGGTTGTAATGTGTAATCATCGCCAATCAGCTCTAACTTGATCCAGTCGGTTTCAAAAACTTCTCTTGCCATGTGCGCGACTTGAATCACTTCTTCAGGGCGATGACAGCCCGCAGTATTGGGCAATATTGGTACGTTGAGTTTTTTTAAGATATCCCAAAAACCACTGGAGATTTGATCTGGGTTTGCGCCTTGTCTTCTTAAAGAAGCGGTTACCATTGCTGGCTTACTTTCTTGAATACAGCTCTCTAAAATACTGGGAGAGGGATACCTAGAAGTTCCAAGTAGTAATCTAGATGGAAATTGTTGCCCATATAACTCTAAAAAATCATCATGATTATGATTCATCTTTTACCCCCCAGTAACTGGCGAAATAACTTCAATTTTGTCACCGTCTTGCACTGGTGTTTCACCATAGACACTTTTAGGAATAAAGGTGCCATTTTTGGCGATACCGAAAGGTGGCTTAGGAGTAATTTCAGAAATCAACTCTTGAAGATGTTTTGCTGAAGTCTGAAAAGGTTCTAGATTAATGATGACTTGCATAGGGAAGGGTCGATTCAATTGAAAATTGTTGTGCTAGCTTGGACTGGTTTTTGAAGATCATCTCCATCGCGGCATCTAGGATTGCTGGAGATATCATAAAACCATGGCGGTATAAGCCATTGATAGTAAAAACACGTTCATTAATTTTTGCAATGATAGGGGCATTGTTCGGCAAGCTTGGTCGACACTGGGCATTCATCTCTAAAATACGTCCCTCTGCAAAGCCACTGTGAAGCGAGTAGGCAGCACTCAGAAGTTCAAGAGCAGAACGCACACTCACTTCAGAATTATCCTCAGATTCAATCTCAGTAGCTCCAATCACGAACATCTGCTTATCTTTGGGTGCAATATAAATTGGGTAGCGGGGGTGCAATAACCTAATAGGACGCTGAAGATTAACCTCTGGAGCAAATACTCTTATTACCTCGCCCCTAACGCCCCGAAGATGATCTAACGATTTTTTTGCTCCTAAACCCCGACAATCAATTAATTTCAAGTAACTAACATCCCTAAAATCATTGATTTCCCTAGGACTTTCCCAGAAAAATTTCACCCCAAGACGGACTGCATCCTCGAGTAACGCATCCAGTAATTCTCGGTTATCAAGTTGCCCCTCATTGGTTAGATATAAAGCCTCTCGAAAACGATGATCAATTTCTGATTCTATTTGATTGAGCTTTTCTCTATCCATTTTCTCGTAAACAAATTGACTTGAGAAATATTGTTGCGTTTTGGCTAGTTGAGACTGAAAGTGTTTTCCCAGAGACTGATCCTGACCATGCCAAACAATCAAACTACCATTTTGTTGAAAAAAGACAGGCTTAGACAATTCTTTAATCATCTCGGGCCATCTTTTTAGACTATAAATCCCCATTTCAATAATGTTATTTTCGGTAGACACTGATTCAGCTAGGGGAGCTAACATTGCTGCTGCAGTGTAAGCAGCTGATCCTTTAACTGATGGTGTACCAAGGTCATATACAGTAACTTGATAGCCTTCTTTGGCGCAGGACAAGGCTAAAAGTCTACCAATTAGCCCTGCACCGAGAATGATGATAGGTTCTTTAGACACTAGGATGCAATGAAGTGATAAGGAATAAACAGAGAAAAGTTATTGGTAAATTTGGCTACCTTTTTTTCTAAACTCTATCGATTTCTCTTCCATACCTTGTAACGGATTTTTATCGAGTTTGCTTGCATAGTCACGAACTTCTTGAGTGATTTTCATTGAGCAAAATTTAGGGCCGCACATTGAACAGAAATGAGCAATCTTTGCACCATCAGCCGGTAGTGTTGCATCGTGATAATCTCTAGCTCGCTCTGGATCTAAACCAATATTAAATTGATCTTCCCAACGGAATTCAAAGCGTGCTTTTGATAAGGCGTTATCTCTTAATTGAGCTCCAGGAAGACCTTTTGCTAAATCAGCACCATGAGCGGCAATTTTATAAGTGATAATACCCACTCGAACATCTTCCTTATCGGGTAATCCTAAGTGTTCTTTGGGAGTTACGTAACAAAGCATAGCAGTTCCATACCAGCCAATTTGGGCAGCACCAATTCCACTTGTTATGTGATCGTAGCCAGGAGCGATATCAGTAATTAGTGGTCCCAAGGTATAAAAAGGCGCCTCCAAACAATTGTCTAACTCTTCAGTCATGTTTTCTTCAATTCTTTGCATTGGAACATGGCCAGGCCCTTCAATCATGACTTGAACGTCATGTTGCCAAGCAATTTTAGTCAGCTCACCTAAAGTATGCAGTTCACCAAACTGTGCAGCATCATTCGAGTCAGCGATACAACCCGGGCGTAGACCATCGCCTAAACTAAAGGAGACATCATAGGCTTTCATGATTTCGCAAATTTCGTTAAAGTGCGTGTACAGGAAATTTTCTTTGTGATGAGCCAAACACCATTTAGCCATGATCGACCCGCCACGAGAAACAATTCCAGTGAGACGCTCAGCGGTAAGTGGCACATAGCGAAGAAGAACACCTGCGTGAATTGTAAAGTAGTCAACGCCTTGTTCAGCCTGTTCAATCAAGGTATCTCTAAAGATTTCCCAAGTTAAATTTTCTGCAATTCCACCAACTTTATCAAGTGCTTGGTAAATTGGTACCGTTCCAATTGGGACTGGAGAGTTACGAATAATCCACTCTCTAGTTTCATGAATATGCTCACCAGTTGATAAGTCCATAATCGTGTCCGCGCCCCAACGAATCGACCAAATCATTTTTTCAACTTCTTCGTTGATCGATGATGTAACTGCAGAGTTACCGAGATTACCATTAATTTTTACTCGAAAATTACGACCAATAATCATCGGCTCTAACTCAGGATGATTGATGTTTGCTGGAATAATTGCACGGCCAGCAGCAATTTCCTGTCGCACGAATTCTGGGGTTACTTCCTCAGGAAGATTAGCACCACGAGATGTTCCAGGGTGTTGCTTTAGTAGTTTTTGATACTCGGGATTTTGTTTTAGCTCTTTTAAGCCCATTGATTCGCGTAAAGCAACATATTCCATTTCCGGAGTAATAATGCCTTGTTTTGCGTAATACATTTGAGACACATTTTTGTTTTGCAGAGCCACTCTTGGCGGTGCAATATGCTCAAACCTTAAATGTGCTGTTGCAGGATCTTTGGCTCTGGCAATACCATAAGACGAAGTAGGACCTGCTAGCAATTCAGTATCATTTCGTTCAGAAATCCATTGTTCTCTTAGCTTTGGCAAGCCACGTCCTAAATGAATGAAAATATCAGGATCACTATAAGGACCTGATGTGTCGTAGACGGGAATTGGTGGATTGTTTAAGAATGTCCCATCAGATGTTTTAGTAGGTGTTTGGTCAATTAATCGATAGGGCGCTTTAATATCTGGACGACTCCCGATCAAGAATGACTTTGTTGATGCTGGGTAAGCAAATTTTTGTCCAAGCTCTTTTTCAAGGTTGTCAATTGTAAGAGTGTCTTTAGATTTATCTTTTATTGCATTTTTCACAGTTCATCTCCATTGAGGTCAGTTAGGAATGAACAGCGATGCATTTACAGAAAACTCCCCACGCAAGCATTACCAAGATCGGGTTAAGGGTATCTCTCAGCCAATCGATTTTTTCGATAGCACCCCTGTTTCATTCATTTACTAATTTAACATAATTACTCAAAAAAAGATTAAATTGTTAACAAACAATAGTTATTTAACTGGAGGAGTTGAGCGGTATTTTCCTTGCATTTCATACATCCAGCCAGGATACTCAACGGGCAATGCACTCACTTCATTGAGAAGAGTTAATTCCTCAGAGCTTAATCTTAATTCTGATGCTAGCAAGTTATCATTTAACTGCTCAAGGCGCTTTGCTCCAATAATGACGCTTGTTACCTCTTGTTTGGATAGCAACCAAGCAAGCGCCACTCGAGCGACCGATACATTGTGATTCTGAGCAATTGGTTCCATTGCTTCTATGCAAGCATAAGCACGTTCGCGTTGAATCGGTGGAAAGTCAAAATCATTTCTTCTGGCATTTGCAGGAAGGGGACTATTATTTTTAAACTTCCCTGATAAGAAACCTCCAGCTAAAGGACTCCACACCATCAATCCTAATTTTTGATCATTTAACAAAGGAAATATTTCACGCTCAATATCACGGCCGGCAATTGTGTAATAAGATTGGGAGCTAATAACTTCTGTAAAGTTTTTTTCTCTTGAAATGGACAGGGCTTTCATCATATGCCAGGCTGACATATTGCAAAGTCCAATGTAGCGAATTTTCCCTATCTTAACCAAATCATGTAAAGCACTAAGAGATTCTTCAAAGGGTGTTAGAGGGTCAAAGCCATGTAATTGATATAGGTCAATATGGTCGAGTTGAAGTCTTTTTAATGAGGCATCTACTTCGTTGAAAATATGGTGGCGAGAATGACCTCGACCATTGGGTGTTTCGTTCATGGGGCCAGTTGATTTTGTCGCTACGATCAGTTGATCTCTTGGAATCCCTGTATCTTTGATCGCCTGACCCAGTAGACTTTCGGATTCGCCAAATGAATATACGTTTGCTGTATCGATAAAGTTTACGCCTTGATCAAAAGCAGTCTTGACTATTTGGTTCACCTCAACTTGACCCAAACCACCCATTACTGACCAAAAACCTTGATTACCGAAAGTCATCGTACCTAAGCATATTTCGGAAACATATAGTCCAGTTGGACCGAGTAGTCTGTATCGCATTGATAAACTCCTGTGTTGAATATTTTAATGGGTAGTATTTTTTAGTTCATTAAATTTGCTAGATTGATAAATTTTTGCATATTCGATAAATTCTAATGCAGGTATTGGCTTACTGAATAAGTACCCTTGAAATTGATTGCAGTCTAATGACCTTAATAAATTAAATTGACCTTTAGTTTCAACTCCTTCAGCAGTAACCTTTAATCCTAGAGATTGACCAAGTGAAATAATCGTCCTTGCAATCGCCGTGTCATGCTTATTGGTCGGTAGTTCTTGCACAAAAGATTGGTCAATTTTTAGTTCGTCTAAGCTTAATCTTTTCAAGTAATTGAGTGTGGAGAAGCCGGTACCAAAATCATCTAAAGCAATTTTTATACCAAATGATTTTAAAACCTTTAATTTCTTTTCTAGATCTTCGAAATCCGAAACCATAATAGACTCTGTCAGCTCTAGATTCAATTTGTCAGGAGTAGTTCCGTACATTTCTATTGGATCAAAAACTGATGCGAGAAAATCAGGTGAACTAAATTGACTTGTACTGACATTGACAGACATCACTAAATGCTGCATTTCTTTAATTCCTGACCACGTTTTTAGATAAAAGGCCGCTTTTTGTAAAACCCAATTCCCTAATTCCCTAATCAGAGCATTTTGTTCAGCAATTGGAATAAATACACCCGGAGGAATTGATCCCATCTCTGGGCTACTCCAACGCATTAAAGCTTCTGCACCGATTAATTGAAGTGAAACATCGAATTGTGGTTGAAAGAATAATTCAAATTCATCATTTGCAATCGCTAACTTTAACCGATCAGCAATCGCAGCGCGATCAACTACTATTTGCTGCATGTCACTATTAAAAATTGTGAAGTTGTTTTTCCCTTTTTCTTTGGCTTGATACATCGCGATATCTGCTTGTCGGAGAACATCATCAGGCTTGATTACAGATTTGCCAAAAATAGTTATACCGATACTCGCACTAGTTCGATAGCTAGAATCTTGTAGGAAAAATTCTTCATTCAATACTTTATTTATCTTTTTTGCAATTAGTTCGGCATTGGCTGAAACCTCAGTAATATTTGTGCCAATATTAGAGAGTAATACAACAAATTCATCGCCACCAAGTCTTGCTACCGTGTCATCTTCACGGGTTGATTTTTTTAGCCTTTTAGAAACTTGGATTAAAAGATCATCTCCGCGATCATGCCCAAAAGTATCATTCAATTCTTTAAAGTTATCTAAGTCAATCAACATCAAAGCGAAGTAACTAGGATTGCGTTGAGCTGATTGAATAGTAGTGGACAGACGATCATTGAAATATTGACGATTTGCTAGCCCCGTCAGTCCATCAAAATAAGCTAATTTTTTGATACTTTCTAGCACTAATTTACTACCAGTAATATCTTTTTGTACACTAACCCAATGGGTGTAAACGCCAGTCTCATCTTTAATCGGTGAGATGGTTAAGTCCCCCCAAAAAGATTCACCGTTTGCATTGTAGTTCAGGATTTCTACACGAACTGCCTCAAAGTTCTTTAGGCTTTTGCTAATTTTTAAGATATCGACTTTAGATGTTTTTTCTCCTTGAAGAAATCTAGGATTCTTACCAATTATTTCATGAGCCTTATAGCCCGTTTGTTGTTCAAAGCTTTCATTGACATATAGAATTTTATGGTTTCGGGCATCCTTGTCACCTAGATCAGTAATCATCACCATATCACTCACTTGCGAGAGGGAAGACTCAAGCAACAATACTTTTTGATCTAGTTGTTTTGATTCTGTTATGTCCTGGATACTGCCTACAAATTGTGCTTGATGTGTGTGATCTTCATCTACCCAGAAACCGGATATCTTAATCCATTCAAATTGCTTTGAGTTCCTAATATTTGTCCTACAATTTAGGACAAAGTGCTCTTGAGTTGATTTGGAGTCAATGACTAGTTGTGATAACTTGCAAGCATCATCAGTTGACAGTAAAGAGTTTATTTTTGTAAAAGTATTACTAAGCTCCTCAGATGCCAATGTAAGAAAGTCTTCGATAATTTCTGAAGACTCAATGATTGAGAAATCTTGATCAAACTTAAAGTAGCCAATTCTTGCAACCCTTTGGGACATTAATAGCTTCTCTGAGTTTTTTTGCAGATCATTTTCAATTTCACTTCTTCGGACAAAGCTCATTGCAATTTGCTTAACCTCATAGGTATCAAAAGGTTTCTTCAAAATTAGGAATCGATCATTTGTAGGCAAAGAAGCATTGATTTCATCCCAAGAAATATCAGAATGTGCCGTACATAAAACAATATTTAAATTTGCCTGAAACTTCCATATTTCTTGAATTGTTTTGAGGCCACTCCAGCCATTCGGCATCCGCATATCAATAAAGCTAATTAAATAAGGATTGTTCTCCTCTTGGGCTTTTTTTACTAAATCTAAACCCAGTTGACCGTTAATTGCAAAATCAACTTTATATTGGATGTTTGATGAAGTAGTTTTCGACTCCCCAAATAGATTGAAAACTAGTTGATCTAACTGTGGGTTATTTTCAGAACTCGAAACTAATACCTTATTAAAGTCCTCATAAATCATTTCATTGTCATCAATAACAAGTACTCTAAATATTTTTTTTGAATTTAGAAGGGCATTATTCATTTAGTTTTGCTTGTATTTTGGGGGAGGGTTAATGTAAATTCCGCACCAAGATTAACGCCGAGGCTGTGGACCTGAAGTTTGCCGCCCATCTCTTCTGCAGCCAGGGCACCAGAGTGAAGACCATAGCCATGCCCTGTAGGTTTTGTCGTGAATCCATAAGTAAATATTTTATCTAGATGTTCTTGGTTAATTCCTGATCCATTGTCCCTTACTTTAATAATGATCTGGTTATCTATGATTCCCGAAAAAATCATAATTTTTTTATCAATCTTATCGCTAAACAATAATGCATCTTTTGCATTGATGATTAAATTTAGTATGATTTGTGATAATTTCACTCTATCACCAACCCAAGTGATGTTTGGTTCGTATTCTATGGAGAGTTGAATATTGGTTTTAATTAGCCCAGGTGATGCTATCAGCAAGGTGCTATCAATTACTTCGCTCAATATATACGGCTCTTGAACACCTAATTCCCCTTGATTTTCAAAATCTTTTAATTTGTACCTACTGATAATTTCATTAATATGTTGGATGGACTCAACAACGTTATGAGTTTCTTTATAAATAATGTCATTATTTATTTGCCATTGCAAAGTCATTTGATTAATGAATTCTGGAATTTGCTTCCCTTTTTCATTATTTGTCAGAAATTCCGAAAGATTATCTTTATTTTGATGAATTAACTCATTTAACTTAGGAAGATTTTTAATCGGTGTGTCAGATAAACGTTCTCTTAAAAGATCCGTGGAGATATTTAAACTGTTCAAAACGTTACCGACATTGTGCAACATACTATTAACGACTTCTAATTTTCCTGCGCGGTGAGAAATTAGAGCGATATTTGAGTTAATACGGAGTAACTCTTGTTGTGCTAGTTTTCTTTCTAAGATTTCATTGGTAAGAGCATTTGTACGATCCTTGACCCTTATTTCAAGTTCTTCTTTGGATTTAAAAAGTTCTTTTTCGAACTCTTTTCTGATGCCTAACTCTTGTTGAAGACTTTTCTGCACTTTATAAATTCGTGCGACAGCAATGCCGACAAGAATAACTCCACTAAAGGTTAATCCCCAAATCCACCATAAGGAATCAATCCAAGACTTCAAATATATATCTTTATTCGCTGTAACCGTCACATAAAAGGGAAACTTTTCTAATCTTCTTGCTCCAATGAACCTTTCCTCTATACGGTCATTCTCTGTAAATCTTGGACTTTTTAAAATCATATTACCAAATGGTTTCCCGAGGTCTAAAATCTTTTTTGCCCCGCCCTCAAGGTTGGCTTTTCCAATTAAACTATCTCTAAATGGGTATCGTGTCATTAACTGGTGGTCATTTTTGTATAAACCAAAAGCAACTTTGGAGTTGAAGTTATTTGCTAATACCTCATAGTATTGCGAAAATACCTTCGATGAAATACCAACTAATGCAACACCTAAAAATTGATCATTTTTATCATTGATTCTTTTTGCTTGATAAAAAACCCAATTACCAGTTCCTCGATTCTGAACGGGAGCACTATAAAATACATTCGGATCATTATTGTTTTTTAAATAAACAAAGTAATCCCTGTCAGCTAA
>CANFME010000010.1 GCA_947448305.1 Burkholderiaceae bacterium
CACCTTGTACCAAAATATCATTCACGCTCATAGCAACCAAATCTTGACCGACTGTATCGTGTGCTTGCCATTCAAAGGCTAACTTCAATTTCGTACCTACACCGTCCGTACCAGATACTAAAACGGGCTCTTGATAGCGTTTAGGTATTTCAAATAATGCTCCAAAGCCTCCAATACCAGCTAAAACACCCTCGCGCATGGTTTTTTTAGCAAGAGGCTTAATTCTTTCAATTAAGGCATCGCCAGCATCAATATCGACCCCAGCATCCTTATAAGATAGCCCTTTGGATTCATTTGCATTTAAATTTGATGGATTTGTCATAAAATTCCTCAGTACTCAGTAGAATGTAGAGATTCTAATGGAAGGTTGTGCTCATGTCCGAAATTTTGATGCCTTTTTTGGCAGCTTTTATATTTGCCTATATTTTGGAGCCTTTAAAGGTTCGCTTAACTCTCGCCAAAATCCCTGAAGGATTTGCGGCTTTAATTGCTGTCCTGATTGGTATTATTGCGGGAACATTGATTGTTCTCCTGCTGTTAAACCTGCTACAACATGAGATACCCCAAATTAGGCAGCAGTTTCCCCAGTGGATTGAAAGCTTTAAGTTGTGGATTGCTCCAAAACTCGCCACATTTGAGATTGAATTAGATTGGAAAGATATTCAGGATCAAGCTACGACACAAATCACAGCACAACTTTCTGATAATGCCAATACTGTTGTGACAAAATCACTCAGTACTTTAATGAAATCTTCTGGTTCCATTCTTGGATTCTTTGGAAATACTGTTTTAGTTCTTTTTGTTCTTTTCTATTTACTCTTGGAGTGGGATCACTTTTTTAAGAAAATTGGTCACGTTATTCCGAAGAAATTACAATCCACAGTTTTTCCACTTGCTAGAGAAGTTGATTCCTTACTTTCTCAATATTTGCGTGGTCAAATTTTGGTAATGATGACACTTTCAGTGGTTTATAGTATCGGTCTTTATGCTATAGGTGTTAAGAGCGCTTTAGCTTTAGGTACTTTTACTGGTCTCGTTGCTTTTATTCCTTACGTGGGCTTTATGATAAGTCTTTGCTTGTCTTTACTTGCGGCACTTTTGCAATTTGGGAGCGGTAATGAAATTTTATTAGTGCTATTACTATTTTCTGTGGGGCAAGTTTTGGAAGGGTTTTATTTAACTCCTCGTCTAGTAGGTGAGAGGATTGGATTACATCCTGTTGCAGTTCTTTTTGCTTTGATGGTTTTTGGTAAATTATTTGGCTTCTTAGGAATCTTATTAGCTTTTCCGATGTCGGCAATTTGTTTAGTAGCTTTGCGTTTTTTAAAACAGAAATACTTAAGTAGTCAATGGTATAAAACAAATTAGGCCTTTGATTTACGTATGAACTCTCCGCAATTTACTCTAGATATTTTGACTTCACCAGAGCCAAGCTTAGATAACTTCATTCTTCCAAACTCGATCAACTCTACTCAAGTTAGTATTCTTGAGGTTTTGAAACAAATTCAATCGTTTTTTAAAGTACAACAACCAATTTCAGTTGATTTCAATTTAATTTATGTTTGGGGCCCCTCAGGCAGTGGTAAATCGCACTTACTCATGGCCATGCAAAAATTTTATAAGGATTTAGAATTACCCCATCTTTATTTGACAAGTCAGCAACCTGATTGGCAATTTGCAGATATTCAAACAGGTCCTAATTGCTGCGCTTATTTTATTGATGATGTTGATAACTTGAATAATTCTGAAGTCAATCAGTTATTCAAGCTACTGATTGACCAAAAAAACAACCCAGAAAAACTGATCTTTGTGAGTGGTTCAAATTCAAGCCATTATTTAAAAATTCGTTACGATGTTTCTTCAAGATTATCTAGTGGGCTGAACTTTGAACTCAGCTTTTTAACTGATGCAGAGAAAATTTTGGCACTTCAAGAACTTATCAAAGCAAGGGGTTTAAACATTGCAACTGACATACCGCTTTGGTTATTAACCCACTTTTATCGTGATCTACCAAGTTTAATCAGTATCATAGAGGCAGTTGATCATTATTCATTACAAACGAAAAGACCTATAACATTACCTTTATTAAAAGAATTACTCCATTTAACAGCTTAACCATGCCCCCCGTATATCACTCCATCGCTCTTTTTGATCTTGATCACACTTTATTGCCCGTAGATAGCGATCATGAGTGGGGTAGGTTTTTGGTTCGCCTTGGAGTAGTCGATGGCGCCTATTACGAACAAGAAAATGAGCGTTTTTATAATGATTACAAAGCTGGAAAGTTAGACATATTTGGCTTTTTACAATTTGCCTTAAAACCTTTAGCAAGTCATTCCAAGCAAACTTTAGATGAATGGCATCGTCAATTTATGCAAGAAGTGATTGAGCCTCAAATACGACCTGAGGCCCTTTCATTAGTAAAAAAACATCAAGACTTAGGCGATCTGTGCTGCGTTGTAACAGCCACCAATAGCTTTGTCACTAGGCCGATTGCAGAGCGCTTTGGCATTTCACATTTAATTGCTACTGAACCTGAAATCACTTCCCCCCATCAACCGATTGCCTTTACTGGAAATGTTTCAGGCGAACCAAACTTTAAAGAGGGGAAGGTTACCCACGTAGAAGCTTGGTTAACTCTTCACCAGTTATCTTGGGATACATTACAGAAAAGTTGTTTTTATTCTGACTCCATGAATGATCTGCCATTACTTGATAAGGTTCAAACGCCAATAGCCACAAATCCTGATGCAAGATTACGTCAACTTGCTATCGACAGAAATTGGCAAATATTAGAACTGTTTAATAAATGATTTCAAAAATAATTCGGAAGATTCTTGGCAAACCCATCAAAAAGTCTGTAAATGGTCCAACGAGTAGTAATGACCTACAACCAAAAAAAATCTCTGTAAAAGTTCACCACATTGATCCAAAGCTGATTTCACCGAACGCTATCAAGGTCACTCAAACTCTTCAGCAAGCTGGTTTCAAAGCTTACATCGTAGGTGGTGCAGTACGAGATCTAATTCTTGCCATTAAGCCGAAGGATTTTGATGTTGCTACGAATGCGACTCCAGATCAGGTTCAATCCTTATTTAAAAAATCTAGAGTGATTGGTAAGCGATTTCAAATAATTCATGTTACTTTTTACAATAATTCCAGTCATGCTAGAGATCGAATGGAAATTATCGAGGTATCAACATTTAGAGCTTTACTAGTTGAAACAGGCAAACACATTGCCAACTCTGGTCGTGTATTAAGTGACAATGTATGGGGTTCCCAAGCTGAAGATGCAACACGTCGAGACTTTACGATTAATGCCATGTATTACGATCCTAGTACCCAGATAGTACTTGATTACCATGGTGGTATGGCAGATATTGCATCTAGGGTTCTAAGGATGATTGGTGATCCTGCGACTCGTTATCGAGAAGATCCTGTAAGGATGCTCAGAGCAGTTCGCTTTGCTGCAAAAACGGGTTTTACTTTAGAGCAAAATACCCTTGAACCGATTTCTCAATCCGCTAGCTTAATCCATGATGTGCCCGGAGCTAGGTTATTTGACGAAATGTTAAAGCTATTGATGTCAGGGCATGCTTGGTCAAGTATGACTAAATTAAGAGAGGTCGGTTTAGACCAAGGTCTATTACCCATGCTTGATGTTATTTTGGAACAGTCTGATCAAACTAGTTTTGCTAAACTTGCGCTTGATAGAACTGACGAGCGTGTACTTCAAGGAAAATCAATCTCTCCAGGATTTTTATTTGCGGCTCTTTTATGGCACCAAGTTGAGCAACAATGGAAACTCAATTTAAAAGGGGGTAAACCAAGTATCGTTTGTCTCAACGATGCGATTGATGAAGTCCTCAGCGCGCAGAGAGAGGTTTTTGCTATCCAGCGGCGATTTGAAACCGATATGCGTGAAATTTGGAGTTTGCAACCCCGCTTTGAAAAACGAATTGGGAAAATGCCTTACCGATTACTAGAATCAGCTCGTTTTAGAGCTGGCTATGATTTTCTTTGCTTGCGATGTCAGGTAGGTGAATTACCTAGTGAGCTTTCTAATTGGTGGGAAAACTTTCAAAATGGCACTCTAGAAGATCGTGAAAAACTCCTTATTGATGTAAAAAGTGAGCGATCACTCTCTACTACTGATCAGCCAGGTAAGTCTCGTCGACGTCGACGTCGAGGTATTAAGGGTAAAGAGACCTTGGAAAATGATGACCAGTCTCAGCAATCTTTTTAGAAATTGATTAAAGTAGTAAGTTGAGAAGATGATAGGATTTAAATTATGGCAAGAGCCTACATAGGACTTGGTGGAAATATCGGAGATGCAAGACAGATACTAACGGACGCCGTTGTTTGCCTTGCACAGTTCCCGGAGATATCCATCAATGCTAGAAGTTGTTTTTATATTAGTGCACCTGTGGAAGCTTTAGGCGGTGATTATATTAATAACGTTATTTCAGTTGATACAGATCTTGATCCTATCGTTTTGCTTCGACTTTGTCAGTCTGTAGAACAGCGTTTTGGTCGTGAACGCCCCTATGAAAATGCCCCTCGGACATTAGATATTGATATATTGATGTATGACAATATTACTCACAACACGCCTGAATTAATCCTACCCCATCCTCGAATTACAGAACGGATGTTTGTCCTACTACCATTACTTGAAATAGATAGTGAAATTGAGCTGCCAAATCACGGCAAATTGAAGGATAAATTACCGGATCTTTCTTGGCAAAAAATCGAAAAGCTCCCGAATAAATATTGCCCAAATTCTATGGGGTCAAATCTTTCGCACTAGTAAAAATTTTAGGTATAGTGGTGTTTTAATGTAATTAGTGTTTGTTGCCCATGAGCTATATCAATTTATCTGAAAATCTTGTTCCTTTGACCATTTCAAAGCTCATGCAAATGAAGCATGAAGGTCAAAAAATTACCTCACTAACTGCTTATGATGCGAGTTTTGCTGCCTTATTTGATAGGATAGGTATTGAAGTTATCTTAGTTGGAGATTCTTTAGGTAATGTGATTCAAGGCCATACTTCGACGATTCCAGTTTCTATCCGCGATATGGCATATCACACCGAGTGTGTTGCCAGAAGTGTAAAACGTGCATTTATTATTGGTGATTTGCCCTTTGCATCCTATACCAGTGTTGCTGAAGCGGTTAAAAATTCAGCAGCCCTGATGCAAGCGGGTGCGCAAATGGTCAAGATGGAAGGTGGTAGTCATTTGCAGGAAATGATTGAAGTTTTAACCCATCACGGTATTCCAGTTTGTGGCCACTTAGGCTTAACTCCTCAATCAGTCAACACCCTTGGAGGCTTTAAAGTTCAAGGTAAGACTGCAGATGCTGCCAAAATAATCCTAGAGGATGCGCTGGCCTTGGAAGCTGCGGGAGCGCAGTTATTAGTACTCGAAGCAATTCCAAGTTCGTTAGGGGCTCAGATTACAGATGCATTAAAAATTCCAACAATAGGTATTGGGGCTGGGCCAGACTGTTCAGGTCAAGTCCTAGTTATGCACGATGCTTTGGGTGCTTTCCCGGGACGTAAGCCCAAATTTGTTAAGGATTTCTTAGCGACTACAGGCACCATTGAAAAAGCCATTGCACTGTATATCGAAGAGGTAAAAAAAGGGACCTTTCCGGCCCCTGAGCATTGCTTTGTATCGAACTAATTAATTAAAAAACTGTTTCACCCGATCAAACCAACCCTTTTCTTGAGGATTATGTTTGAAACTATCGGACTTTAAACTACCGTCTAAATCCCTAATAAGTTGACGTTGCTGATCATTGAGCTTAATTGGCGTCTCAATTTGAACATGTACATATAAGTCGCCAGCAATGGTTGAACGAATTCCCTTAATCCCTTTTCCTCTTAGACGGAAAGTTCTTCCCGTTTGAGTTCCCTCGGCTACTTCAAAACTGGCTTTACCAGCTAAAGTTGGGACTTCTACAGTTCCTCCTAAACAGGCTGTTGCAAAAGAAATTGGCATTTGAAAATGCAAATCATCTCCATCACGCTCAAATACGGAATGTGCTTTTATGTGAACTTCCACATATAAGTCACCCGGCGGGCCTTGATTGACACCAGGCTCCCCATGACCAGTTAAACGAATTCGCATGCCATCTTCGATACCAGCTGGAATTTTTACTTCTAAAGTCTTTTGCTGCTTAATTTTTCCTTCACCATTACACTTTTTACATGGTTTAGGTATAAATTGGCCATGTCCACGACATTTTGGACATGTCTGTTGCATCGAGAAAAATCCTTGAGAGACTCTAACTTGACCTTGACCACCACAGGTAGTACAAGTTTCAATCTTGGTCCCAGGCTCTGCTCCGGATCCACTACAAGTTTCGCAGTTATTCCAACCGGGTACACGAATTTGCGTCTCGTGGCCTTTTGCAGCCTCTTCTAAAGTAATTTCCATGCTGTAGCGTAAATCGCCACCACGATACACTTGTGGTCCAGAGCGACCTCCGCCACCTCTTGAATTGCCAAAAATATCACCAAAGATGTCACCAAATGCATCACCAAACCCTTGGGCTCCGGCGCCGCCAAAGCCCCCCATATTCGGATCAACACCAGCATGACCATACTGATCATACGCAGCCTTCTTTTGCGGGTCAGATAACATCTCATAGGCTTCTTTAGCCTCTTTAAAGTTAGCTTCTGCATCCTTATTGTCCGGGTTTCGGTCAGGATGGTGCTTCATCGCCATTTTCCGATAAGCTTTTTTAATCTCATCGTCTGTGGCATTTTTAGCAATACCTAAAATCTCATAAAAGTCACGCTTATTAGCCAAAGGATTTCCTTCAATTTACTGTGTTGAATTATTTTTTATCGACTTCTTTAAAGTCCGCATCAACTACATTATCGTCTTTTGGCTTCTGGTTTGCATCAGCAGATCCTGCAGCACCCGCTTGAGCATCTTGTTGCATTGATGCGTAAACCTTTTCACCTAGTTTTTGACTTACCTTACCAAGTTCTTCAGTTTTCGCTTCGATTTCTTCTTTCGTACCAGTTTTCGCAACTTCTTCCAAAGTCTTCAGCGCTTCTTCAATCTTCTCTTTTTCACCAGCATCTAATGAAGCACCATGCTCATCTAAAGACTTTTTAGTAGAGTGGATGAGCGCATCTGCTGTATTGCGTGCATCAACTAGTTCACGCAACTTACGATCGTCCTCAGCATTCACTTCTGCATCTTTGACCATTTGTTGAATTTCTTCTTCAGAAAGTCCAGAGTTCGCTTTAATCGTAATTTTGTTCTCTTTACCAGTTGCTTTATCTTTCGCACCAACGTGGAGAATACCGTTTGCATCGATATCGAAAGTTACTTCAATTTGAGGAGTACCACGACTTGATGGTGGGATACCTTCTAAATTGAACTCACCTAAAGTCTTATTGGCACTAGCCATTTCACGCTCGCCCTGATAAACCTTAATCGTTACAGCTGGTTGATTATCTTCAGCGGTCGAAAACACTTGAGCATACTTTGTAGGAATTGTTGTGTTTTTTGTAATCATCTTAGTCATTACACCGCCCAAAGTCTCAATACCCAAAGACAAAGGTGTTACGTCTAATAACAACACATCGGTACGGTCGCCCGATAATACGGACCCTTGAATTGCGGCTCCCACAGCAACTGCTTCATCAGGATTTACGTCTTTACGTGGCTCTTGACCGAAGAATTCTTTTACTTTTTCCTGAACTTTTGGCATCCGTGTCATACCACCAACTAAAATTACATCTTGGATATCAGTCAATGAGACACCAGCATCTTTAATCGCAATCCGACAAGGCTCAATCGTGCGAGCAACTAAGTCTTCAACTAAGCTTTCGAGCTTAGCGCGGTTCATCTTGATATTTAAATGCTTAGGTCCACTTGCATCAGCAGTAATATAAGGCAAGTTAATGTCGCTCTGCTGGCTTGAAGACAACTCAATTTTAGCCTTTTCAGCGGCTTCTTTTAGGCGCTGGAGTGCTAGTACATCCTTACTTAAATCAACGCCTTGTTCTTTTTTGAACTCAGAAATGATGTAATCAATAATACGTTGATCAAAATCTTCACCACCCAAGAAAGTATCACCGTTAGTGGAGAGAACTTCGAACTGTTTTTCACCATCCACATCAGCAATTTCGATAATTGAAACGTCAAAAGTACCGCCACCCAAGTCATAAACTGCAATTTTACGATCGCCCTTTGATTGCTTATCTAGACCAAAAGCAAGTGCCGCTGCAGTTGGCTCGTTGATAATACGCTTTACTTCTAGTCCAGCAATACGACCAGCATCTTTTGTTGCTTGTCTTTGACTGTCATTAAAGTAAGCTGGAACAGTAATAACCGCTTCAGTCACTTCTTCGCCTAGATAGTCTTCTGCAGTCTTTTTCATTTTACGTAAAACTTCTGCAGAGATTTGGGGTGGAGCATACTTTGTGCCACGGATATCAATCCAAGCATCGCCATTGTCAGCTTTGGAAATAGCGTAAGGCATCAAATCGATATCTTTTTGTACTTCTTTTTCTGAAAATTTACGACCAATTAAACGCTTCACCGCATAGAGGGTGTTTCTTGGATTTGTCACGGATTGACGCTTAGCTGGCGCACCAACCAAAATTTCGCCGTCTTCCATGTAAGCAATAATTGAAGGGGTTGTACGAGCGCCTTCAGCATTTTCTATGACCTTAGGAGTATTGCCTTCCATTACTGAAACGCAAGAATTGGTAGTTCCTAAGTCAATTCCGATAATTTTTCCCATAATATATTTCTTTCAATAAAGTAATTTAGTTAATTATTAAATAAGGTTGAACTTAACAATTTCAAGAGCAAAAGCTCAATTTATTTGATTTTTATTAAGTTGTTTTTTATTTCGGCTGACTCACTGTCACGAGTGCGGGGCGTAATACCCGATCAGCAATGGAATAGCCACGTTGCAAAACAGTCACAATAGTGTTCGCTTCTTGTTCAGAAGGCACCATGGAGATAGCCTGGTGATAATGGGGATCAAATTTAGATCCTGCCTCTGGATTAACTTCAAGGACTTTACCTTTTTCAAGAGCGCCTGAAAGTTGCTTTAAAGTTAATTCAACACCTTCCTTTAACTTCTCTAGGTCGCCCTGATGATGAGTCAAAGCTGCATGCATACTATCCATTACTGGCAAAAGGTGTTCTGCGAAACTCTCAATCGCAAACTTGTGCGCTTTTGATACGTCTTCGATACCTCTGCGACGCATATTTTCAGTTTCAGCTTTTGCCCTTAAATGTGCATCACGCGCTTCATCTAATTGTTTTTTTAGTTCTTCGATTTGAACTTCTAATGTGAAAGTAGTCGACTGCTCGTCATGTAATGCACTCACAGGAATTGTTTCATCGGCAAACGCTGGATCAGATTGTTTAATTTCTTCAGTCATATCAATACTTTACAAAAAATTTAAGGATAAATAACCACTAGTAACCTATAGATAGGGTCGATTTGAATGAATTCAAGAGGAAATAAAGGAATTTTTAAAAAAATCTCTTATTTATGGGGCCAACATTATTTTTTCAGCCGCTTGCCCCATCGCAATTCGATTTGCTATTTCTGCGGTAGAAGGAACTTGCGTTTGCCAACCAGCAATATTTTCTAAAGCAATGGTATGCAGGCCATCCAACCAAGTTTCTTGATTATTTAAACAAGGAATTACGTTATAAGATTGTCCGCCAGCGTGGGTAAAGATTTCCTTACCTTCCATGGCTATTTCTTCTAATGTTTCGAGGCAATCCGCTGGAAACCCTGGGCAAAAGATATCTAATCGATTAGTTTTGGCTTTTCCAAGTGATTCCAATAGCGGCGCAGTATAGGGTTTTAACCATTCAGCCTTACCAAATCGAGATTGGAAACTGAGAATTGCTTCTTCTCCAGATAGCCCAAGAGCTTCTCTCAATAATCTGCCTGTCTTATAGCATTCGCAATGGTAAGGATCACCTCTCAAGAGTGTTCTTTTTGGCACGCCATGGAACGACATGACCAACTTATCACCATTTTTAAAATCCGGTGTGCCATGGATAACCCAAAAATCTTGTACCTGTTTGACCAAAGATGCTATGTAGGCTGGATGATCATGATAATTCTTAACCATCCTTAATGCTGGTGGGTTTCTTTTTTTAGAATGAACCTCAAACACAGCGTCAAAACTAGAAGCAGTTGTGGTTGCTGAGTATTGCGGATAAAGAGGCAGCACCAAAAGACGATTAACACCTTCGTTTTCTAATTCGTTCATGACTTTTTCAATGGAAGGATTGCCATATCGCATTGCTAAAGCGACCTTAACGTCTTTAGTTGACTCATTACTTGCAAGTTTTTGTTGCAAGCCAATCCTTTGACTATTTGAATGCACAAATAACGGGGCGCCGCTGCCGCTGGCTTGTTCCATCCACACACTTGCATATTTTTTGGCTGAAGCGCTTGACCGAAAGGGCAGAATAATCCCATTCAAAATAAACCACCAAATGAATTTAGGAACTTCAACGACCCTTGCATCTGAGAGAAACTGCTTTAAATAGGGTCTGACGGCTTTTGCCGTTGGGGCATCAGGGGTGCCCAAATTGATTAATAAAATACCAACCTTTTGGGAAACTGCATGAGCCTTATCTTTATCTAGAATTAAATTTTCCAAGCCATTCTCTCTTAATTATTTTGACTCAAAGCGCTCGTTAATAGTTTCGACGTAATATCCACTATAGGTATTACCCTATCGTACGCCATACGAGTTGGACCAATTACACCGAGTGTACCAACAATAATATTATCTACTTTATAGGGGGCTGTGATGACCGCCATGCCATCAAGTGGAACTAATTCGCTTTCACCACCAATAAAAATTTGTACGCCTTCAGCCCTACTAGAAACATCTAATAGTTGCAATAAACCAGTACGTTTTTCAAAAACCTGAAAAAGTCGTTTGATTTTATCCATGTCGGAGACTAATTCACCAATTTCTAGAAGCTTTTTCTCACCAGAGATAACCATGTTATTTTGGGGATCTGCCAAAGTATTTGAACTCGCTTCAACCGCTTGATTCATCAAAGCGGTAATATCTTCCCGTAAACCTTCAAGTTCATTTTTCACTCGATTACGAACCGATTGCAAGTCTAGTCCAGCAAAGTTTGTTGTAATAAAGTTACTCGCTTCAATGAGTTGAGAAGGTGAATAGTCTTTGTTTGTAATCAAAATCCTATTTTGAACATCACCTTGTGGGGTAACCATAATCAGTAGGATTCTTTTCTCAGATAAGCGTAAAAACTCAATTTGCTTAAAAACTTCAGTACGTCTAGGTGTTAAGACTACTCCAGCAAAATTCGACAACTGTGACAACATTTGTGCAGCACCTGCAATCACTCTTTGCGGGGAGTCTGGCACAATTTCAGCAGATAATTCTCGATGACCAATCTCGTCTAGGGGTTTGATGGTCAACATCGTATCCACGAATAGACGATACGCCCTAGGGGTAGGCACCCTACCTGCAGAGGTATGTGGACTCATGACAAATCCTAATTCCTCTAAGTCAGCCATTACATTACGGATCGTTGCAGCAGATAAATCTAGACCAGAAT
This sequence comes from Burkholderiaceae bacterium, assembly GCA_947448305.1. Classification (GTDB taxonomy): domain Bacteria; phylum Pseudomonadota; class Gammaproteobacteria; order Burkholderiales; family Burkholderiaceae; genus Polynucleobacter. The sequence goes on from CANFME010000010.1 coordinate 11,608, forward strand.
GGCGAGAAAGGGTACGAGATCCGATCGGTTGCCCTTCGGAAATATGCCTCTCAATCAGTGTTTTTAATAGTTCGCGGGCTCTTTTATCCATCATGCCAACATTTTAACAACATGCGTCGATTTTCGTCATTTAACTCAGGAATGATTTCAGTGCAATGTCAATTTCTGACCTGTTTTAAAGTATTTTGAACGAAAAAAGAATCTCTTTTAAAATGACAACATATCCTTAAAGGCAAAGATAAAATATTGTAAGAGAAATGTCTCTATGGTTTAATCGAACAATGTCAATCCAAAAAAATTCCCTACTACCCTTCTCTAATGTTGCTCTCGTAGGCAAATTTCAAGCTGAAGGGGTCGACCGTATTTTAGAAAATGTCTCCAAAATTATTTTGGAGAATGGTTTCAATGCTTATTTAGAATCGGAAACAGCCGAACAGACAGGACTTAAATCCTTGCCTGTGATAAAAATAGACGATTTTGCTGGCAAAATTGATATCGTGGTCGTCATTGGCGGAGACGGTACCCTTCTAGGGTTAGGACGCAGAGTTGCTGGATTAAATATTCCCATCATTGGCATTAACATGGGTCGTTTGGGTTATATGACCGATATCCCACTCAATGATATTGAGGTGCATTTACCAGCCATGTTAAACGGAGAATATGAGTCTGATACCAGAACCCTACTAGAAGCTCAAGTCATCCGTAACGGTTCACCTGCCCATCAAGGTACCGCATTCAATGATGTCGTCGTCAACCGTTCAAGTCGATCAGGGATGGTCGAATTAGCAGTTGAGGTAAATGGTAGTTTTATGTACAACCAACGCTCAGACGGTCTCATTGTTGCAACGCCTACTGGCTCTACTGCATACAGCTTATCTGCTGGTGGACCAATTTTGCATCCGAGATTAGCCGGGATAGTTTTAGCCCCTGTGTCTCCGCATGCCTTATCAAATCGGCCTATTGTGTTACCGGATGATGCATTGATTTCGATTGAGATTGCGGGCGGGCGAGACGTTACCGTTCACTTTGACATGCAGACTTTAACGATTCTACAAACGGGAGATCGAGTAATAGTCAAAAAATCTGCCCAAACAGTCATCTTATTGCACCCAGTTGGTCACAGTGAATATCGAACACTTCGCGAAAAACTTCACTGGAACGAGTATCCTAGTAATTTTTGATTATGTTACAAAGTTTAGATATTCGTGATTTTGTGATTGTTGATCACTTAGAACTTGAATTAGGATCAGGTTTTACAGTACTGACTGGCGAAACTGGGGCTGGTAAATCCATCTTGCTCGACGCACTCGCTCTTGCAATGGGTGAAAGGGCTGATATTAGCCAAATCCGAGAAGGTTGTACCCGTACAGAAATTTCTGCCCATTTTTCAGTATCGGATCATTTATTAGCCTCTGTAAGTACTCTTTTAGAAGCCAATGACTTCCCAATCGAGCAAGAGGGTCGATCCATCCTTTTAAAAAGAACAATCGACCAATCCGGTCGGACCAAAGCATTTATCAACGGTAGCGCTGCAACGCTAGGTCAATTAAAAGAAATTGGTGAATATTTAGTCAATATTCATGGTCAACATCAGCATCAACTTTTACTAAAACCGGGTGCTCAACGCGACCTATTAGATAGTCATGCCAATCTTTCTCAACAGGTTAGTAAAGTTTCTACTACTTATCGTGAATGGCAGGTCATTGAAAAACAAATTCAATTAGCCAAGACAGCAGGGCTTAATCTAGCAAAAGAAAAAGATCAACTGGAATGGCAGCTCGAAGAGTTAAATGTGCTTGCCCCCATCTTTAACGAATGGGATGATTTGCAAGTAGAACATTCAAGACTATCTAACGCGGCGTCATTGATTGAGGGTTCACAAGAACTTGTCCAGTTACTATCAGAGTCAGAAGATTCAATATTGGATCAACTCGCTAAATCACAAGGTTTATTAGAAGATTTAACGGATATGGATATATCCTTAAATGAAGCGAAAGAGGGATTAGACTCTGCGCATATTCACTTAAGTGAAGCCGCCCATACCATTAACCGATATTTACAAAAACTAGATTTAGATCCCGATCGTTTGTCGGAATTAGATGAACGCGTTCAGGGATATTACCGTTGCTCTAAAAAGTTTCACTGTAGTCCAGATGAATTACCCTCTAAATGGGAAGAGTTAAAAAATCAACTCTTTAACCTCAATGCAGCACAAGATATTAATTCTCTATTAAAAGAATCAAAAAGCAAAGAAAGTACCTATCTAAAATTAGCCAACGAATTAAGTAAAGCACGCCATCAAGCAGCGCTTCATTTTTCAGAAGCCATTACAAACTCAATGCAAACTTTGGCAATGAGTGGTGGAAAATTTGAAGTTGAACTAACCACTCTTGAAAAACCTGGCCCGTATGGCCTGGAACAAATTGACTTTTTGGTGGCTGGACACCCTGGCGTTAAACCGCGCCCCATTTCAAAAGTAGCCTCGGGCGGTGAGCTGGCTCGCATCAGCTTAGCAATTGCTGTGATTGCAAGTAAATCTAGTGCAACCCCAACATTAATTTTTGATGAGGTTGATTCTGGAATCGGTGGTGCAGTAGCTCAAACAGTTGGCGCTCTTCTTAAACAACTGGGCCAATCTCATCAAGTTCTTTGCGTAACGCACTTGCCACAAGTTGCTGCACAAGGTGATAACCAATGGCGCGTTCAAAAATCTTTAATTGATGGTAAAACAATCAGTAAAATTGAAGTTCTCAGCCGATCAGAGCGAGTCGATGAAATTGCCAGAATGTTAGGTGGCGTCGAAATGACCCCAACGACCCTTCGTCACGCAAGAGAGTTACTAGACATTTAGTAATAAGCGGTGCCAAAGATTCATCACTGCTTGTCTAGCGGATTCAATTTCTTTATTCAATAATTGATCTTCAAGTTGTCTGATTTGAATACCGTTCAAGCGAATTTGATGTTGTAATTTTCGGAATAAGCGATATGCATTTGCGACATTTTCTGCTTCCTCATTGGATATTAGATGGCAGTTTACGCACTCACTTAGTAATGCAATGTTACCAATATTTTTAAGTAGTGAAGGCTCTTGATGTGCATTTTTTAAGATCAAATATTGAATCATAAATTCGATATCAATCATTGCACCCACATCATGCTTTAAGTCAAAACTTGTCCCTATATGTGGATGGCCAAGATGGAGCTTTTCTCGCATAGAAATAACTTCTTGGGTAAGTTCATTACCATCCCGAGCAAAAGATAATACGTCATTACGAATTTTTTCAAATTGCATGCCAACACGGATGTCTCCAGCGCAGAATCTTGCCCTAGTTAATGCTTGATGTTCCCAAACCCAAGCTGTATTTGCACCAATTTTCTTTTGATAATTCTCGAAAGACTGCAAACTCGTGACTAATAATCCGGCCTCACCATTGGGTCTCAAACGGGTGTCAATATCAAACAACACACCAGCTCGAGTAGCGGTTGTAAGAGCAAGGATAAATTTACGTACCAAATTAACAAATATCGGTTGCAGCTCATCACTCGACAAAGTAGTTAATGACTCGTCATAAATAAACACCAAATCCAAATCAGAGCCATAACCTAATTCTTTGCCCCCCAACTTTCCATAGGCAATCACAGCGAAACCAAATTCATTCAAAGATTTTGTAATCTGATACTTCTTTTTTAGGCCTTCCCAAACAAAATTCAAAGTTACTGAAATAATAATATCCGCCAAAATAGATAGCTGATCACTCACTTTTTCAATCGATAACTTCGGAGTGCTAAAACCACCTAAATCGGCCAACAAAATCTGAAATATTTCTGATTGATGGGCTTGCCTTAAGGTATTCCAAACAGCTTCTTCATCCTGATCCGTATGCAAAATGAAATAGATTTTCTTTTCTAGATCAATTTGCCACTGTGCCCAATAGGTATCTAACTCTTTATCAGAGCTTCGGTCGTTACCACTTAATAGTAGATCATCTAGTAAATGTGGATGCTTCATTAAGTATTGTGAAGCCCAATTCGATGCCTCTAACAAACGAATTACCCTTTCAATCGCTTTCGGATATTCTTTTAACAACGACAGGTAGGAAGATCTTCGAAAAACAACTTCTAACAAATCAAGTAGCTTAAGTAATGTTTCTTCTTGAATTTGAGGGTGGTGATCTAAAACATAGAGAAGAATAAAGTCAAAGTTTTGCTTACTGGTCTCGCTAACAAGTGCAAAGCGATTAGATGACTTTACTTGCTCTAATTTTTGTTGAAATTGCGGGTATTGTTCAAAACTTCCAGATGGACTTAACTGACTTAATTCTTCATCTTGAGAGTCCAAGGTAAAAGCTTCAGAGAAATAGCCAGCAACAATCATCTGTTGCCTTGCAAGCTCCTCCTCAAATTGCTCTTTATTTGAAAACCCTAAACGCATCGCAATTTGTAAAACCACTTCAGGTATATTTGGCAAATAGTGGACTTGAGCATCATTTCGCCATTGCAATAAATGTTCTAACTTTCTCAGAAAATTATAAGCACTCAATAACGCCTTTGCCATATCAGATGAAATGAGTTGTAAGCGCTCAATATGCCCAATGACTTCTACGGTCGAGCGTGTTCTTAATGTACTTTCTTCACCACCCCGGATAAGTTGGTACATTTGAGCTAAAAACTCAATCTCACGAATTCCACCTTTACCTAGTTTTATGTCAAAGGCCCGATCAGGATATTGACGTGCGCGCAAATTTGCTTCGTGGCGAATTTGTCGATGAAGCCTTCGAATTGAGTCAATAATTCCAAAATCCAAGTATTTACGATACACAAAGCGAGTAACAATTGCTTTTAAATTTGTGGGAAAGCCGCTCGCATCAGCGATCTCTTGGGGATAAACTAAGCGTGCTTTTATCCAAGCGTATCTTTCCCACTCACGTCCTTGAACAAGAAAATACTCTTCTAACATCTCCAAACTAGAAACCAATGGCCCCGAGTCCCCATTCGGCCTTAAACGCATATCGACCCTAAAAACAAAGCCTTGGGGGGTCAACTCAGTTAAGTAACGAATAATTTTTTTACCTTGCAACTCAAACCATTCATGATTTGAGAGGACCTTATTTCCACCAGCAGTTGTACCATCACATTCATATAAAAAAATTAAATCAATATCTGAGCTGACATTTAGTTCTTTAGCTCCCAACTTCCCCATCCCAATAATCCACAATGGGATAGGCTGAGCATCGGCATTTTGCGGCAGTCCATATTGAGGCCTTAAAGCTTCTTGAGCATATTCACTGGCATAACGTAAACCAAGATGAGCCATCTCTGTAACCGCTTGCATGACTTCAGTTAGGCTTGCTAAATTTGTAATGTCCCGAACACCTAGCCATAACATCACTTTTTGCCTAGCCATCCTTAAGCTTGCCAGAAAACTTACCTCATCGAAATTTAGCCATTGATTGGTGGGCAATTCTTTCTCAAAAATGAGTCCAATTTCAGAAATACTTAATGGTTGTTGAATTTTTTCCTGTAACCATAACTCCCAAGCTGGATTAGCGCTCAACCGCTGTTGCACGTATTGTGAAAAATCTTTACTTATTTGAATTGGGTTTGCCATAAATTCCAAAATATCAAGGAATCTTCAAAAACAATCATCACACATCGCTTTAGTAGATAATAAGGTTTAATGTGTCTTATCTATTTTGCATTGCAAAAACCGAGTAATCATGCTTCAAAAGCTTCAAAAACTTCAACTAGACAAACTTTTTGCAACCGGAAAAAAGTTCATTATCTATTCTACCTACTTCGCTGTAGGAGTCGCCTTATTTGTCGCCATTTTTTCTCAAATTGTGGTCAGATTTCTTTTGTGGCCACTAGTCCCCAATTATCTACCTCAAATTAATCAATTCATTAGTCAATCAATTAGTGCTGATTTTCAAATCGGTGAATTAAAAACATCATGGAAAGATTACCGTCCCGCATTTACGATCAAAAATATCCAAATATCAAACCCAGTGGAAGTGGTAAATTCAATTAATAAAATTGGATTAACTCAAAATCATTTATTAGATATACCCCAAGTTGACGGAGTAATTAACTGGAATAGTATTTGGGAGTTGTCTCCTCATTTTCAGTATTTATCCTCTCAAGGTGTAAAGATACTCTTATCTAGAAATCCTAAAGGGACTTGGAACATAGGAGGAGTTACTATTCACCCAAGTAGTCAAGATTCTCAAATGCTTTCTTGGATCATGAGTGAAAGTCATTTGCATATCGGAGATCTCCTCCTCGAGATTCATGATCAGTTTGAAGAGGCTGCTAATTTTTCCCTAAAAGTTGAAGCAATAAATCTCAAAAACGAGAGCTTTGACCACCTCTTCGACCTGAAATTAAGTTCTGAGGATTTAAACGGGTATCTCAATGCAAAAGGCGAATTTAAACATCGTTTTGGCGCAAGCAAAACAAATATCAAAAATTGGGAGGGGCACTTTAACTGGTCAATTGATAATCTTGATATCAAGCAAATTTTAGATTTGACGAATATTCCAGCTCGAGGAAAAATTGGTGGGTTTGAATTCCGAGGTGAATATGACCTTTTCTTTGGTGGTCTAACCAAAGGGACCACTTTTTTAAACGCAGACGATATTAATTTTTATTGGAAAAACTCAAAAAATAATTTATTACTCAAGCATCTCAATACTCAATTGGAACATCGGATTGAAGATAATCAACAAGTTTTATCTACCAAAAATTTTCAGTGGAGTACAAGCAATACAAAAAATCCTGATACTTCTTTGACGGATATTGAACTTAAATTTGCCATACCAAATACCAGTAATGAATTCACCCATCTTTCTATACAAACGCCGCATTTAAAATTAGAACCTATCAATCAATTAGCCCTCAGCCTTCCTTTGCCAAGTCAATGGTTAAAAACTTTGAGAGATTTAGCAATACATGGGGAGGTTAAAGATTTAGTCGCAAAATATAATTACCATCCCTCTACCTTGGATAAATTGAAGTCAAGTATCAATCCACAACCCACTATTGAATTTCATGGAATGCTTAGGGGAGTTGGTTGGAATGAAATTGCTTCGTTGATTCCTGGTATTCAAAATCTCAATGGGGAAATTTCTGGTACGGACTCTTCGGGTCATATTATTATCAATTCACCTCAAATTCGAGTTCAAGCTGGTGATTTCATCACTGCAAAAAACCTTGACTTTGAGGAGGCGAAAGGGACATTAGATTGGCACCATAACAATGATAAGAGTTTAGATGTGCAATTAAGTGACCTTGTCATTGCGAATAAAATGCTAAGTCTTCAAGGGGCCGTTAAGTACATTCTGCCGGTTAAAGGGGGCAAAGGAAAAATAAACCTCAATATGAGTCTGAATAATACGCAACTTCCTTATTTAATGAATTTATTACCAAATACTATCTCGGTTGAAGCGCTGAAATATATTCAAGGGACTATTATCGACGGAACTCTAGCGTCGGGGAACATTACGATTGAAGGGGATCCGAAGGATATTCCTTTCAGTAAAGAATCTAGCAGCAAGTTTTTAATCTCTTCCCAATTCAAAAACGTAACGTTTAGGCCCTTACCTACTAGAAATGAGATTCCGGGTGAATGGTTACCGATTGAAAAGGTAGATGCAACATTATCGATCAAGAATGAATTGCTTACAGTGCAAATTCCCACAGGTCAATTTAAAAATACCATTGCCAAAAATTTTAATGTGGCGATGAACTTAAAATCTCAGCCAACAAGGCTTGAAGTAAATGGAAATGTGAATGGCCTCGCTAGTGATTTTACGAAATATATCCTAGCCTCTCCAATTGGTTTTAAATATAAAGAGTCCTTGGATACGCTTGATATGAGTGGTGATGCCAGCTTAAAACTATCGATCTTAGAGACCTTCCAAGCTTCAAACCCTACTCGAGTTCAAGCAGATTTATCTTTAACCAATAACCAAATTCGTTTTAAGGATTTACCCGCTGGCAATATCAGTACTGGGAACGTTCTTCTAGATCAAAAAGGAATTAAAACAATTAATATTTTAGGTAATTGGTTGGGTGGCCCAATTGCCGTTAAAAGTAATAACAAACTCATTGAAGTTGCAGGTAATTTGGATGCCAGTAAATTGATGGAGGCAGTGGGGGTGGCAGTTCCAGGATTAAATAAATCGGTTAAAAACTATTTAAAAGGGAACTTAAACTATCAAAGTAGTTTTACAACAGATAGTGGTAGTTTTACAAATGCTACAAGCTTTGATTTGCGTCAAGTACAACTTGATTTTCCAGAGCCTATTGTTAAATCTATGGGGACTCCCATGTTGGGAAATCTCAAATTATCTGCGAATAACGGTGTATTAGATTGGCAGTTTAAATTAGATAATCTCATCCAATCTACTGGTTCGGTCAAAGATGATTTAGTAATGAAACATGCCCTAGCAATCGGTAATACTTTATTACCACAGGTCGATAAAGGTTTGAAAATCCATCTGGATGTTGCTTCTTTAAATATGGACAAATGGAACCAGTTACTAGAAAAGCCGAAAAAAATTGATAGTTTGGACGACGCTAAATCTCTGTCAAAAGAAGTTCCTCCCATTGATATTCAAGCGAAGATTAAAACACTCTTCATCGCTAATAAAAAAATTGAAGACCTAACACTATTAGCTTCTCATAAGCAAAATAAATGGAAAGCGAGTATTTCTTCACCATTGGCTGTTGGTGAACTCGAATGGATTGATCCTGGTAGCGCACATCCTTCTGGTGCAATAAATGCGAAATTTTCTAAATTAACTATCCCCAATAATGAATCTAAAGAATCCATTACAAGGGGCATCGAAAACTCTTCACAGCAGATGCCTGAGCTTGATATTCAGGTAAATGATTTTGCATTAGGTAATAAACACTTTGGTGAATTAAATGTTCTCGCCACCGCAAAAGAGAATACTTGGATTTTGCAAAAATTGAACATTAAAAATCCCAATGGTATTTTTGATGCAACGGGCAAGTGGGAGTTTAAAGCAAATAATGAACCAAGTAGAACTTATTTAGACTTTGTTGTAACGTCAAATAACACAGGTGAATTATTAAGCTCTTTAGGATATGCTGAAGTTCTTGCAAACGGTAAAAGTAATTTGTCAGGTGCTATTTCTTGGGCAGGGGCACCCTTTGCATTCAGTACAAAAACCTTAAACGGTAACCTAAAATTTGATGTAGAAAATGGGAAAGTTCTTCAGGTTGATACTGGTGCTGCAAGGTTATTAGGAATTCTAAGTTTACAAGGACTTTTTAAATTTGCGACCTTAAATTTTTCTGGCAGTGTTGGAGAAGTACTCACAACAGGCACTTCCTTTGATAAAGTTTCCGCTAGTGCATCGATACGGCGAGGCAATCTTCAAACTAAGGACTTTGAAATGATGACTACTCCAGCAAAAATTTCCATGTCTGGAGAGGTTAATCTGAATCAAGAAACGCAGGATCTACGAGTTATTATTTATCCAAGAATTAATTTAGGTTCCGCAGGACTAGCGGTCTTGTATTTTACAAACCCAATCATTGGACTTGGGACCATGCTCGGGCAATATCTTTTATCATCTGGTGTAAACAAAGCCCTACAGTCTGACTACCTCATTCAAGGGAGTTGGCAAAATCCTGAAGTTATTCCGCTTGATCAAAATGGTAAGCCCGTTGATCCTGAGGCACTTAAAACGATTCGTAGGAAAAACATATTAAATGAAACTCCTGGTAAGCCTCCTGAAGCTGACATGTCACCAAATTCCCCTAGTAAAGAACCTTAAATGGATAACTTCATATGATTAAAGTCGCTAGTATTCAAATGGTTTCAAGCTCAAACCCCCTAGATAATTTTGGCTCAGCTGAACGATTAATTGAACAATGTGCGAAAAATGGTGCAAAAATTGTTGTACTCCCTGAGTATTTTTGTCTTTTGGGTCAAAACGATCGCCAAAAGTTGAGCATTCAGGAAGAGTTTGGATCTGGCCCCATGCAGGAGAAGCTAGCCGACTTCGCAAGAACTTACCAAATATATTTGGTTGCTGGAACTTTACCTATTAGCTCAAATGATCCGGATCGGGTCTGGAATAGTACTTTGGTATTCAACCCAGAAGGCAAAATAGTTGCTAGATACAACAAGATTCATTTATTTTCATTTAGTAAAGGAAGTGAAAGCTATAACGAATCATTGACCCTACAAAAGGGTCTAGAACCGCAGACATTCCTGGTTAATGAGAACCATGAAACATGGTGTTTTGGCTTAAGTATTTGTTATGACATTCGTTTTCCTGAGTTGTATAGAGTTATGGGTCAAGTAGATTGCCACCTCATACCGGCTGCTTTCACCTATACAACGGGTAGTGCGCACTGGGAAATCTTACTCAGAGCACGTGCTATTGAAAACCAATGCTATGTTTTGGCATCTGCTCAGGGTGGTTTACATGATAACGGTCGCAAAACCTGGGGGCATTCGATGCTGATCTCACCGTGGGGAGAAATTTCAACTCAACTAGAAAACGGTGAAGGTTTTATACTTGGAGAACTAAATCGTCAAGAATTAGAGGATGTAAGAGCAAATTTGCCAGCGCTATCTCACCGTACACTTTAATCATTTATGACCATATATCAAGATCCTGCTTTACAAAGTGCGAAGACTCTACTGCTAGAACCAGGTGGAATTTCAGAAATTGACTTACAAACTGCACTTAGTACCATGTATCAACATCGCTTGGATGATGCGGACTTGTATTTTCAGCATACACGTAATGAGTCTTGGAGTTTAGAGGAAGGGATTGTCAAATCTGGTCACTTTAGCATTGATCAAGGTGTGGGCGTGAGAGCCATTTCTGGTGAGAAAACGGCCTTTGCCTATGCAGATGAAATCAATTTAGACACGCTAATGCAAGCTGCGCGCTCAACGCGGGTCATTGGCCCAACTGGCGGTAAAAAGAAAATTATTTTGGGCGCGCATCAAGATACTAGTCGCTCCTTGTTGTATCACGCTCAAGATCCAATCTTAAGTTTACCTACTGAAGCCAAAATTGCCTTATTAGAAAAAATCGAGCGCAGAGCAAGTGCCAAAGATCCAAGAGTTGTGCAAGTGATGGCAAGTTTAGCGGGGGAGTTTGATGTCATTCTGGTTGCTCGGGCGAATGGTAAATTAGTTGCTGATATAAGGCCTTTAGTACGCGTTTCGATTACAGTAATTGTCGAACAAAATGGTCGCAGAGAAATGGGTAGTGCAGGCGGCGGCGGTCGGACTAACTATTCCTACTTTACGGATGACAGAATAGATAACTGGGTTGATCAAGCAGTGCATGCTGCATTAGTTAATTTAGATTCAAGACCGGCGCCAGCAGGAGCAATGACAGTTGTGATGGGGCCAGGATGGCCTGGAGTGTTACTCCACGAGGCAATTGGTCATGGTTTAGAGGGTGATTTCAATCGTAAAGGATCCTCTGCGTTCTCTGGAAAAATGGGACAACGAGTCGCTGCTAAAGGCGTAACTATTGTTGATGATGGTACTTTAGATGGTCGACGTGGCTCATTAAATGTCGATGATGAGGGTAATACTACGCAGTGCACAACCTTAATTGAAAATGGCATTTTAAAAGGCTATATGCAAGATAGCTTAAATGCTCGCTTAATGAAAATGCCAATTACAGGTAATGGTCGACGTGAAAGTTACGCATCTCTGCCCCTCCCTAGAATGACTAACACCTATATGCTTGGTGGGGATAAGGATCCTGCGGAAATCTTAGCGAGTCTTGACAAAGGTTTATACGCGCTCAATTTTGGGGGTGGTCAGGTTGATATCACGAGCGGAAAATTTGTTTTTGCGGCAACGGAGGCCTATTGGGTCGAAAACGGCAAGATTCAATACCCGGTCAAAGGTGCCACAATTATAGGTAGTGGTCCGGAGTCTCTCAAGCAAATCACGATGATCGGTAATGACCTAAAGTTAGACGATGGTGTGGGTGTTTGCGGTAAAGATGGGCAGAGTGTCCCTGTTGGCGTCGGACAACCTACTTTAAGATTAGAAGGGATGGTCGTTGGAGGAAGTGTTTAATTTTTCTGTGTCGACTTCTTTTTGTGTTAAATTAATTACATGAACTCAGAAAAATTTTACTTCTTTAGCTTTTGGATCTCAGACTTGGCGGTCGAGAGGTAAGGGTTTTAAGTAAATTCCTACAATCTACCGCCAAATAAAGGCGGTTTTTTTTTGCTGTATTTTTAATTGTTGAAAGATTTTGCTATGAACGATAAAGCTTTAAGCACCCAGGAAAATTGGTACGCTAGTATCGATAAAACATCTTCTACAGACGATGAGCGTATCAAAAATATCAGCGTACTCCCACCACCTGAGCATTTAATCCGTTTTTTCCCAATCTTGGGAACACCCATTGAAAAATTGATTCGTCATACAAGAAAGTCGATTCGGGAAATCATTCATGGCAAAGACGATCGTTTATTAGTGATTATTGGCCCCTGTTCCATCCATGATCCAGTCGCTGCTGTTGAGTATGCTAAACGTTTATTGGAAGTTCGTGATCATTACAAAAATGATTTAGAAATTGTGATGCGCGTTTATTTTGAAAAGCCAAGAACTACTGTCGGTTGGAAGGGCTTAATTAATGACCCTTACTTAGATGGCAGTTTCAAGATTGAAGAGGGATTGCGCTATGCAAGGCAATTACTCATGGAAATCAATCGCTTAGGCATGCCCGCAGGTAGTGAGTTTTTAGATGTGATTTCTCCCCAATATATTGGAGATTTAATTTCTTGGGGAGCGATTGGTGCGCGTACGACCGAGTCTCAAATCCATCGCGAGCTAGCATCTGGTCTATCAGCACCGATTGGTTTTAAAAATGGCACAGACGGCAATATCAAAATTGCGACCGATGCGATTCAAGCGGCTGCCCGTGGCCACCATTTCTTGTCAGTCCATAAAAATGGCCAAGTAGCGATTGTAGAAACTTCAGGAAATGAAGACTGTCACGTCATTTTACGTGGTGGAAAAGCGCCTAATTATGATGCAAAAAGCGTTGCTGCTGCCTGCGAAGACTTGGTTGCTGCTAAATTAAACCCATCCTTGATGATTGATTTTTCACATGCGAACTCCAGTAAACAACATGAAAGACAAGTTGATGTTGCCAGAGATGTTGCCGAGCAATTAGCAAACCATTCTGATTCTATTTTCGGTGTCATGATTGAAAGTCACTTGAACGGCGGAGCGCAAAAATTCACACCAGGTAAAGACGATCCAGCTAAATTAGAGTTTGGTAAGAGTATTACTGATGCTTGTATCGACTGGGATGACTCATTGAAAGTTCTAGAAATCTTAGCAAATGGCGTCAAAGCAAGAAGAAAGAAATAATCGATAGTTAGGTATGTTGTAACTAAAAACAATAGATGGTCGATCGATTTGGTCGACCATTTTTCTTGGTTACTTACTTAGTTACTTACTTAGGAGGTTTTGTGTGATTCCACATTACATCACTACCGCCAGAACTGAGATTTAAAAATCTAGCTAAGACAAATAACAAATCAGATAAGCGATTCGTGTATTGCCTAGGTGCATCGTTAATCACTTCAAGGTTACCAAGAGCCACGATAGATCGTTCTGCTCTTCTACAGATAGTGCGGCAAATATGGGCTTGAGCGGCAATCCGAGTCCCGCCAGGAAGAATAAATTCAGCTAATTTAGGAAGTTGTGCATTGTAGTGCTCTAAATAGTCATCTAGCCTCAGCACGTGCTCTTCTTTTAATAATTCAAAGTTAGGAATACACAACTCACCGCCCAAATCAAATAAATCATGCTGAATTTGGTGAAAAATTGCTTTTAATTCTGCTTCTACCGAAGGTGGAAAGGCCTCTGTTAGTAGGAGGCCAATGTGGGAATTTAGCTCATCGACATCACCCATAGCGCACACGCGCAAATGATCTTTGAAGACCCTAGAACCATCACCTAGACCAGTTTCACCTGTATCTCCAGTGCGCGTCGCAATTTGAGTTAGTCGATTTCCCATACAATATGATTATATGCTGAAATTATCTTACCCCTAGAAGAGAAATTATGAACACCATCAGTACTCCAAATCTAGAATTTAGGCAGGATGAACTCCTGACACAACTTCGTCCATTACTCGCCGAAGATGCGCTCCTTTGGGAGCCAGAAGACACGATTCCCTATGAGTGTGATGGGCTAGCTGCTTACCGTCAAAGACCGATGGCAGTAGCTTTACCGCAAACAGAAGATCAAGTAATTCAAATCCTAAAAATCTGCCATCAACTTCAGATTCCAGTAGTTCCTAGGGGAGCCGGTACTGGCTTGTCCGGGGGCGCAATGCCGATCTCTAATGGTTTGGTATTGTCCTTGGCGAAATTTAAAAAGATTCTAGATGTTAATCCCTTAGCAAGAACTGCTACCGTTCAACCTGGGGTTCGTAATTTAGCAATTTCTGAAGCTGTAGCAAAGCATGGTTTGTACTATGCGCCCGATCCCTCTTCACAAATCGCCTGTACGATTGGTGGCAATGTCAGTGAAAACTCTGGTGGCGTTCACTGTCTCAAATATGGTCTCACGATTCATAATGTTTTGCGTATTCGCGCCATCTTAATTACTGGGGAAGTAGTTGAGTTTGGTGGGTTAGCCCCAGACTGTCCTGGGCTTGATTTGTTTTCAGTCTTTATTGGTAGCGAAGGGATGCTTGCTGTAGTGACTGAGGTCACCGTAAAGCTCGTCCCCAAACCAATCCTAGCCAAAGTCATTATGGCCAGTTTTGACGATATTGAAAAAGGCGGTAACGCCGTAGCTGACATTATTGCGGCAGGTATCATTCCGGCTGGTTTAGAAATGATGGATCAACCTGCCACAGCTGCAGTAGAAGCCTTTGTGCACGCTGGTTATGATCTGAATGCAGCAACTATCCTTCTTTGTGAGTCCGATGGCACCCCCGAAGAAGTAGCGGAAGAAATTGAAAAAATGAGTACCGTTTTACAAAAAAGTGGCGCAACGCGCCTTCAAGTTTCCGAGACGGAAGCAGAACGACTGCGCTTTTGGAGTGGCAGAAAAAATGCCTTCCCAGCAGCAGGTCGAGTCTCAGCGGATTACTATTGTATGGACGGAACCATTCCTAGAAGAAAGATTTCTGAACTTTTAAAGCGCATCAAAGCAATGGAGTCTAAGTATCAATTAGGTTGTATGAATGTTTTTCATGCTGGAGATGGCAATATGCATCCTTTAATTATGTTTAATGGTGCAGATCACAAAGAATGGATCAGGGCTGAAGAATTTGGGGCAGATATTTTAGAAACCTGTGTTGAACTAGGCGGAACTATTACCGGCGAACACGGGGTTGGTATTGAAAAAATTAATTCAATGTGTATTCAGTTTGGTGAAAAAGAACGTGCTATGTTTTGGGGAATTAAAGAGTCATTTGATCCTAAGAGACTCCTCAATCCAGATAAGGCAATTCCTACGCTCAATCGCTGCGCAGACTACGGTGCCATGAGAATCAGTAATGGCATCCTTCCTCATCCAGAACTAGAAAGATTTTAAGATGGCTGAGCATATCAATATAGACCCTGTTTTAAGTCAATTCAGATCTCAGATCCAAGAGGCAGCTTCATCGGGGAATAAACTGCAAATTATCGGTGGTAATACCAAGTCTTGGTTCGGCGATCACGCTCAAGGCGATATTCTAAATACGTCGACTTACAGTGGCATCATTGACTATCAACCAGCAGAGTTAGTACTCACTGCTAAAGCTGGCACGCCAATGATTGAAATTGAACAAGCTCTTGCCAGTGCTGCCCAAATGTTTCCTTTTGAGCCCCCTCTTTTTGGTGCTAATGCAACCATTGGCGGCGTAGTTTGCGCTGGCTTATCTGGACCTGGTAGAGGTCAGGCGGGCGCTTTAAGAGATTTTATTCTTGGGGTAAAAGTAATGGACGGGCGAGGTGATATTGTCACGTTTGGCGGTCAAGTCATGAAAAATGTGGCCGGTTATGATGTCTCACGCTTACTTCCCGGCTCCATGGGTACACTCGGCCTCCTCTTAGAAGTTTCTATTAAAGTATTACCCTTACCCGCCAAGACAAGAACACTATGTTTTGAGTTCAATCAAAAACACGCCATTGAACAAATGAACCTTTGGGCAGGTCTTCCCTTACCTCTTTCTGCAAGTTGTTGGATTGGTGAAAACTCAGGAAAATTGATGCTAAGGTTAGGTGGTGCTAATGCTGCCGTCGAATCTGCGACTGAAAAATTACTAGCGCAATACCCTGGCGAGGTCATTGAAGATGAACAGGCTGCCCAATTTTGGCAATCAATCAAAGAACAAACCCACCCCTATTTTCAGGGTGATGCACAAGATACACTATGGCGTTTCGCAGTTAATCCCTTATCTGCACCCTTGCCGTTAAATGGCGAAACTTGTATTGAATGGCTTGGTGGACAACGTTGGTTTAAAGGTAAATTAGACCAAGCCCAAGCAAATACCATTGCGAAAAACAACGGTGGCCACGCAAGCTTGTTTCGCGGTGATAAATCTCAAGTCAGTTCCGTATTCACTTCCCTGCGTGATCGACCTTTGACCGCTCCACTTGCGATAGTTCAAGAACGAATCAGAAATGCTTTCGATCCCAATGGGGTTTTTAAAACAAATAGAATGCCTTAGATTATGCAAACAGATTTATCTCCCGAGCTACAAAATACTCCAGAGGGTAAAGAAGCCCAAAGACTACTCGCTAATTGCGTGCACTGTGGTTTTTGTACTGCTACCTGCCCAACTTATCAATTGCTGGGCGATGAACTCGATGGTCCTCGAGGCAGAATTTATTTAATCAAACAAATGGCCGAAGGTAGGACTGCTACCGTAAAGACCCGTGAACATTTAGATCGTTGTCTTACCTGTCGTAATTGTGAAAGTACTTGTCCTAGTGGCGTTCAATATGGTCACTTACTAGATATCGGCCGTAAATGGGCAGAAGAACAATCAGCGCCGCGACCGCTTAAAGAACAGGCTGTACGTTGGTTATTAAAAGAAGGTTTAACAAGACCTAGTTTATTTAATCCAGCGATAAGCATTGGGCGTTTTTTTAAGCCTGTCTTACCTAAAGTTTTACAGAAGAAAATTCCAACAAGTCCTGTTTACCCAGATCGTAAAATTGATCAACAGATACAGGTCAAAGAGGAGATGTTATTTTTAGAGGGTTGTGTGCAACCAGGTATGCTTCCCAATATCAATCAAGCAACTGAGCGCGTTTTAGCAAAATTAGGTATTCGACTCATTGCACCTCCATCAGTAACTTGCTGCGGGGCGTTACGTTTTCATCTAAATGATCACGAAAAGAGTTATGCCCAAATGCAAAATAATATTGACGCTTGGTATCCCCTTATTCTGAGTGGTCAAGTTAAAACATTACTAGTTAATGCCTCAGGATGTGGGGTAGCAATTAAGGATTATGGATACTATTTCAAAGATCACCCAGAATATGCAGAAAAAGCAAAAGTGATCAGTGCAGCATGTCTTGATATTAGTGAAGTATTAGAGCAAAAAATAGTGGATTTAACCATAGGCATCAATCGTCAAGAGGCAACTAGTGTTATTTATCATCCACCATGCACTCTTCAACATGGTCAACAAATCCGGGGAAAGGTTGAACAGATTCTTACCGCTGTAGGTATCAAAGTAAATCTTTGCCAAGACAGTCATTTATGTTGTGGGTCTGCTGGAACGTACTCGATTTTGCAAGAGAAATTATCGACCCAATTAAAAGAACAAAAGCTCGAAAATCTTCTGAGTGCTAGTCAACAACATCAGGCAAGTTCTATTGTTTCGGGTAATGTAGGATGTATTACCCAATTGCAAAATGACGCGATACCAGTGAAGCATTGGATAGAAATTCTTGATGATTTGTTGGTTTAATCCCGATTGATATGAGTATTTCTGGTCAACTTAAAGAATGTCAGAATCGCATTTTGCATGCTTGTGAACAAGCTAATCGATTAGTTTCGAGTGTTGTACTCATTGCTGTTTCAAAAACCCATCCGGCGAAGAGTGTCGAAGCGGCATTTAATGTTGGTCAAAGACACTTTGGCGAAAACTATGTTCAGGAATGTATAGAAAAAATCAACCTTTTAAATACCCACCGCGCAGAAATAATTTGGCACTTTATTGGGCCTTTGCAAAGTAATAAAACAAAATTAATTGCCGAACAGGTAGACTGGGTGCAAAGTGTGGATCGCCTTAAAATTGCGCAGCGTTTATCTAGTCAGCGCCCCACTAATCTTGTCCCATTACAAGTTTTAGTGCAGGTCAATATTAGTGGTGAAACCACCAAGAGTGGGGTTCAACCTAATGAGACTTTACAAATGTGCCAAGAAATTTTAGACTTGCCCAACTTGCAATTACGAGGTCTCATGGCAATTCCTGAGCCTGGAATTGGGTCGACCTCTCTAAAAGAGTTACATACTTTGTTTGAAACGATACAATCCGAACTAGGTAATTACAAACATTTTGATACTTTGTCCATGGGCATGTCCGACGATTTAGAGCTTGCGATTGAGTCAGGTAGTACGATGGTACGCATTGGTACGGCCATCTTTGGTAAGCGTGATAAACAGTAAATAAGAACTTCTTCAATAACCTTTTTAAGAAAAAAATGATTACATTAGTAAAGCCAGAAAACACCCGAATCGCTTTTATTGGCGGTGGCAATATGGCTTCCGCCATTATCGGTGGGTTATTAAAAAACAATATTACCGCTGACCAGATTCTTGCAGTAGACCCGATGGCGACAGCTAGGGATCGGCTAGAAAAGAGTTACGGTGTTCGCCTAGCAGGTAGTATTAGTGAAGCAGAGAATTTTTTAGGTGCAGCTGACTTAATCATCTTAGCGGTAAAACCTACGCATTTAATGGATGCGTTAGACCAACTCCAGCAAGTACTTAAACATCGTCAAAATGTTCAACAAGATCCAGTTTTAGTATTAAGTATTGTGGCAGGTGTTCTCACACAAGATATTTGTAAAAAATTAGGCCATGAAAGAGTTATACGCTCAATGCCTAACACTCCAGCCTTAATCAATCAGGGCATCACAGGGCTTTTTGCCGGTAAAGGCGTTAAAAAGCAAGATCAACAATTAGTTGAATGGGTTTGTGGTGCCATTGGCAAATCTGTTTGGGTACCCTCTGAAAAACAATTAGACGCCGTCACTGCCATCTCCGGCAGCGGTCCAGCTTATGTATTTTTTATGATTGAAAACCTGTTACAGGCAGGGATTGATTTAGGACTGAGTCCTGAGAATGCCTTACAACTTGCCAACCAAACGATTATAGGTGCTGGGATGCTAGCCCAACAATCTCAGGATGCACCAGGGGTACTGCGTGAAAAAGTAACGTCTAAAGGTGGCACGACTTTCGCTGCTTTAGAAGTTTTGCTTCAAGCAAATTGGGGTTCAACCTTGAAATTAGCAGTCAATGCAGCAAATGAACGTAGTAGTGAAATGGGGCAAGAATTTACCAATTCAATGAAGTAATTAGCGCGTTGCCAACGAAACGGCAACGCCACTAAAAAGTACTGCGCCAAGCCAATTATTATGATTAAACGCAGCAAAGCATTTCATCCGATCGCGGGTTCGAACTAACGTGTAATGATAGATAGCACATAAAATCGCCCCGCCCAACCCTAGCCAAAACCAACTATTCAATTCGTAGCTCCAGCCTAAAAAGCCCATAATGGAGAAAAATAGTCCATAGTTCAACATAATCGCCAGTACCTCATAAGAGCCAAAAGTGATTGCTGAAGTCTTAATCCCAAGTTTAATATCATCGTCACGATCTACCATTGCATAGGCGGTATCGTAAGCAATTGCCCACGCCACATTGCCCAAAAGCATCAACCAAGCCTGCCAAGGGACCTCATTCAATTCAGCGGCGTAAGCCATCGGAATACCGAAACCAAAAGCAATTCCTAAAACTGCTTGAGGCATTGCAAAAAATCGCTTCGTAAAGGGATAAATGATGGCTATAGCAAGTGCTGCAAAAGAGAGTTGAACAGTTAATAAATTTAACTGAAGGACTAACAAGAATGAAATGATGGCTAAAAAAGATGCGACTAAAAGTGTTTCCTTCCCACTAATTTTTCCTGAAGTCAAAGGACGCTTTTCAGTGCGCTTCACATATTTATCAAAGTCTCGATCTGCGTAATCATTCACGGCACAACCAGCACTTCGCATGAGCAAAGTTCCTAACGAAAAGACGAATACATGAAGTATGGGAGGATGACCATCACTGGCTAAGTAAAGCGCCCACAATGTTGGCCATAACAACAGCAAGGTGCCAATCGGTTTATGCAAACGCACCAAGTATCCATACTGCACTAGTTTTTCAATTATTTTTACCATCTTTACTGTCTTAAGGAATTTGTTAAGATTTTAAAAAATCTGCTCTCGAACCCAACCATCTTCGAACATGTTCCTGTGCAATTTCAGGATCATTTTGCAATAAATCGTGTGCAAACTCTCTCGCTATTTCAACCAACCAAGCGTCTCGATTTAAATCCACAAAACGTAACATGGTTTCTCCTGATTGTTTGGCACCTAGAAGTTCTCCAGGCCCCCTCAATTCTAAATCACGTTCCGCTATAACGAATCCATCATTACTTTCCCTTAAATTTTGTAGGCGTTCTTTAGCTGTCATTGAGAGGGGCTCAGCATACATTAAGAGGCAAACGGACTGTTCTGATCCTCGACCAACTCGCCCTCTTAACTGATGAATTTGAGCATATCCAAAACGTTCTGCATGTTCTATTACCATCAAGGTAGCGTTCGGTACATCGACACCGACCTCAATCACTGTAGTACTGACCAACATTTGAATTTCACAATTTTTGAATGCCTGCATGATACGGGACTTTTCTACTGCCGGAAGTTTGCCATGAATAAGGCCTACTTGATATTGCGGTAATTCAGCGGTAAGTTGTTCAAATGTCTCTAACGCGGTTTTTAATTGCAAAGCTTCTGACTCTTCGATAATCGGACAAACCCAGTAAGCTTGGCGCCCTTTCACTAACTCACGTTGAATGCCCTCTACCACCTCAAGTCTTCGAGTGTTTTTAATTAGCCTCGTAATAATTGGGCTTCTTCCTGGAGGTAATTCATCAATGACGGATACTTCCAAATCAGCATAATAGGTCATTGCCAAAGTTCTCGGAATAGGTGTTGCAGTCATCATTAACTGATGGGCATAGACAGATTGATCGCCATTTTTCGAATAGAGTTGCAATCGTTGTAACACGCCAAAACGATGTTGCTCATCAATAATTGCTAATCCTAATTTAGCAAAATGTACACCCTCTTGTATTAATGCGTGAGTACCTATCACTAGTTGCAGTGACCCATCCATAATTTGTTGTTGAACTTCGCGTTTTTGTTTTGCCTTAAGACTGCCAGTTAACCAACCGACAGAAATATCCATTCCCTCGAACCAAGGAAGTAGTTTTAGAAAGTGCTGTTCGGCTAAGATCTCAGTTGGGGCCATTAAAGCAACTTGATATCCGTTATCTAGAGCGCATGCGGCAGATAAGGCTGCAACAGCCGTCTTACCACTACCAACGTCCCCTTGCAAAAGGCGATTCATCGGAAAGTCTTGATGTAAATCGTTAGCAATTTCTTGCCATACCCTTTTTTGTGCTGCAGTTAAATCGAAGGGAAGCTGATCGAGTAGTTGTTGCACATAGCCATTTTGGGGATTGTTTAAAACAGGAGCTAATCGTTTTCTTCTTTCGAAATGTGCTCTTTGCAAGGATATTTGTTGAGAAAGTAATTCTTCAAATTGCACGCGACGCCACGCAAGGTGAGTTCGATCTAACAGTGAATCCTTATTCTCACTTGCTAGAGGTTGATGTAGGGTTCGTATTGCAGTTTCTAAACTTGGCAGGTTTTTTACAAACTCATACTTTGGGGCTTGTAACCATTTTGATGGAATAATTTCCCGTAAAAAAGAATTCGCTCTACTATCAGATAACCCCTTATCAATCGCTTTTCGAATCACCGTTTGACTAACTCCAGCCACGGTCGAATAGACGGGGGTTAATTGATTTGGGAGTGGTGTATCGGGCAAACAAGCCTTTACGTTTGGATGAACCATCTCCGGGCCATTAAAGCCATTTCGAATTTCTCCACGAACTCTAAGGAAAACTCCCACTGCCATTTGTTTTTGTTGACTTGGATAAAAATTAATAAACCGCAGAATTAACTCTTCTTCTTTATCAGCTATTTTGATAATTAATTGTCTTCTGGGACGAAAGGTAATTTGGGAGTCAATTACTTGCCCTTGAGTTTGAACTGAGAATTGACTTTGTTTGAAAATAGCCGTGTTGATATCAAATAATTCCGTTTCATCTTCATACCGGATCGGCAAATGTAAGGCCAAATCAGCAGGCGTGTTTAAGCCTAATTTTGATAATGGAGACTTATTTTCTTCTTTCGCCATGCTATTCCACTAAAATGTCCTTTATTTACTTTCAATCATGCAACTATCAGAATTCGACTACGAACTACCCGAGGAACTCATTGCTCAGTTTCCTCTTGATTCAAGGACATCTAGTCGCTTATTAGATGTCAATGCAAGTAGTTCCTCATCATTGCATTTGGATGACCTTATTTTCTCCGATATTATTGGATTGTTAAAAGAAGGTGATTTAATTATCTTCAATGATACAAAAGTCATACCAGCGAGAGTTTTTGGACACAAAGACTCTGGGGGCAAAATTGAACTACTGGTAGAACGTATTTTGACTGAAAGAACTCTTCTTTCGCAAATCCGCGCATCAAAACCTGCACAACCAAACTCTATTATTTACATTGGTTCAGAAAGTAACCCAATTCCGATAAAAGTAATCGAAAGAAAACATATTACCTCAGCTAATGATCAGCCATTAGCAATCAGTCCCTTTTATTTATTAGAATTTCCCGATAACTGTTTAGATATTCTCAACCAAGTGGGTGAACTACCCTTACCACCTTATATTTCTCATCAAGCGACAGAGGAAGATATCAAACGCTACCAAACGGTGGTGGCAAAAAACCCTGGCGCAGTGGCAGCTCCTACAGCAGGTCTGCACTTTGATGATGCATTAATTCAACAATTTAAAAATAATGGCGTTGAAATAGCTTACGTTACTTTGCACGTGGGAGCTGGTACTTTTACACCCGTTCGCGCAGAAAACATCACAGAGCATCAAATGCATTTTGAGCGTTATTCAATACCTACTAAAACTCGAGAAGCTATTCAGTTAGCAAAAGAAGAAGGTAGAAGGGTCATTTGTGTTGGCACCACTTCATTGCGGGCCGTAGAGTCTGCCGTGAAGATGGGTGATAGTGGTGATACCAATTTATTTATAACCCCAGGCTATTCTTTTGGTGTTGTAGATGCTTTGATCACTAATTTTCACTTACCAAAATCCACCCTATTCATGTTAGTCAGTGCTTTCGCTGGAACAGATACAATCAGAAAAGCTTATCAACACGCCATAGAAAATAAATATCGATTCTTTAGTTATGGCGATGCCATGTTTCTCAAAAAATTTAAATGATTGTCCGTATGTCTAATAACTCTATACCTAACTTGCAGTTTGAAGTATCACATGAAGACTCTCAGTCCTTCGCCAGAAGAGCTAGTTTTAAAGTACCTCACGGAACACTCCAGACACCCATGTTCATGCCAGTGGGAACCTATGGAACCGTGAAAGCACTAACCCCTCGGGATTTGAAAGATGCTAAAGCTCAAATCATTTTAGGTAATACCTTTCATCTATGGTTACGACCAGGCATTGAAATCATTAAACAATTTGGAGGTCTTCACAACTTTATGGGTTGGGATCAACCCATTTTGACTGACTCCGGTGGATTTCAAGTATTTAGTTTAGGGGCTTTGCGTAAAATCAGTGAGGAAGGTGTCACTTTCGCCTCACCGGTAAACGGCGATAAGTTATTTATGTCCCCTGAAGTTTCTATGGACATTCAAGCCGGATTAAATAGTGACATTGCAATGCAGTTTGATGAGTGCACCCCCTTTGAAACAGGCGGTGTACCTACCGCAGAAAGTACTGTTAGAGAATCATTAGAAATGTCTCTTAGATGGGGCGCTAGAAGTCTGCGTCGATTTAGGGAATTAGAAACAGGTAATGCCTTATTTGGCATTGTGCAAGGTGGAATGCATGAACACCTGCGGGATGTTTCATTGGCGAGCGTTGCTGAACAGGGTTTTGACGGTATTGCGATTGGTGGTCTTTCAGTTGGTGAACCAAAGCCTGATTTTGAACGCATTTTAAGCCATATTGGCCCCAAATTACCTAAAAATAAACCAAGATACTTAATGGGTGTTGGCACTCCAGAAGACTTAGTATTTGGGGTTTCAAGTGGAATTGATATGTTTGATTGTGTGATGCCGACACGCAATGCCAGAAATGGTTGGTTATTTACGCGCTTTGGGGATCTTAAAATCCGAAATGCCACTTATAAAACTGATAATCGTCCTCTTGACCCAACTTGCAGTTGCTACGCCTGTAAAAATTTTAGTCGGGCATACTTACATCATTTACAAAAAGTTGGAGAAATTTTAGGGGCGCAATTAAACTCAATTCATAACATTCACTACTATTTGAACTTAATGTCCGAAATTAGAGAATCTCTTGAAAAAAATAGCTTTTCTGAGTTTGTCAAAGAATTCCATCACAATAGATCAATCGGTACGATGGAAATAACCTAGTAAGTTAGGATAGACATCTTGATTCCGTTAAAATCGTAGCAATTAGTTTTGAAATCATTTATTTAAATTTTATAAGGAAACATTATGTGGATTAACAATGCGTATGCTCAATTTGGTGGTGGTGGTGCAGATAGTGGTATTTCATCCATCGTAATGATGGTTGGTATGTTCGCAGTCATGTACTTCATCATGATTCGTCCCCAAATGAAGCGTCAAAAAGAATTAAAAGCTATGTTAGAAGCAGTCGGCAAAGGTGATGAAGTGACAACAACTAGTGGCTTGATGGGAAAAATCGTTGAAATGAATGAGCCCTATGTTACGGTTGAATTAGCGCCTAACTTGCAAGTAAAAATGCAAAAAAATGCTATTGCAGCTGTTTTACCAAAAGACACTCTGAAATCCCTTTAATCGAGTCAATATGAACCGTTATCCACTTTGGAAATATTTAATAATTGTTGTTGCTCTATTCATTGGAGTAATTTACTCCATCCCTAATTTATTTGGTGAAGCCCCAGCAATCCAAATAGCGGGCGCTAGAGCAGGTTCTAAAGTGGATTTAAACGTTCAGCAACTAGTAGAGTCGAAGTTAACATCTGCAAGTATCGTTAGTAGCGGAAGCTTTCTTGAGTCAGTTGGAACAACAAGTAACCTAAAAATTCGCTTTAAAGATACGGATACTCAACTCAAAGCAAAAGATTTAATTGAGCACGAACTCAATAAAGATATATCGAATCCAGATTACATCGTTGCGCTCAATTTGCTATCGAACACTCCTGATTGGCTCATCAGTATTAATGCTTTATCAATGCCCCTAGGTTTGGACTTAAGGGGCGGTGTTTACTTTTTGTTAAAAGTAGATATGAAAGGCGCTGTAGATAAAAAAATTACGGCTTTAATGAATGATTCTAGAAGTCGTTTGCGCGAAAAATCGATTCGCTATCAAGGCATCGAACGCCTCAATGAAACAATTTCTATAAATTTTAGTAATGAAGCGGATGCGAACCGAGCAATTGAGGCACTTAAAGAACCGCTAAATGAATTAACTTTAAAAATTGAAAAAAATGTTGACGGCTTTAAACTTATTGGTAATTTAAAAGTTGAGGCAAGCAACGCTATACAAGATAACGCCCTCAAACAAAACATCTTGACACTCAATAAGCGTGTGAACGAATTGGCGGTAAAAGAACCTGTGATCCAAAAACAGGGAAATGATCGAATCGTTGTGCAGTTGCCGGGGGTTCAAGATACCGCCCGTGCCAAAGACATTATTGGTAGAACGGCTACCCTAGAGGCACGTCTGGCAGATCCAGTTCAACCCTACATCGGCTTGAATGAGCCGGCTCCGTTAGGTTTGGACGCATTCCCATTTGGTGATCGCCAAGGGGTCTTTAAGAAAAATGTGGTCATTACAGGTGAGCGAATTATTGATGCTAGTGCGGGCTTTGATCAAAATCAAAGACCTTCAGTGAATTTAACGCTGGACGCTGCTGGTGGTCGAGCGATGTTAGAAATGACTCGGGAAAATCTACAAAAGCCAATGGGCATGATTTTATTTGAAAAAGGACGAGGGGAAGTCCTAACCATTGCAACGATTCAAGGTGAGTTTGGTTCAAAATTTCAAATTACTGGCCAACCTTCTGCACAAAGTGCTAATGACTTAGCCTTATTACTTCGTGCTGGCTCATTGGCCGCGCCAATGGAAATTATTGAGGAAAGAACCATCGGACCAAGTCTTGGTGCTGAAAATATCGAAAAAGGCTTTTCCTCCTTAATCTATGGATTTGCGGCAATTGCTATCTTTATGTTGGTGTATTACGTTGTTTTTGGTATGTTCTCAGTGGTAGCTTTAGCAGTTAATTTATTACTTTTAATTGCGGTTCTTTCCATGTTACAAGCGACTTTAAGTTTACCCGGCATTGCTGCGATGGCTCTAGCCCTAGGTATGGCGATTGACTCGAACGTGTTAATCAACGAACGGATTAGAGAAGAGTTGAGAAATGGTGCTGCTCCACAATTAGCCATTGCAACAGGCTTTGAAAAAGCTTGGGCAACTATTTTTGACTCCAACGTGACAACACTCATTGCAGGTATAGCACTTTTAGCTTTTGGCTCTGGCCCGATCAAGGGTTTTGCAATCGTGCATTGCTTGGGTATTTTAACGTCCATGTTTTCAGCAGTATTTTTCTCTAGAGGCCTCGTTAATCTCTGGTACGGCCGTAAGAGAAAACTTCAATCAATTTCAATAGGTTAAAAAATGGAATTTTTTCGCATCCGTAAAGACATTCCTTTCATGCGCTATGCGCTATATTTGAATGCAATTTCCTTTATCACTTTCCTTGCTGCCATCTTCTTTTTGTGGTCAAAAGGTCTTAACTTATCAATTGAGTTTACTGGCGGTACTGTCTTAGAAGTGAAGTACTCCCAGGCAGCAGATCTTGAAAAGATTCGCTCAGCAATTGGAGATTTGGGATATAGCGATGTCAATGTTCAAAACTTTGGTAGCTCCAAAGATGTCATGATTCGACTTCCTTTGATCAAAAATACTGATGGCTCGATGATGAGCTCTTCCGACCAAAGTCAATCGCTCATGACCGCACTGACTAAACTCGACGATTCGGTAAAGTTACAACGTGTTGAATTCGTTGGCCCTCAAGTTGGTGAAGAGCTATTGTACGGCGGTATTAAAGCACTGATCTTTGTGATTTTAGGCATTGTGGTGTACTTGTCGGTTCGATTTGAATGGAAATTTGCTATTTCAGGGATCGTTGCAAACTTGCATGACGTGATTATTATTTTAGGATTTTTTGCATTTTTTCAATGGGAGTTTTCGCTCTCAGTTTTAGCTGCAACCCTTGCTGTACTTGGCTACTCAGTCAATGAATCAGTAGTTATTTTCGATAGGATTAGAGAGAACTTTAGACGCTTCCGAAAATTAGAAACACCTCAAATTATCGATAGCGCTATTACTGGAACGATCAGCAGAACGATTATTACTCACGGTAGTACGCAAATGATGGTTTTAGCTATGCTGATTTTCGGTGGCGCCTCTTTGCACTATTTTGCAGTCGCTTTAACGATTGGTATCTTATTTGGTATTTACTCTTCCGTATTCGTAGCAGCTGCTATTGCAATGTGGCTAGGAGTTAAAAGAGATGATTTGCTGAAAATTGATGTGAAAAAGGATAACGAAAACTTACGGGATGATGATCCAAACTTTGGCGC
>CANFME010000011.1 GCA_947448305.1 Burkholderiaceae bacterium
AGGGGTTTGCCCTTTGAGGTAAGTTTGTGCTAGAATCTTCTTTTCGCGTGCCCGAGTGGTGAAATCGGTAGACACAGCAGACTTAAAATCTGCCGACTCAAAAAAGTCGTGCCGGTTCGATTCCGGCCTCGGGCACCAATCGAAAATATGTTAGTTTTCAATCCCTTACAGGGGTATCGTGGTTAGAAACAACTGCGATTATCTAAATTTTCTAAAAGTCTAAAGCCTTTAAATTGTTTTCTACGATTTGAGAGAGTAATCCTTTAACATTTCTCGCAACTTTACCTTTAATAATTTTCCAGTGGCTGTTAATGGCATTTCTTCAATGAATAGAACATCATCAGGCATCCACCATTTGGCAATTTTCCCCGTTAAAAAAGTGAGTAAATCGGCTTTTATCTCTTCATTTTTTTTAGTTACTTCAGGTTTCTTTACCACCACTAAAATTGGGCGCTCATCCCATTTAGGATGGGGAGTTGAAATACAGGCGCAAATTAAAATATCAGGATGACCGCTAGCGACATTCTCAATTTCAATCGAGGAAATCCATTCACCACCTGATTTAATAACATCTTTGGTGCGATCCGTAATTTGCATGCATCCTTCTGCATCGATAGTTGCTACGTCACCAGTGGGAAACCAGCCATCAATAAGGGGCGATTGATCTGAGTAGAAATAGTCCGAAATCACCCAAGATCCTTTGACCATTAAATTACCAAAAGCTTTACCGTCATTGGTTAAAGTCTGCCCAGTATCTCCGACAATTTTCATATCAATTCCAAACAAGGATCTACCTTGTTTTTGCAAAATTAATTTTTGATCTGCTTGATTTTTTTTCAAATCATTTACTTTAAGGCTTGCTAATGTTCCTAAAGGAGAAAGTTCTGTCATACCCCAAGCATGTATGACTTTTACACCTAAATTAGCAAAGGTTTCCATCATTGCTGGAGGGCAAGCAGAACCTCCAATGACCGTTCTCTTAAAGCTTGAGAATTTTAGATGATTGCCCATAACATACTGTAAAAGACCGGCCCAAATTGTAGGAACTCCTGCGGACATTGAAACTTGCTCTGACTCCATTAGTTTATAGAGTGAGGCACCATCTAATTTCGCTCCTGGAAAAACAATTTTTGCACCTGCCATCATGCAACTATAGGGCGTACCCCATGCATTGACATGAAACATAGGCACGACCGGCATAACGGTATCCATGGCGGATATATTAAGAGAATCAGGAAGGGCAGAAGCGTAAGTATGAAGAATCGTGGATCGATGACTATAAAGGGCGCCCTTTGGATTGCCGGTCGTACCTGAGGTGTAACAAAGTGCGGAGGCAGCATTTTCATCAAAAATAGGCCATTCAAAATTACCATCTTCTTTATCAATTAAATCTTCATAACAAACAATTGGTAATACTGAACTTTCAGGCATCTTGTTTTTATCCACCATGCATATCCAGTGTTTTACGTGAGAGCAGTGGGGGTATAGTTTTTCGACTAATGGAAGAAACGTAATATCAAAAAAGATCACTTGATCGTCAGCGTGATGAATGATATAAGTTATTTGATCCTCAAATAAGCGAGGATTAATGGTATGGCAAACCATACCATTGCCTGAAATCCCATAATAAAGTTCTAAATGACGATAACCGTTCCAAGCAAGAGTTGCAATTCGGTCACTAGTTTTTAGTTGAAGGCGGTTCAGTGCCTGTGCCATTTTTCTTGCGCGTAATTCACAATCGCTGTAAGTGTAACGGTGAAGATCACCTTCAGTTCTTTGAGAGATAATTTCAGTCGAGCCGTGATGATTTTTAGCGTGCTCAATGATGCCAGAAATCATCAATGGTTGGAACATCATTCTTCCCATGAGTAGATCATCATTTTTGATGGTACTTGCCACGTTATATCTCCTTTAAAGCCATATTTTCCTAATACTAGAACTCTTCTCCTTCTTGCGCAATAGTTGTTCTTTAGACAGCTATCATTTTGAAGAGTAAAGACTTAGCTTATTCATTACTTGTGTAAAAAAATTAATGTTAATGTTTATCTGATAATCTAAATCTTCAAATGGAGGCATGATGAAAAGAAACTTTGAGCAAATTATTGATTTTTGGTTTGTCGAAATGACTCCAAAAGATTGGTGGATAAAATCCATTGATTTGGATCAAATGATTATTGATCGATTTCAAGAGCTTCACAAAGCGGCCTTTGCAGGTGAGCTTTTCTTATGGCGAAAAGCACCCTTGGGTCGTCTTGCTGAAATTATTGTTTTAGATCAGTTTTCGAGACATATATTTCGCGATAAACCGGAGTCATTTATTTCTGATCCAATGGCTCTGACATTAAGCTTGGTAGCAATAGATGCTAAAGCAGATATAGGATTATCGTCGGATGAAAAGGGATTCTTGTATATGCCGATGATGCATAGCGAATCTTTGCTCATTCATGAATATGCGCAAGCATTTTTTTCCCAGGAGGGCTGTGAATCTTACGCTAACTCTGCAAAGAGGCATAGGGACGTCATTCAACGCTTCGGGCGCTATCCACACCGTAATCTCATTTTAGGTCGAGAGTCTTCTCTAGATGAAATTGAATTTCTGATGCAACCAGGTTCAAGTTTTTGAAGAAAACAGCCTTTGTTGAAAGCGGATTAATATTCTTAAAAATGAATTTGGAACTTCTCTTTACTGAGGAACCAATTTTTGCTGATTAAACAAGTTTATTGTTTTGTCTAATTCTGATTGAATGTATTTTTTAAATTGCTGAGGGCTTCCTCCAATTGGTTCAGCTCCTTCTTGCATTAGTTGTTCTTTTACTGAGATGTCCTGCAAACAACTATTCGCAGCTTGATTGATTTTAGAGATAATCTCTAGGGGTGTGCCTGCAGGAGCAAGAAGTCCGTACCACGAGCCAGTTGAATAGTCCGGATATCCAGACTCTGCCATCGTTGGCAATTGCGGAAATGCCTTACTACGTTTTTTACTTGTTACGGCAATTGCTTTAAGTCGATTATTACTGACCATGGGAGCAATTGCCACTACGCTACTGAACATAATTTGTACTTGACCGGACAATAAGTCCGTCATAGCTGGCGCCAAACCCTTATAAGGCACATGAACCATCTCAACATTTGCCATGGACTCATACATCATTGCTGCTAGTTGAGCAGAACTGCCATTCCCATTAGAGGCATAGTTGATTTGTCCAGGACGTGCTTTAAGGTACTCAGTGAGTTGTGATATTGAGTTGACTGGAATTTTCGAGTTTGTTACAACCAGAAGAGGAGCTTCAGCTAGAAGAATAATAGGTTCAAAGTCTTTAGTAGGATGATATGGGAGGCTTTTGTTGAAGGTTGGATTAATGGCTAAACTACCGATACCACCTAAAAATATCGTATAACCATCAGGTGCAGATTTGGCAGAAAAATCTGCACCAAGACTGCCCCCAGCACCCGGTTTGTTGTCAATAAATACTTGCTGACCTAGTTTTTCTGTTAATTTTGCGGCAACCACCCGAGCGACTGAATCATTGCCACCTCCAGCCGCGAAGGGTACAACTAATTTAATGGGCTTGGTAGGGTAACCAGCACTATGTGTTAAGCCTGTAAAAACAAAACCACTCAAACAAAGGATGAGTTGGATGAATTGAAGTCTCTTTTTTCTATTCTGCATCAACATAACAGATCTTATTGGAGTATTGGGAATAGAAGAATTATAGGCTCTTAAAGTTGTTGAATCTAATTTCTTAGGTACTTTTTTGAAGTTATTGAAGTAGATTTACTCGATAAAGCAGATTGAATTACCCCTATTTGAAATACTTCATAGAATGATTTAATTAATACTTGTATAGTCATATTTTCCATGATAGATTGAATCTAACTATCAGGATTCTCTGATTTATCTAAAGCATCTCGTCCTTAAAATTGCCTTCACATAATGCATTAATTGTATTGTGGATAACACTTTTTTAAATGAAATCTGATCTATGGCACGCCTTTATCCTGATGACTATTTAGATACCTACTCTAATGAAATTTACAGTAGTGAATTTGAAACTTTAGAAAGACTCAAAGCTGGTTTGTCAGATCAATATGAGATTTTTCATGGAGTCCATTGGAGCAACTTTAAAGGAAAAGCCATCTATGGCGAAATTGATTTTTTAATACTTCATCCCAATGGTCGTTTATTAGCGATTGAACAAAAAAATATTGAACTAGAATTTCGGCGAGGCGATTTAATTGCACGCTATGGAACTAACCAACAAGAAAAAATCGTAACGTCTCAGATTGTTAGAAATATTTCTAATCTTCGAGCCAAGTTTTCAGATACTTACCCCCATCTTGCCCTGCAAATAGATCACATTTTGTATTTGCCGACCTCAAATTACAGCGCAGCTGTACCGATGAATGTGGGTCGTATTGTCGATAGTTCTGAAGCAAATAGCTTACCTGATATAGTCCGAGAAATCTTGGAAAGTTACACAGATTCTTTGCCGAAGAATTTAGCCGCACATGAGGATATTCACCGATTTCTCATGTCACAATTAAAGTTAATACCTAATGTTGGCGTCCTAAGCGAACAGGTTAAAGAAGTTAGTTTTAATTTGTCTCGGGGACTAAGCGAATGGGTACAGCGATTAGAATTTGATCCATTTCGATTGCATATCCAAGGTACTGCTGGTTCAGGTAAAACACAGCTTGCCTTAAATGAATTAAGTATTGCGAATGAAAAAAACTTGTATGGCCTGTATTTATGTTTTAACAGACCATTAGTTGATTCGATAAAAAAATTTGCACCAAATCCACAAATTTGTTTTACTTTTCATGAACTCGCCAAAAATATTGCCGATTTATTAAGCATAAAAGTCGATTTATTATCTAATCAAGCTTTTTTAGATCTAGAAATGATTTTTGCCGATCACGCTGTACAACTGGCCAATGAGTTTGATTATTTAATAATTGATGAAGGCCAAGATTTCAAGGCGGAGTGGCGAGATTTAATTTGTCAAATGGTCAAGCCAGAGGGAAGAATTATTTGGATGGAGGACATAGGTCAAACAATTTATCCTGAGCGTTACATAAATGAATGGGGAGGCTGGGTAAACTTTAAATTACCAATCAATTTTCGGTCGCCAAGGCTTATTGTTGATTTAATTAATGAATTGCAATTAACTGGAGAGGAAGTCGTAAGTGGAAGTCCCATGATAGGGGAGTTGACAGGATTGAGAACGTATCAAAAATTAGAAAAAGGTTCGCTATTTAAAGCGACTCAAATTGAAGTTCAAAATTTATTAAATAATGGGTACGATCCTGAAAATATAGCAATTGTCACTTTTTGTGGTGCTAACCGAAGCGAGCTTCTCAATTCCAACCAAATGCATATAGCTAGTAAGTCGATTAAAAAATTAATTGGATATGGTTCTGACAATCAACCAAAGTGGAGTAATGGTGACGTTCTACTTGATACCATTTATCGATTCAAAGGCTTATCTACAGATGCGGTCGTTATAACTGAGGTAGACTTTACATCATGGAGTTCACATGTCAAAAGTAAACTTTTTGTAGCTTTGACAAGAGCTAGACTGAAAGTTGTAATTGTTGCCAGTGAAGAAGCAGCAAACTTGATTGAAGAAAAAGTTAATTAAATTAACTTAATTACAGATAAAACACAATAAGCCTGAGATTTGAACTCGAAGAATTCAAAATCACAGACTCAATAAAACTAAACTAATTCACATTTACCCAAAACTTCTAATGATGAATATCTTAATCAATTCAAAGTCAAAGTACTAAGTAATAGTGAGTTAATTACATAGGCTGAATATTACTAGCTTGCTTGCCTTTAGGGCCAGTTGTAACTTCAAAAGAAACCTTTTGGCCTTCTTTTAAAGATTTAAAACCGTTGGAGTTAATTGCTGAGAAGTGAGCAAATAAATCTTCACCACCTTCATCAGGAGTTACAAAACCAAAACCTTTAGCGTCGTTGAACCACTTTACAATACCTGTTGCCATAAATACTTTCGTTAGTTGAAACAAATTAATTAAAAAAACATCTAATCCTAATCTCAAAATCCTTAAAATTTCTTGAATAAAAAACACTGATTACTCCTGGTTAGAGGATCAATGTATCATCAATAATTAGGGGGTTTTTCGGTAGGGTAGAAAAACATAATGACTTCTACCTATTAAAAGAGTACTGAAGAGTAACAAAGTTAACAGGCAGAAAATTTGAAAGGTAATTAGGCAGCTTGAATATTGCTAGCTTGTTTGCCCTTCGGTCCTTGAGTCACTTCAAAAGAGACTTTTTGACCTTCTTTGAGGGTTTTAAAACCATTCATATTAATCGCTGAGAAATGAGCGAATAAATCTTCACCGCCTTCATCAGGAGTTACGAAACCAAAACCTTTTGCATCATTAAACCACTTTACAATACCTGTTGCCATAAAAAAGAACTTTCAAATAAAAAATTAAACTGATAAATCTGAAGATGAATAGATAAACATCCTCTCCTCGATTCGCTATTTACCAGTAACTTACTAAAAATAACGAACTGAATGGACATTTTGTTATTTGTTTAGGGATAAGTCAACGAATATTATTGATTTTTTTGATTAAGTAGATAAAATAATCACTTTTTTTAAAAAAAACCCAACATTTGCCGTCAAATCATCCAGAAATTAAAGAAAAAGTACATCTGACACACATTTATAGTAATTGGATAACTTTCATTTTTTTGCTTTATGTGCTCATAAGTCGCTAATCAATATCCTGTCGGTTAAAATAATTCTATGAAAAAACCACAAATTGCCTTTTTAACTCCAGTTGCTAAAAAAACAGCCGAAGAGCTCTATCGCTTTTTACCAGCTGGCTTTGAACTCAATATTGCTGCTCAAAATGATCGTAATGAACATCGAGAACTATTACAAACCGCTGATTATGCATTTTTAGGCGGTACTTTTTTAGATGCTGATTTAATTACAAATGCTCCAAATCTAAAATTTATTCAAAAATGGGGTATCGGAGTCGATAAGATTGATTTAGTTGCAGCGAAAGGCAGGGGGATTCCGGTTGCTATTACTAATGGAGCCAATGCATCTCAAGTAGCTGAGCATGCTATTTTACTCATGTTGGCAACTCTCCGAAAGTTGCCCTATGCAAGTAAATCACTGGTAGATGGACAGTGGATTAATTCAGAACTTCGGGTAACTTGTTCACAACTCGTAGGTAAAACGGTAGGTATTTTTGGTTTAGGTAATATTGGAAAACAAGTGATCAAGTTACTTAGAGGGTTTGACACACCAATTATTTATTGCTCTAGAACAAGGCTAAGTATTCAAGAAGAACAGCAATTAAATATCCAATATGTGGATTTTGAAACACTCTTACAACAAAGCGATATTTTAAGTCTTCATGCGCCTTTGACGTCTCATACCCAAAATATCATTAATGCTAAAAATTTAGCATTAATGAAAAAAGATGCAATTATTATCAATACAGCAAGAGGCGAGTTGATTGATGAGAGTGCATTAATAGACGCTATTCAAGCAAAAATGATTCGTGGAGCTGGCTTAGATGTTTTTGCCAATGAGCCTCCCAAGCCTGAGAATCTTTTATTGCATCTTGACGAGGTAGTGGTGACTCCTCACTCTGGGGCAAGTGTGATTGAAGCTGTTATCAGTGTCATTGAACACGGCATGAAAAACATTGCCAATTTTGAGCTGGGTAATCCGATTGATCCCGCTGACTGGATTGTGCCACCTCAGACAAAATAATTGGCAGAGGTTTTCCCTGTTAAATTATTCAGCTTTAATACCTGCATCCTTGATGACTTTTGATAGTCGACTGACTTCAGATTTGATGAGATTCCCAAACTGTTCAGTAGATGGACTGGCTACTAACTCAATTCCTTTTTCAGCAAATCTAGCTTTTAATTCAGGTTGTGCCCAAGCCTTTTGAACGGCAGCATTTAATTTTTGGGTTATTTCTTTCGGTGTTCCAGCGGGCGCAACGAGAATCGTTAAGGTAACATCCTCGTACCCTGTAAAACCAGATTCAGCCATCGTTGGAATTTCTGGAGCAAGAGGAGATCGCTCTAAGCTCGTAATTGCTAAAGCTCGAACCTTACCTGCTTTCATATTCGGTAAGGCAGTACTAACTTGATCAAACATCATGGGTACTTCACCACTCATAACATCCAGCATTGATTGTGCATTACCTTTGTAAAAAATATTGGTAAATTTAGTGCCTGTTTTTTGAGCAAAAACTTCAGTTGCTATATGACCTGTTGAGCCGTTACCACTGCTTCCTGAAGCCATCTCTGGATTATTTTTAACTAATTGAATAAATTCTTGAATCGACTTCGCTTTGACATTGGGATTAACTAAAATAAACATTGGAACTTTACCCGTGAGTGAAATCGGTGCAAAGTCCTTGACTGGATCGTAACCAGCATTGGCAGATATTAAGGATGAAGAAAAAAAGGTACTGGAGTTGGCAAGGAGTGTATATCCATCCGGTGCGGCTTTAGCAACAGCTTGTGCGCCAACAATTGACCCTGCGCTGGGCCTGTTTTCAACAATGACAGATTGATTTAGGATTTTACCAATTTCAACCCCTAACGTTCTCGCAATAATATCAACGTTTCCACCTGCCGCAACAGGCACAATGATCTTAATCGTTTTATTCGGGTAATCGTTTATTTGTCCATAAACGGGTTGTTGCAAACCCAAGATTAAAAAAATGATTGGTAATATTCCAAAAGTAATTTTTTTCATAGTTGTCTCTAATAAATTGTTCTCGTTTGGTTTTTATTATTTAATTTACTTACGAATCGTAGCGTGGATAACCAGAGTTTTTCGACTCTGCTTCTAAATATCTCATCATCGCAGGCCATTCTAAAACGCCATAAGGCCTTCTCGTTCCTGGTTGATATAGATGGGCTGTTTTCTCTAGAACCTCTTTACTTGGAAGGTTTAGAGATTGACCGCTTGCCATTGCATCGACTTGGGCTCGGCAGGAGAGCTCTAACTGATACATGGTATTAAAAGCTTGTTGAACAGTCGCACCGCAGGTGAGTAGACCGTGATTTTTTAAAATCATGGCGTCATGATTACCCAAATCAACTACTAGTCGCTTACGTTCCTCTAGATCAATTGCTGGACCTTCAAACTCATGATAACCATGGTGACCTACAAATCGAATGGAAGTTTGAGTAATGGGTAACAGGCCACAGGCCATTACTGATACGGCCATACCTGCTCGGGTATGAGTATGAATAATCGCGTTAACATCTTTCCTGGCTTCGTGAATACAACCGTGTATGACATAGCCAGATTTGTTAATGCCGTAATCTGTTTGAGGGCTCGATAAGATGTTTCCGTTGATATCAATTTTCACTAAACTTGAGGCGGTTATTTCTTTATAAAGTAAACCGTAAAGATTAATTAAAAGGTGCTCAGTACCTGGAATTTTTGAGGTGATGTGATTGTAAATTAAATCAGACATGCCGTATAAATCAATCAAGCGGTAGCATGCTGCTAGTTCAACACGGGTTTGCCATTCTTCAGGACTAACCTGATTTTGAACGGAGGGGAAATTTGTAGAATAGTTCATAAGTCTCTTTTTAAATTTAATCCAATTATTTTAGGTTTAATATTACTACTAAAGAGTTAATCACCTATTAATTATGGAGTTATATGTTGCCAATAGTAGAGCAAGAAAAGATTCAATTTACCGTTCCAAAGGGTGCTTGCGATTGTCATGTACATGTATTTGGTCCAGAGAGTAAGTACCCTTATTCTGATGATAGGGCTTACACCCCAAGTGATGCAAGTGAAGAAGATTTGGCGCAATTGCATAAGAAAATAGGAATAGAACGTTTAGTAATCGTTCATCCAAGTCCATATGGGGTTGATAACAAAAGATCTCAAGATGGGATTGCATTCTTTCATCAAAATGCACGTGGAGTAGCGGTGATTGAAGAAGACACCATTTCATTGCAAGAAATTACATCTCTACATCAGTCAGGTTTTAGAGGTGCGCGGCTCAATTTAGAAACTGCCGGCATGCATGAGCCGTCGGCAGCCAAAGAAAAGTTTATAAAGACTGCTCACCTGATTCAATCCATGGGGTGGCACGTTCAAATTTACTCTAATATCGCCCTAATTGTCCAACTGAAAGAGGTGATTTTGCAAAGTGATTTACCGGTTGTTTTGGATCATTTTGCGCGTATACCAGCTGATTTGGGATTAAATCAAGAGGGTTTAAAGGATATTTTTGAATTATTAGAAAGTGGCAAAGTGTGGATGAAAATGTCTGCTCCTCAACGCATATCAAATAATCCAGATGGACAAGCTGTTACCGACCTAGCTAGAAAATTAATCCAAATTAATCCTGATAGATTGGTATGGGGTAGCGACTGGCCACATTCTGGAGCTCATCCTGGAGTTACTAGAATGAAAGAAAACATTGAGCCCTTTCACCCAATAGACGATGGTCATGCTTTAAATCGATTTGCAGGTTGGGCTCAAGATCCACAGTTGATTAAAAAAATTCTAGTGGATAATCCTGCAATCCTTTATCAATTTTAATTAACAGCTGATGAACTTTAAAGTTGGCTTTGAGGCTTTGTATGACCACTAATTTTCCAATCAATAATTCTCCTATTCAGTCGGATCAACTTGTTGATTTTTGTTCTCGAGTGTATCAATCTATTGGAGTTCCAAAGGAAGATGCTGATTTTGCTGCTGATACTTTAGTCCAAGCAGATTTGTGGGGGCATCAATCGCACGGTGTTTTAAGACTTGCTTGGTATTTTGCGCGCTTGAAGTCTGGTGCTATGAAAGCACTTACTAAAGTTGATACAGTGGTAAATGCAGGCGCTGTTGCTGTGATAGATGGCAATGATGGTCTGGGGCCTGTTATTGCTAAGCATGCAGTTTTGCAAGCTACTGAGCGCGCTAAATTACACGGCATTGGGGTCGTTTCAGTTAGAAACTCGAATCATTTTGGTACTTGTATGTATTACACAAGGATGGCGGCAAAACAAGGTTGTATTGGCATGTTAATGAGCAATGCTGGCCCGAACATGGCGCCATGGGGAGGTCGAAAGAAGAAAATCGGCACAAATCCTTGGTCAATTGCCGTGCCTGGTGGCAAACATGAAGCAATTGTGATGGATATGGCTAATTCAGGGGTTGCTAGAGGTAAAATTTATCTCGCAAAAAACCGTGGCGAGCCTATTCCAAATGATTGGGCGATTGATAAAGAGGGGAGACCAACAACGGACCCAGCAGCTGCGATTGAGGGTTTGATTTTACCAATGGCTGGGCACAAAGGTTATGTATTCGGGGTCATGATTGATATCTTATCTGGGGTTCTTTCCGGCAGTTCTTTTCTAGATCAAGTGCATGGCCCATACGACCCCGTGAATCGAAGTGGCGCAGGACATTTGATGATTTGTATGAATGTTGAGGCTTTTCAAAAATTGTCTGAATTTGAAGAAAAAATTGAAGCTTATGTAACTTCCTTAAAAGATGTTCCTTTGGCGCAAGGATTTGATCAAGTTTTTTACCCTGGCGAAATGGAAACTGTTGCAGATCAAAAATATCGTATCCAAGGTTTAACATTGCCAGAAGATACTCTTCAAAGTCTTATTTATTTATCCCAAGAAACTGGCGTGAATTTCTAAAAAATATACAAAAGAAATTGTGATGGTCTTTTTTTCATGGAAAAGCATTCATTTATTTGGTGCAAAGAACATTGAAATATAGCAATTGCAGGCATGAAATACTTAAAAAATTATTACTAGAATTGTCAGATGCAATTTATACTTACCTCATTAATTAATCAAATGATTAATAAAAAGATCAATAAATAAAAATTATTAATAGGAGAGACAATAATGCAAGCTTTGAAATCAGAAATACGTGATGGCATGAGAATTGATTGGGATATGCCCATTCAAATGGATGATGGTCTTATTTTAAGAGCTGATATTTTTCGTCCAATCCATGAGGGTAAGTTTCCAACACTCTTAACTTATGGACCTTACGGAAAAGGTCTCTCCTTCCAAGAGGGTTACAAGACAGCTTGGGAGATTATGGAAAAAGAGAACCCTGATGTCATGCGTGGAACGACCAATCAATATCAAAACTGGGAAGTCGTTGATCCTGAAAAGTGGGTCCCAAATGAGTATGTCTGTATCAGGGTAGATTCAAGAGGAGCTGGTCGCTCTCCAGGTTTTATGGCCCATAACAATGGTCGCGAAACTAAAGATATTTCTCAATGTATTGAGTGGGCTGCTGCCCAAGAGTGGTCGAATACTAAGGTTGGCATGAACGGTATTTCTTACTTTGCTAGTAATCAGTGGCGCGCTGCTGCAGTTCAACCGCCCCATTTGGCTGCTATTTGCGTTTGGGAAGGTTGGAATGATGGCTATCGTGAGTCCAATAGACATGGTGGTATTGCTTGTACATTCCGAAAAAATTGGATGGAAATGCAAGTTAAAACGGTTCAACATGGTGTGGGTGATCGTGGGAAGCGTAATCCAATCACTGGTGAAACAGTGTGTGGACCTGAAACATTGTCAGAAGAAGAGCTTCTAAAAAATGTTGAGAATGTATGGCAGAAGGTCATCGAACAAGAAATGCTAACAGACTGGTACGTAGAAAGAACCGCCGATTTAAATAAAGTAACTGTCCCAGTTCTTTCAGCAGCAAATTGGGGTGGGCAAGGTTTACATGGTAGAGGAAATTTTGAAGGATATGTTCGTGCAGCTTCCAATCAAAAATGGTTAGAGGTGCACGGCGGTTCACATTGGGCACCTTTTTATACTGACTATGGAATTGACATTCAAAAAAGGTTTTTCGATCACTTTTTAAAAGGCATTGATAACGGATGGGATAAAACACCACCGATTTCATTGCTAGTAAGAAGCCCTGGTGAAAAATTCGTCCAGCGTAATGAGTATGAGTGGCCTTTAGCTAGAACAAATTGGACGCACTTATATTTAAATGCTCAGGAGATGTCTCTCGGGTCAGTAAAAGTATCAAGTGAAGCCCAGTTAACATATGACATGATGGGTGAGGGCGTTACATTTTCCTTACCAGTTCAAACTGAGGAAGTGGAAATTACTGGGCCAATGTCATTAAAGCTCTTTATTTCTTCAAGTACTATCGATGCTGATATTTTTGCTATCGTCAGAGTATTTGATGAAAACAATAAAGAATTAACTTTCCATGGTGCCCTTGATCCACATACCCCCATTGCTCAAGGGTGGTTGAGAGCCTCACATAGAAAATTGGACCTAGCGAAAAGTCTGCCTTATCGTCCATGGCATACCCATGATGAAAAACAACCTTTAGCAGTTGGCGAAATTTATGAGTTAGATGTTGAAATTTGGCCAACCTGTATTGTTGTTCCTAAAGGTTATAGGATTGCTTTAACGATCCGCGGAAAAGATTATGAGTTTGAAGGTGAAGCAGCCGTTTTATCTAATATGAAAAATCCTATGACGGGTTGCGGTCCATTCATGCATGATGATGAGACCGATAGACCACCTGCAATCTTTGGTGGTAAGGTCACTTTAATGACTGGACCCAATTATCCCGCGGAGTTATTAATTCCGGTAATACCAAATTAAGAATCAAATTAATAAGGAGATTTTGATGTTTAACTATCGTTGGAAGAAACAATTTGTATTAGGTCTTTTTTTATCCATCACGAGTAGTTTTGTTTTTGCCCAAAGCACAAACTATCCTAATCGTCCGATCAAAATCATTATTCCGTTTCCACCTGGAAATACTACGGATATTATGACTCGGATGATTGCACCTAAACTTCAGGAAGCTTTAGGACAAACTGTTGTCGTTGAAAATAAGGCTGGTGCGTCTGGAACAATCGGGATGGATTTTGTTGCTAAATCAAAACCTGATGGATATACAATCGCTGCTTCACAAGGCGGAAATATGGTGGTTTTGCCCCACACGAGTAAAACGATTCCCTATAATCCGATTAAGGACTTTGCACCTGTCGCACTTTCTACGACCAACTATCTAGTTGTGATTAGTAATAAAGATGTTCCATTCAAAACAGTTGGTGAGATGATTGCTTGGGCCAAAGCAAATCCTGGTAAATTAACTGTTGGCTCGAATGGTGAGGGTGGTTTTCCTCATTTAACTTTTGAGCATTTAGCAAAAGCAGGTGACTTTACGTTTACCCATGTACCTTATAAAGGTTCAGCGGCTGTTATTACAGATATGGCTGGTGGTCAAGT
This sequence comes from Burkholderiaceae bacterium, assembly GCA_947448305.1. Classification (GTDB taxonomy): domain Bacteria; phylum Pseudomonadota; class Gammaproteobacteria; order Burkholderiales; family Burkholderiaceae; genus Polynucleobacter. Next base: position 14,273 of record CANFME010000011.1, read on the forward strand.
GATGTTGGGAATTGACGGAGTTAGTGGTCCGACTCCTCATATTCGATCTGGCCTCATTAAGTTACTAGCTGTAACTAATAAAGTACGAGTCAAAGATTGGCCAAATACTCCCGCCGTTGCAGAAACTGTGGCAGGTTGGGATTCGAACGGTTGGTTTGGTTATTCAGCACCTGCCGGAACTCCAAAAGAGATTGTTCAGCGCTTGAATACAGAAATTAACAAAGCAATGAAGTCACCAGAAATTGTGGAGCAGATGGCGCAATATGGCTTAGCAGTTGTTGCAGAATCTCCAGAGTACTTTGGTCAAGAGTTGTTAAAGGACTACAACAAGTACGGAAAATTAGTTAAAGATATTGGTTATCAAGCCCACTAATTTCTTATAACGCATATTACTAATTTTTTCTTAAAGCCAATTTCCATAGAATAGTTTGGAAATTGGCTTTAGCCATTAGTTAATGGCTCTGCTAAAACAATCAAACTGATCACGGTATAAATAATCATTACTAGACTCAATGGTAGTGTTGAAATACCCGCTGCTGAAGGCGAATTAAAAAGCTTTAAGGCTCTCATGTGGCATAGCCAAATTGAGATGACATGACCTAGCAAAATTGAACTAATAGCAACATACCAAGTTAATTTGGCATCGATTAATGTGATATCAGGTCTAAGATCAGCGGTTCCACAAATATTCCATCCTAATTGGTAAGGATCAGACAATAGAGCTAAAAAATTTTGTCCTTGTAATATCAAGCTTGAAAAATTATGCGCTATCAAATAAGCAACCGCTATGGGAACAAGTGTTGGAGCAAAACTTTTAACAATTGTCTGGAAATTAATTTTTACTTGTGGGTAAAAGTACTTACTAAGAATAAGGTTGAAGGCACAACTTAAAAGAAAAATTGTATATAGGATGAACCAAACCAGGAAAACACCAATCGCTCCTGCTACATAGCCATTGATATCTAAAAGCTTTGGTAAGTATTTTGTTAAAAATTGCTCGTAATATTGCCATGCATTACTTCCATGTAAACCATCAAATAAAACAGTTGATAGCATCGCTATGATGAAGCTTACTGATCCAGATATGGAAGACTGATTAGAGATCAATAAGCCTTTGAAAGGCCAAATAAACCCTATTCCTGAGCCCTTTTTCTCCTGATAATTAATGGCAGACGTCATGCCAAAGTAGGAGAAATAAATTGCGAAAAAATCGATGTGATTTCGAACACAATCTTTACCAAATAGTATTTTTAAACTGGTACATGTAATTAACCAAATTATCACAATGGAACTAATATAACGAGGTAAGGCCGCATTTGGATAAATAACTTCAATCCAACACCATGACAACAATAGAAATGTTGCAGGCCAACAGCCCAACCAGCTTGGATATTTAAACGGCGGAATTAAAGGTTTTTTAAAAGGTAGGACAATGGCATTAAAAAGACTGTCAATTGGGCTAAAGAGCTGTAATACATTGCCAAAAACCATAAATAAAAGAGGCATACCAATCCACCAATTTACCCATAAAACATGCGGAATTAAATTCATGAGTGGATTTTGTGGGCCAGTTAATCCAACTATGAGTAAACCTACAACGATGATTAAAAAGCATAGTTGAATAGGTAATAACAAAAATCGTAATTTGTTATTAGAAAAGACTAGGGACTTCGTCTCATTAGTTTCATTTTTTTTAAATGAATCAATCGGTAATTTTAAGAAAATAATGGCTAACAAATAAGTGAGGGCAACAGTTCCTGCTGCACCCCATAAAAAATAATTGATAGGTAGAGGTAAATCGTATTTTTCATCAAAGGCATGGGCAAAGGCTTGCGATGAAAAAAAGTACAGAAAGGAGAAAAACTTAATTCGGATAAACTTCAAAGTAGGCTGAGGGTGAATGATTTGATTTGGGATTACTTGCGGTACTAGTACTGACATTATTATTTTGTGGATGCCACTCTATTTGAAATTTGCCAGTAGCTTTGGCCTCAAATTTATAAACTACTAATTTATTTTTTGGCACCCTTACTTCTATTCCATAGGCATGGAGGTGCAACTCACCAGGTGTATTACTTGTTATTTGCCACTCAATTTGTTCATGCTGTTTTACTTTAATGCGAAGTGGTGGTTTTTCTGAGTGAATTAATTGATCATCAATTAGTTGAAACTGAACTACTTTCTTCATCGTTTGCGTCAATCCTTCAGTTGGGTAAATCATCACCCAACTGAAGAATATCAAACATAAAAAGCGTTTCATTTGCAAATGCAATTGACTTGTTTCGTTTTATTTAACTACCGCATCCCAATTAGCAATTTTTCTAGCAGGCCCAGTTAATTGAAGAATGTGCATTCCTGTGTTTGCACGATCGACGATATAAATATAGCCTCTATCATCTACTTCTACGTTATTAGTTTGAATTGCTACTTTCGTTGCAGCTTCTGTATAAGGTAGTTTCGCACCAGCTGAACTTGCTGGAGTTTCAAGAGCAACCGTATTTTTATTAATGGCTGGAACAAAATAGGCGATTTCTTTCGGTGCAAAAGGATCTCTTACATCGAGGGCTCTAACACCTGAGTTGAAATAGGCGAAGAACATGATTTTCTTGTAGAAAATGTCTGTCATATTTTCATTGGATGAATGAGCTCCATGACGGCCACCTTTTTTACATAGATTTCCTGGCATGTCAGGTAATGCCCAGTTAGAAACTCCATAAGGCTTAGTTTCACTTGAAATATCCATAAACCAAACCATTTGACGGCCTTCTAAGCATTCTTTTTGGATAGCTTCATCAGTTATCACCAAAATATCGCCTTTGTTCCCTAATAGGCTATTTTTAAACTGTGGAAATTCCATGTCTAGCATTGGGAAGGTTGTGTGAGCACCATGCATTGGTGGCAACTCTGCTCTTGAAACTTGAGGATACAGTAGATTCTCAGGAGTTGGCTCTTTTGGACCATTCAATAATTTTTCACGGTCTACAATTTGGATAATACCTTCAGTATTGGTTCCATATCCAAAGTACACTCTATTTCCCTTAGGGCCAGTTGAAATTGGACCGTGTAGTGAAATAGGAACTGGTCCACTTGAGCCAGGATTTTGTCCAACGAGTCCGAAGTCTCTAATAAAAACTGGTTTAGCCGGATCTGACAAATCATAAATTTGTGTCATTCGGTTGGTGCGCCATTGTGGATTGCCTGAAACAAGATAGGCAATACCTGTATCACACTCCCAAAAGCTTTTATGCGTTCCCTTTAAACCTTTTACTACTGTAGTCAAAAGACTAGGATTTTCAGGTTGTGTAACATCCCAAACCTCATGAGATTGATTACCAAAAACTCTTAGCATATAAAATTTGCTTTTATCTGCTTTAGGCAAAGTTGCACCAGAGCAAACACGAACCATTTGTGCTCCCCCTTGTTCAGCTTTACCTTCTTCACCTGGCAGATGTTTTAAATATTTTGGTTTTTTAGGGTCAGTAACATCAATAATTGAAGTACCGTTGTTTTCCATTTGACCGTTTAAGTTATTTAACTTGAAGTCTCCATGGTGACCTACATAGGCAATCCAACGATTTCCTTGTTTTTGAATCGTTGGCTGATAAGCGGTTCTTCCTTGTAAATCGCTATAACCTAATAAGGCCATATTTTTGGATTCTGTAACACCTTGGGCTGCACTATGAAGTGTCGTTAGTGCTAAAAAACTGATGGTAATGAGTTTGAAAAGGCTTGGTTTTAATGCTTGGGTTAAGCAACTTTGCATGTTTTGTCTCCGTTGGTTAGAAATGAATTGTTTCTTATTATTTTTCAATTCTATTCTATTTTTTTCTCTACACAAATAAAAAACTTATTCTTTATTGTAAATAATCCAATGAGATAATATTAAACATAATTATTCCTTCAATAAAGATTTCATTTATGACTAACATTACTCCTGTTATATTATCTGGCGGTTCGGGTTCAAGGTTGTGGCCTTTATCGAGAGCTTTACGCCCCAAACAATTCCTTGGCGTTACTGAAGAGTTATCGTTATTTCAATTGACCTTGAGTCGCTTGCAAAATCCTACAAATGAATTAAAGATAGAGTCACCAGTAATAGTGGCCAACGATGATCATCGATTTTTGGTTGCCCAACAGTGTCTAGATATTAATGTAGTGCCAAAATCATTAATCTTGGAACCAATCGGCAGAAATACTGCTCCAGCGATTGCCGTAGCTGCTTTCTCGCTTCTTCAGGAAGATCCTATTTTATTAGTATTGCCATCTGATCATATTTTTACTAATGATCAAGCTTTTATTGAGGCAGTAAAAGTAGGTGCTAAAGCTGCAGAAATGGACGGATTGATAACTTTTGGAATTGTGCCAACGTCCCCTGAAACCGGCTATGGATATGTAAAGTCATTGGTACCTCTTGATGCAGCAAAGGCTGTTGCTGTTGAAAAATTTGTTGAAAAACCAAATCTTGAGACGGCTAAACAATATATTCAAGAGGGTACTTACACGTGGAATAGTGGTATGTTCATGTTCAAAGCCTCAATCTTTCTTGCAGAGTTATTGAAGTTTCAACCTGATATTTATAATGCAGCAAAAATAGCTTGGGATGATGCTAAAAAAGATTTAGACTTCATTCGTTTGGATTTAGAAAGTTTTAGTAAGTGTCGATCTGATTCGATTGATTATGCGGTCATGGAACAAACCAAAAATGCTTTAGTAGTTCCTTTGGATGCTGGTTGGAATGATGTTGGTTCATGGTCTTCAGTTTGGCAGGCATTACCCCAAGATGAGAATGGTAATGTTCAAAGAGGTGACACACTGGTTAAAGATTGTAAAAATAGTTTTGTACATGCTGACCATCGCTTTGTTGCTTTATTAGGGGTTGAAAATATCGTCGTTGTTGAAACCTCTGATGCCTTATTAGTTGCGAATAAGGATAAGGTACAAGATGTGAAAAAAATCGTTGAGGAACTCAAAGCGAAAAAAAGCACCTTAACTGAACTACATAGAGAAGTTCATCGCCCTTGGGGGTCTTATGATTCTATTGATCATGGTCAGCGTTACCAGGTGAAAAGAATTACGGTTAAGCCCGGCGCTAAACTTTCAGTGCAAATGCATCATCATAGAGCTGAGCATTGGATTGTAGTATCTGGTACGGCGAAAGTATTAATTGGCGAAAAAGAACAATTACTGAGTGAAAATCAGTCAGTATATATACCCATTGGAGCTATTCACTGTTTAGAAAATCCAGGAAAATTACCTTTGGAATTAATTGAAGTCCAGTCAGGCTCTTATTTGGGTGAAGACGATATTGTACGTTTAGAAGATCGGTACGGAAGAGGCTAAAACATTACTGTTAGCTATTGAAATGAATGCCTCTGTTTTTAACAGAGGCATTTTTTATACTTATCAAATTCTATTTGGCGCTTTTGCTTTAAGGGTTGAGAATAGAATCATTGCCAAGGCAATAACAGAGAGTATTCCAATTAAGATAAATAGAATTGGAAACTTGACTAACGTCCAGTAGATAAATTCAATAAAATTCAAACTTCCAACGTCATAATAGTCACCATGGTCAAAGGTGTCGATCTTTTCATCATAGATAAGAGCGTTAGTGCCTTCGATCGGTTTTTTATAATCAGCAGGACTCAGTAGAGCATTTTGAATATTCTCAAAATCAAAATCAGATGATCCTTTTAAAAGCACTACGCTCTTGTGACTTTTTAAAGGGGATTCAAATCCGATAATCGTACCCAGACCTGCATTGGTCTCATTAGATCTAATTGGTTCATCGACCTCAACTGGTGTGGAGTCAAACATACTAACTAACTTGTTAAATAACTTTTCAGTCATTTTACTCAGTGAGAGAGTGTAACTATTTTGATCTGCTGGAATACTCCAATTTTTTAATACTTTTGATGAATTATTCTCATCAATGATTAACAAGTCTTTGTTTCTTAACTCGTTAATTTGATCATCTAGAGCAACCTGAACTTTAAGGGCAGGATAGTGGGTTTTACTACCTAAAAAGCCCATCATCGTTAAATAAGTAGAGATTGATTGTTCATTAAAGTTCTTATTTAAAATAACGCCAGTCTCGGACAAATCCGCTAAACGCGTAAAAGGAAAACCTTTTTGAGCAAATACACTTAAATTAGGCATCTCAATAAAATGGGATACATGCGAAACATCAATTGACGAGCTTGGTAAGAGCATTTTCTGAGTCAATGGAATTGGAGTACTTGCAACACACTCTAAATCTTTTGGATATTTATAGTTAAAAAATGCTCTTAGTTTAAGGTCTGATTGATTCGGGAAAATAGGTACTTCAAATTTAACCCGCTTTTCTTTTACTTGATCTGTTCGAGATTCAATCTCATCTGAATCAGCGGATGATTTTCCAAAGTTGATGTAGTAAGCCAGTTTGTTATTAAAATAATTCTTTAAATGTCCAAAAGGGCTATTTTCTTGGCTAGTTAAAGTGAAGTCTCTAACAAATCGCTGATCATCAGAAATCCCCAAAGAGGCAGATTCACCTTTAGTGCTATCAGGTAATGAGAAGGCGAATTTTAAATCAACCTTAATCCCTGTGCTGCCTTTAATATGGTAAAGGTCCGGTGGCAACGGTAAATCGAGAGGGATCACGGTACTACCGTAGTTAGCAACCTTTAAGTTATCCCCAGAAGGGGCACCTGAAATATCAGAGACTTTGATTGGCTTGTTAGTTTGAATCCAGGCAGGTGCATCGTAGGGTACACGTTTGGGAAACTTGGGTACACCATCATTTAATTGAATGTAATCACCTGTTAGTAATCTTTTTTTATCAATTAGATTGAGAACGCTAGTTTTATGGGCATTACCATTTGAGCCCATCACCAACAGCAACTTACCTAACTTATCAAATGGATTATCAATAATTGCTAATGAAGGCTCTGGATTAATCTTTTTAAAATTTAAATTAATCAGATATTCTGGATCTGAAACAAAAATAATGGCATTGCCAGAAGTAGGGATTTTGTTAAAGACACTTTTAAATTTTATTTTTTGTTGATATCCTGAAGCACCTATGAAAGAACTGAGAATACCCGCAGCTTCTAATGTGTTTTTATCTGGTGATCCAGCAAAAACAAATGGAATGACTGATGGAGCTTGTTGATCCGGATCTATGAAAGGTACTGGAAATGCGGACAAATCATTTTGAGTAGCAAATTGACTAGTTGTGATTTCGAATTGACTTTTATTACCGAGTACAAGCCATAGTCGAGGATCTCTAGGATCTTCACAGTTATTGGTGTAGTGACCAAGAAATTTATAAGTGATTAAGTTATTTGCAGTCAAGATTTGATATGGTATTTCAATCTCATCTGTTGTGAGTTGATTGCCACTAGCGCCATCAAGTTTAATCTTCTTAACAGTTTGATCATTGACTAGAATCTCAAGTTCCGAATTATCTAGTAAATACTTTGAGAAATAAAACTGTAGTTTTAATTTAACACCTAATGCAATCTCATCTGACCTGATGTTCAATAGATGATCATACCTAGCCTCTAACCCCTTTAATAGTACTGGGTTATTTGTTCCTATTTCCTTTAAGGTATAAGTATTAGATTTTGTCTTGGTTAATAGATTTGGAGTGTTTTGAGCAAAAGAAGTTGAGTTGCTATTGAGAATAAAAACGCCCAAACAAGCCAAATAGATAATTTTTTTATTCATGCGATTTGATAAATGAAGATTAGAAAACATTAAGTTTTCCTCACTTTGTTGCCCAACACTTTTCTAGGACTTAACGGCCCATGACCTATTAACTCAGTAAGTGATGTTAGTGGAGATGCTTTACGATGATTGCCCCAATCAACAGCCCAGTTGTCTGCTCTTGAGAAGGTTACTTGAACGAGCTTTCTATAATTACTCAAATCCATTGGTGAGAACTCAATACCCAATAAATTCCCACCTTTTCTGACTATACCCTTAAAGCGAACCTCTTCCGTTTCCCTAAAAATCCCGATGTCCAATACTTTGTTTGGACCTAAATTAATACCATCTGGTAACTTTAATGACATACCCCGATTTGAAAAGTCAACCGTAGAACAGAATATCGTTCTTCCATTTGGTAGGAAAATCGTTGCTGGTAACTCCATATCAACCCTTGGAGTCCTTCTTAACTCTTTTGCCTCATTGGCGACATAAATACAAGCACCCAAAACCACCAAGTTAAATACAACCCAAACTAAATTTAAAATAGCGGTCCAATATTCACCATATCCACCATAAATATTATTGTAAATACCATACACTGCACCTAGAACATTGAGGGCAAATAGAATAATACAAGGCATTGCAATCTTGGCATCAAATTGACTAGTATGAAATTTTGTTTGACCTTTTACGGTTACGTTGAATGAACCAAGCTTTGGGTTAATAATCGCAAAAATTACTGGTAATAAAACATACGGTGCCAATAAAGTATCGTAAATCTCACTCCAAAATGAATGTCTATATTGAGACTGTACTTTATGGTTCGCAATTTGTGCCATAAAAACGTGAGGAATGGCAAAGGAGAAAACTGTTAATGCAAATGCATGGTAAATTTCAAATCCGAATAGTAAGTACGCCAGAGGAGCTAATAAAAATACGAGTCTAGGAAATCCGTAAAAAAAACCCATCATAGCTGTTAAGTAACATAATCGTTGCCCAATGGTTAAACCTCGACCTAGTAAGGGATTATCAATCCTAAAAATTTGTGCCATGCCACGTGCCCAGCGAGTCCGTTGTCGAATGTGGGCTGGAAAGCTATCAGTCGCAAGACCAGAAGCTTGCGGAATCGATAAATAAGCTAAGTTATAACCTTTGCGGCTTAGTTTAAGAGCAGTATGAGCATCTTCAGTGACAGTATCTGTAGCAATACCACCAATTTTTTCTAATGCTGTTCTTTTTAAGATTGCACAAGAGCCACAGAAAAAAGAAGCATTCCAAAAATCGTTACCTTCTTGAACTAATCCATAAAATAATCTACCTTCATTTGGAACATGACCATGCACGTCTAAGTTACGTTCAATTGGGTCAGGAGAAAAGAAGTGATGGGGCGTTTGAATGAGCGCTAATTTTGGATCTTTAAAAAACCAACCCATCGTCATTTGCAAAAATGATCTAGAAGGAATGTGATCGCAATCAAAGATAGTTACATACTCGCCATTCGTTTGATTTAAGGCATAGTTCAAATTACCAGCCTTGGCATGCATATGTGTTTTTCGGGCGATGTAGTTTACGCCTGCTTGTCTAGCAAACTCTTTAAAGCTTGGTCTTCCACCATCATCCAAAATATGGATTTTCATTTTGTTCGCTGGCCAATCCATTGATTGAGCGGCAAGAACTGAACATCTAACAATATCTAAAGGTTCATTAAAGGTGGGAATAAATACATCTACAGTCGGCCAAAGGTCGACTTCTTTAGGTAAAGGGACATACTTTCTGTTGAGGGGCCACGCGCTTTGAAAATAACTCAAGAACATAATAGCCACACCATACAACTCAGCCATTAAAAGGCAATAACCTAAAAAGCTTTCCATTGGGGAATTAAAATCTAGAGTCGTAGTGAAACGCCAATACAAATATCTCAAGGTCATAATTGATGAAAAGAGTATGAGAAGAAGTGACACAAAACGATTATGAAAAGTTCTTGCAATGAGAGATGCACAGATTAAAACAATAATTCCAAAAGCAAATTGGTATTTGTAATCCAATGGAAAGCTCACAATAACCATTAAAAAAGGCAAAAATATCAAAGTAGTCAATATTTTTGGTAATGGTGAACTCCAATCAATCTTTTGTATTAGCTCAAACAGAGCGTTATGCGGGATTGAATGTCCTGGTAAAGGAAGTTTATTATTCAATTACTTTCCTAAGAAATAAGTTTCAAGAATTTGAGCCGCATCAATCATGTCTTGTGCACCAAGACTTTCTGGAGCGTAGGAGAGAACATTCGTACCACTTGCTAATGCTTCAGGTATAGCTTGGTCTTGATGAATTTCAGCAAAAACATGATTAACAAATTTTGTTTTCATGATTTCGGTAATGTTTGTATTCAACTCAAAACTACGATTTACTTGGTTGAGGATGACCATAAAACCAACAAAATTAGAGCGGTTTAAACAATGTCGTTTCAACATTGAGATACTTTGTGGGAGTGTTAAATATGAACTAGCATCCGCAAGAAGAGGGATTACAACAACGTCACTTGCATTGAGAGCTTGTTGAGAATAAATGGTTGAGCCTGCTGGGGCATCAATAATAACGATATCTGACGAATCTAGATTCATACTCTCAATTTCTTTTCTTAGCATCAGTGGATCTTGCAATAACATTTCCTCATAAGCATTTAATTGATCATCATCTAAATTACCGAATGGTAATATTTTTGATCTATCTGCACTAACCTTGATTTGATTTTTTAACGAGGTTTTACTCAGGGTTGCCAATGCATGACCATCTACGTTTGATTGGGCAAAACCAAAATGGTATCTCAACGAATTATTTGGATCAAAATCGAGAGTAATAACATCACGTCCCTCTAGTAATGAAACTGAGCTAAAGTTGGCGCTGATGGTAGATTTACCTACTCCACCTTTGGTTGAAAAAATGGTTACTATTTTCACTTTTGTTCCAATCTTGAGAAAATTGAGTTCAATGGACTTGCGTTTTGTGTACTTAGTTTCACTTCTGTTTGATTAACGCTGGCTGGATTTTTTGGCGTATCAATTTTAGAAGGGGTAAAAGTAGACTGTAGATTTGAATTGATTGGAGCTGAAGGCTTAACAAAACTTGATGTAAATGTAGACGAAGTAGTGGCATTCGTTGGACTACTAAAGTTTGGTATAAAACTTGGTACTGAAGGAATTGAAGTTGTCGAATAAACTCTCGGCGCAGGCGGTGGGCTAACAGCTTGAGGTGCGCTAACGGGATTGTAAATTTGAGGCGTTAATGGTTCTGATGCTTCTACTTGCGAAGAAGTTACAGGTTCCAAATCGGAATCCGAGAAAGTAGCAGATTGAGTTTCTGTATTGTCAGAAATATTTGAAAAGTCGCTAGTAGATTCAAGTACAGGTGAAGTGTACCTTTCGACCTTAGGGGACGAAACTTCAACTTCTCTCGGCGTGAAGTCTTGGGCTTGATTTGGCGGAGTTACCCTCGCTACTGGATTTGATTCTGTATTTGTTGAGGTTGTTAAAGGCGGTATTTCTAATTTCTCAGATGGATTTGAATTCATTGGTCCATTTTCAAAAATTGAAATTCCCTCTTCATTAGGATTTTCTAGTTGGATATTTTTTAAATAACTCCACTTATCTAAAGCATGGAGTCCATTTTTCTCATGATAAAACTCCTTGTAATCATTAGGAGATTGACCAATCAAACTGAACAAACTTTCTATATCGTTGATGTTTGCCATAATGTTTAAAACCTATTTAAAAGTTAAAAGTAATTGTTTTTTGAAAGTAATTAACTAAAAGTATATTCTGCATATATTTTCAAATTAATACGCTGGGAATTGAGAGTAGGGTGACAAGAGTGGGGAGATCGGCAATTTTAACGATTGCGTAATTTCCTCAAAGCTATATCTTAGGAATAAACTCGCGGCCCATTGGTTATAGTTGCCAGAGTTCTCAAATTGCAACACCCCACCTAAAAATAACTGGGGATCCAATTTGTAAAGCGTAGAAGCATTTAGACTATAAGCCAAACTGGAAACTGAGTTACTTGGGTAGACAGCCGATGATTTACCAAATTGAGCCGTTGCGCCAAGAATGGCATTGGCAGAGTTTTGCATCGCAGCATTAGTTGGGAAAAAGTTCGACCCGTCTTGATTAAACGTTTGCCAACCTAGTGAGCCCGTAACTGAGTAAATCAAATCCTCTTGATGACCTTCAACAGAGAGGGGGATACTAACGGCCAGATATTGCTGGGGACTAAAGTAACCACCTTGACCATAAGTGTAGTAACTTAAATCTTTATTAAAACCAAAATTAGTCATATTTAGACCAATTCTGTATCTCTCCGAAGCCGTCTGGCGGATCTCCTTGGAGACACCACCACTGAACTCAGTCCTTGTATTAGAGTCAACATTATTTCCTTCAATCGCATGATAAGAAGCATTCATATAGAGTGAATTGGAGTTATCTACACCAAATGATTTACTAACACCAATTCGACCACCTGTAGCAGTAACCCCACCCCAAGATAAATTAGTTCGGTTATCAGTCACACCAGCAAAGGACAATACGCTGTCAGTTACGGGTCTAGATGACAAAGCGCCTGTTACCCTAATGGTATTAGCAGAGTTCACAAAAGTACCATACCTAATACCGCCTGTGATTGTCGAATATTGGAAACCTTGTGGCGTCATTCCGATATCCACACCTAAGTTGTTGATATCGTAAGCAACAGATAAACCAAGACCACTCACTTGCGGAGTGCTAACAGAACCAGTTGCAAGAGGACCACTACCGTAAGTTAATGAGCTGTAAGTATTTTGAGCAATTGATCCTGAGTTAAGGTTAATCGGTGTTGCACGAACCGCAACTTTTCCATCTCCAACAGGAACTCTAACTTCAACTGGAGTTTGCGTATCCGTCAATCTAGAAGAACCAGAGTCTCCCGTTCGGCTTCTTAAAGAAATTCCTGCTAAGACCTGTGGCGCTTGAGTTTCTTTAATTTCTTGAAGTGCTTCCGCAGTTGAGATAGGCTTCAAATTAATGTTGTTAGCTAAGTATTTTGGTAAAGGTACTGGATTTGGGATTTCGGTATCCATCGCAAAAGGATCATTAAGAGGATTCTTACCTCTTGATGCAACGATCCTGGTTGTTTCTGGCTTAGGAGGAATTTTTCCTTTATAGAAGTCAGTAGGTATAGTTCCTAAACTTGTAATGTTGGCCAGACTCGAACTAGAACTGCCACTGGAAACAGCGTTTCTTTCTTGAATTTCCAAGGAGGCATTAAACAACTCTTGTGCCGTAGCTAACTTATTCATACTCCTGTAAGCACGTCCAGCCTTGTCCAATATTTCAGGATTAGTGGGATCAAAAGTAATGAAGCGATCTAAGTGACTAATCGCCTTAGGAAAATTCCTTGACTGAATATTAGCTAGAGCTAAGCTGTAAATAATATCTGGATTATTTGGGTATCTTTCCTCAAGGCCTTGAAGCAGTTCGATGGCTTTGGCACCTTGTCCATTAGCAGCGTAGGCGTTACTCAGTGCAATCAATGTTGCACTATCTGTTGGGCGTTGAGTTTGCAGATCAACTAAAATTCTGGTCGCTTCTTTGGGTTTACCTAATTGAATCAATGACTCAGCTTGTTTTACAGAGTAGGAGTAAACCAATTGGTCAAAACTTTGTTTTTGCTCGGCAGACAGGCTCTTTAATTGTAATTGTCTGAGGACATTTGAGCTCTCAACAGATTGATTTGTTTTGAGTAAAACGTTCCCGTATTCAATGAGCAAGTCATTTGATTTACCAGCGCTTAGGGTTACTTTTTGACGCAAAAGATTAACACCTTTGTCAGTCATGCCTGCATCTATATAAGCTTTTGAGATTTTACCTAAGAGGGCTGGGTCTTGACCGGCAATTAATTCAGCTCTATTGAAAATTGAGAGGCTTTGAGTGGTTGAGCCTTTTCTGGCAAATTCAACGGCATAAATTAACTGAACTTCCATCCAAGCTGCACGTTGAAATTCGGCAATTGAGGGTGTTCTTAATCTAGGATTTACTTTTTCAATGAACTTTAAAGCATTTGGCCAATCATCCATAGAGGAGTAAAGCATTGCCGTGGCATAAAGTGTATTGGGGTCGTTGGGTTGACTTGAAAGCAAACCGTTCACTAAGCCAATCGCTTCTTGTTTTTGACCTTCTTTTAAATATAACTTAGCTAATTCAAAACGCGTCCAAGGATCGGTTGGATCGATTGCAATACCATCCTGTAAAATCTGAAAGGCCATTTGATCATCGCCTGCTGCAAGTGCTGCTTTTGCTTCACGTAATGTTTTCGGGTTATGGTAAGGCTCACTACTAACAGCCACTCTTTTTGCGCCCGACTTTCCTTCTGCTAAAAGTGCTCTAATTTCTGTATCATCTGGAGCGACTTTGAGATAACGGTCGAACTGGGCCGTTGCACGAGGATTTGGTGGACCTCCCCAAATCAACGCTTGACGCCAGTTTTCTACTGCAGTTTCTTTTAGAGTTGGATCATTAGCTAAACTCGCTAGGCGGTTAATACCTTCAGCTCTGCTAGATTCAATAGTAATGAGTCTTTTGGCATACTCCAATTGAATGAGAGGGTCTTCCGGAGATTCTTTAGCCATCCTTGCAAAGCCTTCAATGGCTTCTTTTTTGGACTCTTTAGAACGATCCAAAACACTGTAATATTCAAGTCCTAATGGACCTTGGGGTTTGATATTGCCTAAAGCCTGTTCAAATAACTGTTTTGACTTCTCAACATCGCCACGTTGACTTGCTTTTCTAGCAGAGTCAATTAAAGCGCCAGAGCTATTGCTACGTAATACGATTTCCTGCTCCAGGGCAATGACATATTTACTGTTTGGTGCCACTGACTTCATCTTAGCCAAGTAGCTTTTGGCATTTTCAGGGTTTTTACTATTTAATTCGCTAACTCCAAGACCATAAAGAGCTTTGTCATCAGATGGGTCAATTAATAATATTTTTTTCCAAGATTGTGCGGCTTTTGCATAATCCCCTTTGGACTGCCAAAATTGCGCTTGGTCGGATAAAACTTTAAAGGCACTGTCAGCCTGTGAAAAGGCTAATGGAGAACTCGCATATAGTAGCGTACAAGCCGTCAATTTTAAAGGGGAAAATTTCAAAAAAACTCCAAAATATGATTTAAAGTGAAAAACACTAATTAATCTAAACTACATTTTATTATAGCGATGTTAAATTTAAAACAGTTTAAATTCAAACATTTTGTTGTCAAAAAACTAAAAAATTTCTAATAGATATTAATAACTTATGTCAAACTTTGCACAGTTTTTGTGCATCCATGCTGTTTCTAAAAAACCATTTAAATTGAATCGGTAATAGCCCTCAGTAAACCCTAATCCAAATAGGCTCAAAGAGTAATCGTAATAACGTAATTTATTAGTGTTGATATTTTCTGAAGATTGACTCTTTCTAATCATTAAATTTGTTCTATTAATTTGAGCTTGAGCAATTTCTTTTTTACCAATGGCATAAAAATAAGGCGCTACAGCTGCAGAAAATCCAAATGGAGAGTAACTATTGTTGATAATTTCACCGGTCAGCGCATCTATTTTCACGGGAACATATCCTTTGATTGCGATTGCTTTGACGATTCCTGAGATCGATAATAGAATATCTCGTCTGAATGGATCATCTGGGTGAGTTACCCCTGCCCATAAATAAACCCGGATAGCGTCAAAACTACTTTTTTGCCCTCTGGATGGGTCAAAATAAAATTCTGGGATATCCCCCTCATTTAATTTATAGTAAATCCAGTCTGCAGGGAATTTTTGTGGACTACCTTCTTTAATCACTTTGGGAACATTTGAAATAATCTCATCCCACTGCAAGTTATTTCGTTCAGCGGCAATTCTTCTTAAAAGAGGTAGTGGGTAATAGCTAGGATTTAAAGACCATTTTGTTTTGTTTAAACTGGCTTTCTTAATGTATCCAGTCGAAATCATTTTGCCAAAATTTGGCAGATCAATAAACTCTCGATTTTCTATTAAGCTAATAATCTGAAGTCCCTGAGTGGTATAGGATTTGTTTTTCCATATTCGCCCAGCTTCTAAAAGTGCGTAAGCAAACCATAGGTCAGCGTCAGAGGCGGAGTTATAGTCTGTCACCCCCCAAGTGTTATCTGGTTTTTTACCCCATTGCCAAGCTGGAAGGTTATTATTTAAATCATTATCGAATAAGTTTGCAAGTGTCCAACTCCAAACTTTTTGAAAATTTTCTGGATCATTATTAATGAGCGCAAACATCATTGCATAAGACTGGCCTTCAGAAGTTGAATGTTCAATCGGTGTGGCATAGTCGATGATTCTCCCATCGTCTTGCATAAACATTTTCTTGTAATGATCCCAAAGATCTAATTGATTACCTGAGCACTCTAGGTTTGAAGAGTTATTTTCTGCTGCTAAAACTGTGTTGCTATTCAAAAAAAAACACAAAAAAATACAGAAAAAGAAGTATTTAAAATTTTTATTCATCGGCTTGATTGCAATTCTTTTTTAATTTCTATTAACTAGATTATGAATTTTCATTAAATTAGGCACTTAATGATGATGTAAAACGCGTTTTTTTACATTTGCTCGAAGTGCAAAATAGAAAATCAAACTAACGATAAATAATGCAAAGAAAGTTAAACCAGTCAGGGTAATTGGATGATTCTTGAAATACCAGAAAATACTTTCAAAGGGTTTTAATTTTCCAACATAGTAAGTTTCTGAAACATCAGCAGAGTTAATTGAACCATTGATAAACTCGGCAATAGATCCCTGAACGTAAATGCCTTTGCTAGCCTTTTCATTCAATGCTTCTGATATTTTCTTCAAGTTACTTGAGTCCTGACTCGCCAATACGACAATACTTCTTTCGGGTGAGTAAGGTGATTTCAAACCAATTAAAAATGCAGCTTTGCTATGATTTTCTAGAGAATGATTACGACTTTCTGATTGAAAATATTTAAGAAAACTTTTCATTTTAGACAATAAATCTTGCTGGTTGGCTCCAGAGTAAAAACCACTTAAGTACTTTTCTAGTTTCCATGATTTGTAAAGCCTCGAATCACTATTCATACCGACATAAATGAGATTCTTATTCTCAACATCTTTAAAGTCATTGTCTAATCTTAAACTCATGTTGTAAGCTGGGGATTTAACGGTTGAGCCCAAAAAGCCTAGAATATTTAGATACGCGCTAATTTCATCTTGATTGGGGGATGAGGGGATAATCACCGCGCTATCTGATAAATCAGCCATGATTGAAAAAGGAAAACCCTTTTGACTAAAAGCATATAGGTTCGGCATTTTAATAAAATGCGAAAGGTGTGAAATATCTATCGTCGAGTTTGGATCAATATTTTGTTTGTAAAGAGTGCTTTGTTGGGGTGCCTCGGTACAATTCAAAATCGGTTGGGTGTCGTAATTAAAATAATTTCTAAGTTGAACACTATTGATTTGGTTGCTTAAGGCCGTCGTAAAAGTGGTTTGGCTTTGAAAAGTATTATTATCGAGCTGGATTGGTAGATTTGAATTTTTACCCAATAAACCTTGTACAAGTTTTGAAGAACCTTGTTTTTCCATTGGGAATAAAGGGATTTGTTTGATGAATTTTTTTTCATCATAAATAATTAATTGAGCATTAGGATTTTTTTCAAGAACTTTGTATTGATACTTTAAATTAAAGTTAACACCATCTTTATAAGTGAGGCCAAATAAGTCAGGTGGAAGCTCAAAGCTTAATGGAATACGACTATCCCCATAACCAGACGAACCTAAGTCATCACTACTGGGTATGATCTCGCTAAACTTTAAAGGTTTTTTAGCAGAAATCCAAGCCTGGGTATCATAGGGTTCACTCTTGGGTATTTTCGGAGCTTGTGTAAAGTTAATTCTATCGGTATCTAATTTGCCAATATTTTTAATCAGATTTACAACATTAATTTTGGCAGAATTACCATTTTGAGAATTAAAAATCATTAACTTGCCATACGGATCCTTTGGGTTTTCAATCTCCAAAATACCAGCATCTTCAGGGAAGTTAATACCTAGGGTAGAAAGTTGTTTTAGATCGGAAACAAATATGATGCCATGCCCACTCTTAGGAATCTCGTTAAACAAGGCTTCAGACTGATGACTGCCAAATTCAGAGGTGCCTAAATAAGAGGCGAGTAACCCGGCTGCTTCTAAAGTATTACGGTCAACATTGCCTACAAATGAGAAGGGCAACTTACCCTTTCTCATACTTTGATCATCAATATAGGGCGCGGGAAAGTGATTTAAATTATTTTTTAAACGGAAACGATTAACCGTTAATTTTAAGGAACTGGCATTGTCAATAATAGCCCAAAGTCTAGAATCCTTTGGATCTTCGCATTCAGTAGCATAGTGTCCATTAAACTGAAATTTAACCGTATTTTTATCTGCAATTAACTGTGCTGGAATAACAATTGTTTTCTTTAAAACTTTATCACCTTGAGAACTATCAACTGACAAAGAGTCAATTAGCTGACCATTCACTAAGATATCAATTTGAGACAACTCATTCAAAAGTGCTTTTGAGTAGGAGTAAGCAAGTTGAAGCTCGGCTTTCGTTACTAACTCATCAATATGAAAATTAAAGCCAATTTCAAATTGATCGTTACTACCTTTTAAGCTAATTGGAGTAGGGGCTCCAAGTAGTCTTAATGGAATATTGTAATCTTTTAGTGCAGGTGATTTAACTGTAATAAATTGATCCGGACTCGCATTGAGAGGTTCATTTTTCGCCATACTTATCAAGGGGAAAAGACTTAATTGGCAAAATACAATTAACTGAATAAATGCCACGATTCGATAAAATTTAAAAGACATCATAAGTTATATTTTTTTTAGTTTTTTAGATGAGTTGAGTCTTCTATGGTTAAGTAGAGCGTGACCCATTAATTCTTTAAAGGAAGAGAGGGGATTTGTTTTACGATTTACACCCCATTCTTGCGCCCAATTATCAGCACGGCTAAATGTCACTTCTACCAGTTTTCTTTGTTGCTCAACCGTAAAATCCCCCATGTGAAGGCCTAATACATTTCCACCAGTTTTGATTTCAAAAGGTAGGCGAATTTCTTCAAGCCCTCTAAAGATGCCGATATCTATAGTTTTGCCAGCTTTGAGCTCGTAGCCTGGAGGAAGCTGAAGAGAAAATCCCTTATTTGAAAAATCTAAAGAGGAGGCATATAAGGTTCTTCCATTTGGCAAGTAAATAGCAGCAGGTATTTCCATCTTCACTCTAGGGGTAGATCTTAACTCTTTTGATTCATATGCAATGTACACGCAAGTTAAAAGAATAATGATGTTAAAAAGGACCCAAAATAAATTTAAAAAAGTAGTGTGCAAATTACCGTTTTCCAAATAAATATTATGAAATAAACCAAAGCCTAAACCGAGCAAGTTGAAAGCTAGTAAGCCTAAAGTTGGTGCGGCAATATGAAAATCAAAATGATTTTTCTCAAATCTTGTAATCCCTTTTCTAGTAACTCCAAATTTACCAGCCTTAGGATTAACCATGGCAAAAAGGACAGGTAATAAGAGGTAGGGGGCAAGTAAGGTATCATAAATTTCACCCCAAAATGAGTGCCTATATTGATTTTGCATTTTGTGACCGGCTACCTGTGCCATAAATAGGTGGGGAAGAGCATAGATAAAAACAGAAATAGCAGAAGTTTGATATATTTCCCAGCCAAAAATTAAATAAGCCATTGGAGCAATTAAGAACAGTAATCTTGGCACGCTGTAAAAAAAACCTAACATCGCCGTTGCATAGCAAAGGCGTTGTCCAAATTTCAAACCTTTACCCAAAAAAGGGTTATCGATTCTAAAGATTTGAGCCATCCCTCTAGCCCAACGAATTCTTTGATTCACATGGGCATTGAGACTCTCAGTAGCAAGTCCAGCGGCTTGTGGCACAGATATGTAACCAAGGTTATAGCCCTTTCTACTCAACTTTAAGGCAGTATGAGCATCTTCAGTGACTGTTTCAACAGCAATACCACCAATTTCGTTGAGAGCTGAGCGCTTTAAAACTGCACAAGAGCCACAAAAGAATGAGGCATTCCAATAATCATTACCCTCTTGTACAACCCCATAGAACAACTCTCCTTCGTTCGGAATATGTCCATGAACCTTTAAGTTTCGTTCAATTGGATCTGGCGAAAAAAAGTAGTGCGGAGTTTGCATGACCGCTAATTTAGGGTCTTTTAAAAACCATCCCATCGTTAACTGCAAAAAAGACCTTGTCGGAATATGATCACAATCAAAAATGGCGACGTAATCACCCTTAGATCTACCTAATGCAGCATTTAAATTACCTGCTTTGGCATGAGTATTTTCGGAACGTGTTAAATAATGAACCCCAGCTTCTTTTGCGAAGTTTTTAAATACATCTCTATTGCCATCGTCTAACAAGTAAACATTTAATTTGTCTAAGGGCCAGTCGATGGATTGAGCGGCAAGAATTGTTGCACTAACTACGCTTAAGGGCTCATTATAGGTAGGGATAAAAACGTCTACAGTTGGCCATAACTTAGCATCATCAGGCAGCTTAACGAGAGTCCTTTTGATTGGCCAAATGCTTTGAAAATAACCCAAGCACATGATGGTAACACCATAAACCTCAGCGGATAGCAATAAGTATCCTAGTACATATTCAATTGGATGGTTAAAGCCAAGTGTAGAGGTCACACGCCAATAAAAGTAGCGAGCAGTCACTGTTGCAGAGGATAAAATTAGGATTATGATAATCAATCGATTAGTGAAAAAGCGACTAATCAAAAGACTTACTAAGCAAATTGCTACTCCAAATACGATTTGGTCACTCTCTTCTAAGGGGATAGAAATCGTTAAAAGCAAGAAGGGTAATACGCATGCCAACATTAGAAGAATAACAAAGTTATTTTTCCAATTAATTCTTTCCATAAGGAACAATTCGATCCTTCTAATTCTTGAGCTGAAAGAGTGCTTTAACATTTTTAATAAATTACCTATATTTAAAAATTCTCAGATTTTTTCTTAAATGAACTTGTTTTACAAATGGTTTAGTTAAGGTGAAGTTGAATGTATTAATTGCTAATTATTGGGCTAGCGGAGAGTAAGGCGAGAGCAAAGGATTTACAGGAAGTGTCGGCGCTCTAGTCATATTCTCAAAAGTATATTTCAAAGACATTCCAGCGCTCCATTGACGATAATTACCAGAATTGTCTAATAATAAAATTCCACCTAGAAAAAACTGTGGGGCTACTTGATATTCAGATGCCGCATATAAGTTGTAAGAAACTCCGGACTGGGTAGATCCTGGGTAAACTGCTGTGTTATTGCCAAAGATTAAGGGATTATTTGCCATTGTAGCTACTGCTTGGCTTTGCCTCGCCGCATCAGTAGGAAAGAATACATTGCCATCTTGACTAAATTGATGCCAACCTACTGCACCTTGTAATGAGTATCTAAAATCATACCCTTGCTTCTCAAAAGTAAAGGGCACTGATAACGTAATAAAGCTTTGTGGGCTAAAGTAGCCCCCATGGCCAATAGTGTAATAACTTAAATCTTTGTCAAACCCTATTCCACTTGCACTCAAACCTAGTTTAAAAGAGGAATTGGCTGTTTGTGAAATGGTTTTAAACACTCCAGTTGTTAATTCTTTTCGGGTGTTAGAGTCGACATTTGTTCCCGTTAGTTGATGATATGCTCCATTGATAAAATATCCATATTGCTTATCATTGCCAAATAGATGGGTGAAGCCCGCTCTTCCACCGGTAGAGGTGACTCCTCCCCATGTTTCCCCAGTCCGAGAATCAGTCATACCAGCAAAGGATAGAATGCTGTCTGTGACTGGACGAATTGATGCATTTAAAGCAACGAAATTTGAGTTTTGATTATCTAAGTTACCTTCATATTTAATACCACCGGTGAACTTAGAAAATAAAAAACCAAGGGGAGTTACACCTGCGTCGACACTAAATCCATTTTGAGACGCACCAGCTGAAAGTCCTACGCCCCTGGCTATTTGATCACCATTAGGTGCAACTTGACCATTAATTTGAGCCAAAGCAGCATCTGGGCCCCCACCAAAAGTGGAAAGACTATATATTGAATTTTGTAATGTGCCGACATTAAGGTTAACTGGCGAAATCTTTACGTTAAATTTTGCATCATCAATGGGGAATCGAATCTCAATAGGTAATTGAGCATCTTTCATGGCAGATTTACCTGGATCACCATTTCTACCCCTGAAAATAGTACCAACCAAAACTTCTGTAGATCGCTCTTGCTTAATATCATTCAGTTCATTTTGAGAAATACGTTTACTGTAAGCAAGCGTTTGACTAGGTGAGTCGACTGAGGTAGGTAGCTTGGTCGGTGCTGGAAGTTGGAAATCGTAGCTAGTATTACCAACCAAAACAGCCTCTTCTACTACTGGTGCTGCTGTAGTCTTAGGTTTGGTTTTGGCTAATGCTGGTTTAACAGCCGCAAAATCTTTTAAATATTTCTCAGGCATTGTGCCGAGGGTCATGGGAGCAGCTCCACCGACAAAACCACTTACTGGCTTTGTTGGATCAGGTAGGTTTTGAGAAAGTTCAACTGACTTTTCAGCATAGTATTGGGCGCGGTATCCTTTACCCATCATTCTGTAAAGTTTAGACACATTATAAAAAGCTTCAGGATTATCTTTTTCTAATTTGAGATAGGCTTCAATTGTTTGATTTGCTAGGGTAAGATTTTTATTCTGAATTGCAACAGAAGCAAGCTCCGGATATAAAGAACTTCTTTGCGGATCATTCTCTACTAATAATTGGAAAATGGCTTGAGATTTTGGGTAATTTTCGACGTTAGAATAGGCTCTTGCGAGTGTTTCTTGTAAAAATACGCTATCTGCATTATTCACTTTTAGTTGTTCTAATAAATTGACCGCATTTTTACTCTTGCTTGGTATTTTACTCATCAACTCAGCTTGCTTAATCGAGTAGTTAAAGGTGGTTTCGTCAAAAGCGATTTTTTGATTTTGAGTTAAAGAACGAGTTTTTAATTGTTGCAAAACCCCAAAGCACTCAATACTCTGATTTGTTGCTAATAGAATATTGGAATAAGAAATCAGTAAATCATTTGATGGGGTTTTATTTTCTGAAATTCTTTTACGAATGAGATTCAATGCCCGCTTAGTTTCACCAATTTCGTTATAGGCATTGACGAGAGTAACAGTACCCGGTTCATCTTTATCGAGTTGTTGTTCAACTTTTAACAATAAACTATTGGCTTGAGCAGTTTTATTCGATTCAAATAATTCTTTAGAATACTCAGCTTGAGCATGAATCCATGCAGATTTTTGAAATACAGCCATTTCTGGCGTTCTAGATTTCGGGGCAATCTCTTCAATAACGCTTAGAGATTTCCGCCAATTGCCAATAGAAGATTGATAAATTGAATAGGCAAAAATTGCTTCTGCGTTTTTAGGTTGGGCTGCAATAAGCTCCTCCATAATTGCAGAAGACTCTGCATTCTTTTTTAGCAGTAGATAGTTATTTGCTAAGTCGAGTCTGAGCCAAGGATCATTTGGTAGAAATTGCAACATACCTCTTAATGCCTGATCAATAGCAATTGGGTCTTTGGCAGCTTTAGCTGCTTGCAAGTTTTTATTTGTTTCTAAAAACTCGGGAGTCTGACGAATATCCGTTGTACCAAAAGATCTTCTTTGATTATTTAAACCCGCCGTATAAGCAGCCTTTACTTCGGCGTCGTCGGGGTTAGCTTTTAGAAACTGCTGGTAATAGGGAAATAAGTTTGTCGGTGCGACGGTTGCCCAAACTAAAGCACTTCTGATTAATTCGTTTACCTCAACGGCATAAAGCTTATCTTTACTAATCTTGAAGAGCAGTTCGAGCCCATTAGCTCTGGTACTTTCTTTTGTAATGAGTTGTTTGGCATATTGCAATTGAATACGCATATCTGATGGGGATTCTTGACTTAGACGACTTAAACCTTCAATAGCACTTGTTCTTCCGTTTTCTGTCTTGGCTAAAAGGTTATAGTATTCAAGGGCTATTTGACCTTGGGGCTCCATGTCTCCGAGTGCTTGCTTGAATAATTGAACTGCTTTTTCAGGGTTTTCGGCTTCATTTGCTAAGCGGGCATTAGTAATTAATTTTTGTGAGCTAGGCGAACTGAGTTGAATTTCCTGTTGCAACTGGGTTGCTAATAAACTTTTGGGATTAATCCCTTTAAGTTGAGATAGGTATTGATTAGCTAAACTGATTTTATTTTGGTTAACAGCAATGACACCTAATCCATACAGAGCGTTTTCGTCTTTTGAATTTAACAATATCAACTTATTCCAAACCTGAGAAGCATGGTAGTTATCTCTAATAGATAGGAAGTAATAACCTTGATTCGTTAGTAATTTTTCAGCCTCAATATCTTGCGCTGTTGATGGATGACTTGAAACAATCAACAATAAAAATAAAAGTTGCTTTAACCGCACAGGTGGATTCAATGTTTTCAAACTAGTTAACATTATTTATTTATATTCCTTGAGCATTTCATTGCTGTGTTTTTGGTATTGATACAAATCATTTTAAACTTCAATTGTTAATTTAAAAATAATTATCATTGTTATTAAATTTTATCAATTATAAATGACAAAATACTAAAAAAAGTCTATTTAATCAAAGCTTAGTGCATGAATTTAACGCTTTATGAATTACTTATAAATTTTATAATTAATTCATAATCAATTTTGATTCAATCACTGAATTAAACTCATCTATTTTTCTACAAATATTTCGACAATAAAGTCAAAACTAGCATTCCAACACTAAGGCTAAGCACCATGCTTTTAGAAATGTAGAAGACCACAAGTGTCGAAATACTCGAGTAAATTTGTGCCGGATGCAATGCAAATTGGTAAGTTTTAGTGAGGGCATCTTTTTCAAAGATTAATTCAGGTATCACAATTGCAATTAAGGCACCTGTAGGAGCATATTGGATTAAATTTCTGATTGACGGAGAAAGTTTTAGTTTTGCACCAAATGTGAGAAAAAAACTACGTGTAAAGAATGTTACAAAACTTAAGGTAGCGATGCAGGACCAGAAATAAATGTCAGACATTTTTCCTCTGAAGTTGTTCAATTAAAAAAGCAGTACACATTGCGGCCAAAACAGTACTTAAAATCCCTAAGCGGTAGGGCAGATTAATTGTACATACTGTAACTACAATGCTGACGATACCAATGGTAATTTCTTTAGAGGTCTTTAAATTTGGGGCGATTAAACAAATCAAAACCAAGGTTCCTGCAAATGCAAAATTCCATTCATCGGGAATGTAAATCCCGAAGACTAAGGCTACTACTAGCCCGAATTGCCATACAATCCAGTTCATTGCGGCCGTACCTAAAAAAT